>NZ_JBIAFE010000082.1:0-1059 GCF_042869115.1 Micromonospora sp. NPDC007230 | reverse complement strand
TCAGTTGAAGCAGTCCTTGACGGTGCCGCCGCAGTTGGTGGGGTCGTTGTCGGTGATGGTGGTCTTTTCGTCGAGCTTGACCTTGCCGTTGTTGTTGAAGACGCCGCCGGCGACGCGGTGGGTCTTGGCGGAGTCGGTGGCGGTGTTCTTGGTGACGCGGGTGTTGGTCAGGGTGACCTTGCCCTCGTTGTTGAAGATGCCGCCGCCGTTCTTGGCGGTGTTGTTCTTGATCTCGGTGTTCCGGACGGTGAGGGTGGCGTTGTCTTCCTTGTTCTTGTCCTTGTCGGACTCCTCCTGGAAGCCTTCCTTGATCTCGACGTCCGGGTCGCCGTTGAAGATGCCGCCGCCGAAGCGTCCGGCGGAGTTGTCGACGATGGCGCTGTCGTCGATGGTGGCGGTGGCCTCCCGCTCCTTCTCTTCCTTCTGGTCCTTCTGCTCGCCGTACGGGGCTTCCTTCTTCTTCTTTTCCCCGCCGGTGTTGTAGACGCCGCCGCCGTCCTTGTCGGCGTGGTTCTTGGCGACGATGACCTTCTGGAGGTCGAGGTCGGTGTTGCGGGCGTAGATGCCGCCGCCGTTCTCGCAGGCGGTGTTGTTCTTGATGCTGGTCAGGGCGATCTTGACGAAGCCGCCGGAGCTGAACACGCCGCCGCCGTTCTTGCCGGCCCGGTTGTTGTGGATCTCGGTCTTGCTGGGTTCCTTGCCCTGGAAGCGGCCGATGATCTCCACGGTGCCGGCCTCGTCGCGGCCCTTGACCCAGTAGTCCTTGTCCTTTTCCTTGCCCTCGCCGTTGGCGATGCCGCCGCCGTTCTCGCCGGCGGTGTTGTTGTTGATCCGGGAGTCCCTGATCTTGAGGACGCCGACGTTGAAGATGCCGCCGCCGTTGCGCTGGGCGTGGTTGTCCTCGACCTCGCTTTCGTCGAGGTCGACCCGGCCGAAGTTGGCGATGGCGCCGCCGTTGCCCTCGGCGTTGTTACGGGTCAGCTCCACCTTCTCCAGGTGCGCGCTACCGCCCCGCTCGACCAGGATGGCACCACCATCGGCCTCGCCCTCCTTCTTCTC
>NZ_JBIAFE010000081.1:0-1064 GCF_042869115.1 Micromonospora sp. NPDC007230 | reverse complement strand
CGGTGGTCGGTGCCGTTGAGAGCGAAGTAGCGGACCGCGGCGAACTCGGCCTCGATCCAGTTCAGCCAGGAGGCGTAGGTCGGTAGGAACACCAGTTCCACCTGGTTGGCGGCGCACCAGGCGCGGACCTCGGGGTGCTTGTGCGGGGAGAAGTTGTCGCAGATCAGGTACAGCTTCTGGTCGGGCCAGCGGCGGCGCAGGGTCTTGAGGAAGGCCAGGAACTCCCGCCAGCGCTTGCGGTCGCGGATGCGGTAGTGCAACTTCCCTGTTGTCAGGTCCAGGGCGGCGATCATGTGCCGCACGCCCTGGTCACGGGTGTAGGTGGCGCGCAACCGTACCGGCTGGCCCTGGGGTCGCCAGGCCCGGCCTGGGCGGGGTTGAAGGTTCAACGGCCCGAACTCGTCCACGCACAGCACCCGCCCGTCGGCGGGCGGGTGGTCGTAGAGGTCCAGGATCCGGCGCATCTTGTTCGTGAAGTCGGGGTCGGTGCTGGCCTTCCACGTCTTGGTGGCCTGCCAGGAGACCCCACGTTCGTGCAGGATCCGCCGGATCGTTTCGACGCTGATCGCCGTGAGGTGGCCGGCCTCGATCAGGTAGTCGCGCAGCTTGGCCAGGGACCAGCAGGAGAAGGGTTTGCCGAGGAAGCGGGGGTCGCACCGGGCGATGACGCAGATCCAGTCGCGGGTCTGCTCATCGATCCGTCTCGGTGCGCCCCCGCTCCATTTTGGGTCCAAGGCGTCGAACCCCCGCTCGTTGAACGCGTGGATCACGTCGCGGACGTAGTCCTCGCTGGTCTTGAGCAGGTGCGCGATATCCGGGGCCGGCTGGCCTTGGGCGGACATCAGCACCACGATCGCTCGGCGCAGCTTCACCGGGTCCTTCGCCGTCCGAGTGATCCGCTGCAACCGCTGGCCCTCGGCCATCGACACCTGCCGGACGAACACCTCCGGGCGTCTGCCCACCGGCCACCACCTCCCACAGCCTGATGCGTTGGGAGACAGCGTGCCTGACGGCTCCTCAGAACCGATGGATTACACGATCAACGTTCAAAGACGCGGCACTAG
>NZ_JBIAFE010000080.1:0-1156 GCF_042869115.1 Micromonospora sp. NPDC007230 | reverse complement strand
GCGAAGTGCCTGCCACGTAAGGAAAACTGCCCGGTGTCGAGTCGTGCAGGTTCCCCGCGTGAGAGGCACTTCGTAGGTGCAGATTACCCAGTGGTCGAAGGGCTTGTCCGTCGAGGTCGGTGGCGGTGGCGTGGTGTCGCACGTGGGTGCGGCGCTGTTGCGGTTGCTGGCTGATCGCTGCGGGTTGACGCAGGCGTTGTCGGTGGCGGTGGCCCGGCGGGGGTTCGTCCCGGGGCGGGACCGGGGCAGGGTGCTGGTCGACCTGGCGGTGACGGTCGCTGACGGCGGTGAGGCGATCGCGGATATCGACATGTTGCGTCATCAGGGCGAGGTGTTCGGCCTGGTCGCGTCGCCGGCGACATGCTGGCGGGCCCTGGACGAGATCGGCGACGTGCAGGTGCGGCGCATCAGCCGGGCACGGGCGAAGGTCCGGGCTCGGGTGTGGGCGTTGTTCGGGCAGGTCCCGGCCGCGTGTGCCGCTGGCCGTAGCCTCGGAGACGGCCTCGTCGTGCTGGACGTGGACTCCACGATCGTCCTGGCCCACAGCGACAAGGACGGCGCCGCGGCCACCTACAAGCACACCTACGGGTTCCATCCGATCTTGGTGACCTGCGACAACACCGGTGAACTGCTCGCGATCCGGCTGCGGCCCGGCAATGCCGGAGCGAACACCGCCGTCGATCACCTCACCGTGCTGGCCGAGGCTTTCGCGCAGGTCCCGGCCACCCGCCGCAGGAACCTGTTGGTGCGTGGCGACTCTGCCGCCGCCACCCACGCCGTGCTGGACTGGCTGACAGCGCAAGGCCGCAAGCGTGGCCGGGTCGTGGAGTACTCCCTTGGCTGGTCGATCGGCGAGGCCGAACGCGCCGCCATCGCCGCGCTGCCGACAGCGGCCTGGTCACCGGCCCTGGCCGCCGACGGCGGCATCCGCGACGGTGCTCAGGTCACGGAGCTGACCGGCCTGCTCACCCTGGCCGGCTGGCCGCCCGGCATGCGGGTGATCGTGCGTCGGGAACGACCACACCCCGGTGCACAGTTGTCGCTGTTCGAGGAACGCGACGGCTGGCGCTACACCGCGTTCGTCACCAACACCGCTGTCGGCGCCTTGCAGTGGCTGGAAGCCCGCCACCGCGCCCACGCCCGCGTCGAAGACCGC
>NZ_JBIAFE010000079.1:0-1296 GCF_042869115.1 Micromonospora sp. NPDC007230 | reverse complement strand
ATCATGCCAGCACCGAAGAAGTATGACGATGAGACGCAGGCGCGTGCGGTCCGGATGTATGCCGACCGGATCGCCGGTGGTGATGTTTCGCAGGTCAAGGCCCGCCAGGAGGTGGGCGAGTTGCTCGGGATCAACCCGTCGACGTTGCGGAACTGGATCCGCCGGGAGCTCGGCGAGGGCGCCACCGCGTCGGCCGGCACGGAGCGCTCCGATGACGAGCTGGCACGGTTGCGGCGCGAGAACGCGCAGTTGCGGCGGGCGAACGAGATCCTGAAGACCGCGTCCGCGTTTTTCGCGGCAGCGGAGCTCGACCGCAGACTCGGACAGTGATCGATTACGTCCGCGAATATGCGGGTCGTTTCGGGGTCGAGCCGATCCTGGCCGTGCTCAAAGAGCACGGTGTCGGGATCGCCCCGTCGACGTACTACGCCCACGCCGCCTGCGGGTTCGGCCCCAGCGAGGCTGAGCTGCGGCAGGCGTATCTGGCGAACCGGCTGCGCGATCTGTGGACGGCGAACCGGCGTTTGTATGGGCGCCGGAAGCTGTGGATCGCCGCCTGCCGGGCCGGGCTGGCCATCGGCCGTGATCAGGTGGAACGGCTGATGAAGATCGCCGGGATCGACGGGGTGCGCCGCGGCCGGCCCCGCGTGGTCACCACCGAGCCCGATCGCAGCCGGCCCCGGCACCCAGATCATGTGAAACGGCGGTGGAACTACCCGTCCCGGCCGGATCAGTGGTGGGTGGCCGACTTCACCTACGTCTGGACGACGACCGGGTTCTGCTACGTCTCGTTCGTCACCGACGTGTACTCCCGGCGCATCCTGGGCTGGCGGGTCTCGACCAGCAAGACGACGCCGCTGGTGACCTCCGCCCTCGAGCAGGCGTTGTTCACCCGGCGCCGCACCAACGCCACCTTCACCGCGACCGGGCTCCTGCATCACAGCGACGCGGGCAGTCAATACGTCTCGCTGGCCTTCACCGACGCGCTACGCGCCGCCGAGATCACCGGATCGATCGGCTCGGTCGGTGACGCGTTGGACAACGCGCTGATGGAGTCCACGATCGGTCTGTTCAAGACCGAGGTCATCGAGCACGAGCGGACCACCTGGACCTCGTGGCGGCAGGTCGAGCAGGCCACCGCGTCCTGGGTCCACTGGTACAACCACGACCGCCTGCACTCCTCGATCAGCCACGTCCCGCCCGTCGAATATGAGACCGCGCACTACGCTTCAACCCGAAACCACAACAGGGCCGCTGCGGCCTAACAACGCCCTCCGGCAACTCCAGGCCGATTCA
>NZ_JBIAFE010000078.1:0-1344 GCF_042869115.1 Micromonospora sp. NPDC007230 | reverse complement strand
TGGTCGCTCGTGGTGTTGTTCCAGGTGGTGAGGATCTGGTGGTGTTCGTTGGGTAGGAGGATGTTGAGGTCGTCGATGGGGGTGTGTGGGTGGTTGGCGGCTGCTTGTAGTAGGGCTTGTAGGCGGTGGGTGAGGGTTTCGATGGTGGTGGCGTCGAACAGGTCGGTGGCGTATTCGGCCTGGCCTTCGATGCCCAGTGGGGTGCCGGTGGCGTCGTAGTGGTCGGTGAGGTAGATGGCCAGGTCGAACGGGGCGACGCCGGTGTGGACCGGTTCGGCGGTGATCTGGGTGTTCGGGAGGCGGATGTCGGGTTGGTGGAAGTTCTGGAAGGCCAGGGCCACCTGGTAGAGGGGGTGGCGGGCCAGTGAGCGGTGGGGGTTGAGGGCTTCGACGAGGTAGTCGAAGGGCAGGTCCTGGTGGCTGTAGGCGTCGAGGTTGGTGGTGCGGGTTTGCTGTAGCAGCTCGGTGAATGTGGGGTTGCCGGTGGTGCTGGTGCGTAGCACCAGGGTGTTGACGAAGAAGCCGATGAGGTCTTCCAGGGCTGGGTCGGTGCGGCCGGCGGTGGGTGCGCCGATCGGGATGTCGGTGCCGGCGCCCAAGCGGGTGAGCAGGGCGGCCAGTGCGGCGTGGACGACCATGAAGAGGGTGGCGTTGTGTTGTCGGGCCAGGTCGTTGAGTTGCTGGTGCAGGGCGGCGGGGATGGTGAAGGTGGTGGTGGCGCCGTGGTGGCTGGCGATGGCTGGCCGGGGGCGGTCGGTGGGCAGGGTGAGGTGGTCGGGTAGTCCGTCGAGGGTTTGCCGCCAGTAGGCCAGCTGCTGCTCGCGCACAGTGTCGAGCAGGTCGCGTTGCCACAGGGTGTAGTCGATGTATTGGATCGGCAGGGGTGTCCAGTCCGGGGCATGGTGGTGCAGTCGGGCCTGGTAGGCGGTGGTGAGGTCGTTGGCGAGCGGCGCGAATGACCAGCCGTCGCCGGCGATGTGGTGCAGGGTGAGCAGCAGGACGTGCTGGTGGTCGTCCAGGGTGAACAGGTCGGCCCGCACGGGCAGGTCGTGGTCGAGGTGGAACGGCTGGCGGGCTGCGGCGGTGAGGTCGTCGCGCAGTCGGTGCGTGGTGGTGGTGTGCCGGTGCAGCGGCACGGAGAAGTCTTCGAGGACGTGCTGGGTGGGTTCGCCGTCGACCGGTCGGATCAGGGTGCGCAGGCTTTCGTGTCGGCCGATCAGGTCGGCCAGGGCGGCGTGCAGGGCGTGGTGGTCGACCGGCCCGTCGAACCGCAGCGCGTTCGGCAGGTTGTAGGTGGCACTGGGCCCCTCGAGCTGAGCCAGGAACCACAACCGGCGCTGCGCG
>NZ_JBIAFE010000077.1:0-1424 GCF_042869115.1 Micromonospora sp. NPDC007230 | reverse complement strand
GAGCTGCCCACGGTGGCGTCGGGTGGTGGCGGTGCGGGTGCGGAGGCGCTGGTTTTCGGGGTTGCGGAAGCCGTAGGCGTCGCGGGCGACGGTCTTGATGACGCGGTTGGTGCCTTCCGAGCCGGCGTTGGTGATCCCGGTGGTCAGGAACGCGTGGATCTGTTGCCACCAGGTTTCGATGGTGGTGGCGAGCCGGTGCAGTTCGGGCAGGTCAGTGGCGGCGCAGCGGGTGTAGAAGCGGTGCAGCAGCTGGTGGACGTGTTCCCGGTCGGGCTGGGTGCGGGCGGTGGCGAGGAGGTCGAGCAGGTCTTCCTTGGCGTTCCATGCGGCGAGGATCGGGGCGCCGATCGCCGCGGGTAGGGCTTGCAGTGTGTCGACCAGGCGGTCGACGTGCTTGCCGGGCATGCGGGCCGCGGATCGGGTCAGCCGGTTGCGCATCCGCCATTCCGGGTCGGTGCCGCGGCCGCGGCGTCCTCGCTGGGTCAGGGTCATGCGGCGGCGGACCTCGGTGACGGCCCGGTTGGCCAGTTGCACGACGTGGAAGTGGTCGACGACCAGCAGCGCGTGCGGTAGCACCTGCCGGATGGCGCTCTTGAACACAGTGCACATGTCAATCGCCACCGCCCGGATCTGGTCGCGCCAGGCTTGCGGGCGGGCGGTCAGCCAGCCGGTGACCGCGGTGGTGGTCCGGCCTTCGACCTGGGCGAGCAGACCCTGTCCGCCGGACAGGTCCACGAAGCCGACGTGCCACCGGTCCGCGGTCGTGGTCCACGAGCCAGCCTGCTCGTCCCAGCTCCAGCGGGGCTTGCCGCGGCGGACCTCGTCGATGCCGAGCACCGCGACCGGCTCCGGCTCGGCTGGCAACACCGCCCTCGCGTGGGCGGTGAACGCGGCAGCGACGACCGGCCACGAGACACCGTGATCCCGGGCGGCCTGCACGATCGTGCGACCTGCGTCGGCGACCGCCGCACCCGCCGCCTGCCTCAGCCGGGTGGTCAGCCGGGCACGGGCCGGGATCTGGGCCACCTGCTCGGTGAACGACTTACGCGGACAGGCCGGGGTCGGGCAGTACCAGCGCCGTTTACGCCACCGCAGCCGCACCGGCCGCCCGCCGACCGGCAGGTCCCGCGGCCGGGTCGTGATCCACTGCTTGATCCGCACCGCCCGCTGCCCGCACTGCGGGCAGCATCGTGCCTGCTCACAACCGGTGGCCAGGTGCACCACCGGGACGCCTGCGGCGTCCATCTCGACTCGCTCGGCCACCAGGCCGTCCAGGCCCAGCAGCCGGGTCGTATCGTTGACCATGCTCGCAGCTCTTCACTTGTGACCATCCGAATTCGACACTCAGATGATCACCGATGAGCTGCGAGCCCTTCACGCTCGGGCCGGCTCCAGCAGCGAACCCCGCTCAACTTCGAAGAGCC
>NZ_JBIAFE010000076.1:0-1490 GCF_042869115.1 Micromonospora sp. NPDC007230 | reverse complement strand
TTTTTTTTGGTCGGTCTGTTTCTGCGGGCCGCTTCCCGAACCCGGCGTGCACCTTTCAATGCACCGGGCTCTCCACAAGTCCCGTGCGGGGTCGTGGTGTCTCGTCGTTAGGTGGTTGGCCAGGGAGTGGGGATGTTCGCGCCGCGGTAGAGGTACCGAGTGGTGCTCAGTTTCTCCGGGTCGAACAGTTCCCGTTGTCCGTGGGGCCACCATCCGCCGTCGCAGTAGCGGCGGCGCAGTTCCTTCCAGGTGGTCCGGCGGTGTTTTCGCCGGAGCCATCGCCAGACCGTCTGCCACAGGTAGTGGCTGAGGTAGGCGAAGGTCGCCGACGATACGCCGGGCCGGAAGTAGGCGCACCAGCCCCGTACCGCTTGGTTGAGCCTGCGGATCAGGTCGTCCAGCGGCTGGTTCACCTCGACCTGCCGGCACAGGGTCTTCACCTTGGCCATCACCGCTTTGAGCGACTTCTTGGCCGGATAGGTGTAGATGAAATGCCGGTTGGTCCCCCTCTTGCGATGACGCTGGATGCGCCAGCCGAGGAAGTCCATCCCCTCGTCGATGTGGGTGATCAGAGTCTTGGCCTCTGACAGGCGCAGGCCCATCGTGGCCAGGACCCCGGCGATCTCTTCCCGCAGCGCTTCGGCGTCCGCCTGGCTGCCTTTGATCATCAGGCACCAGTCGTCGGCATACCGAACCAGCTTGAAGTTCGGCAGGCCGTGCCGAAGCCGCCTCGCCTTCTCGACCTTGCTGGTGGACGGGCCACCAGGGCGCTGGGCGACATACTCGTCCAGCACCGACAAGGCGATGTTGCTCAGCAGCGGGGACAGGATCGACCCTTGCGGAGTGCCGGCGTTGGTCTCCCGCAGTTGGCGGTCCTCGCCGAGGATGCCCGACTTCAGGAACGCCTTCACCAGGTCCAACACGCGCTTGTCGGCGATGCGGCCACGTACCCGGCCCATCAGGGCGGTGTGGTCGATCTCGTCGAAGCAGGCCTTGATGTCACCTTCCACGACCCACTCGTAGCTGCGTGGTCTCGTAGCCAGGTAACGGATCTCGGCCACCGCGTCATGGGCCCGGCGTCCCGGGCGGAACCCGTAGGAACACGGGAGGAAATCCGCCTCGAAGATCGGCTCCAGCACCAGCTTCAGCGACGCCTGCACCACCCGGTCGGTGATCGTCGCGATCCCCAACCGGCGCAGCTTGCCACCGGGCTTGGGGATCATCCGCTCCCGCACCGGCACCGGCCGGAAGCTGCGGTCCTTCAACGAGGCCCGCAGCCCGTCGAGGAACTCCTCGACCCCGACCCGCGCGACGATGGACAGCGCGGTCGCGCCGTCCACCCCGGCGGTCTTGGCGCCCTTGTTGCTCCGCACCCGATCCCACGCCACCAACAGAAACGCACGATCGGTGACGAGGTTGAACAGGTCGTCGAACACGCGACGAGGATCATCACGAGCCCAACGGTGCAGCTTGGCCTGGATCCCCAGTAC
>NZ_JBIAFE010000075.1:0-1503 GCF_042869115.1 Micromonospora sp. NPDC007230 | reverse complement strand
CGTCGAATATGAGACCGCGCACTACGCTTCAACCCGAAACCACAACAGGGCCGCTGCGGCCTAACAACGCCCTCCGGCAACTCCAGGCCGATTCATTCTCATCGTCGAGGGTGGCTTGCAGGTGTGCGACACCGCCACCGGGATGGCGGTTGTGCCGGGCTGCTGTGCCGGGCTAGAGGAATGGCGGGAGTGGACGCAGGTCATTTCGGGTGGTTCGCCGTGGTTGGGCCATGACCCGGGCCCGGAGGCTGAGGTGGTCGACGACAATCTTCGGGTGTGGCAGGACGGCGGCCCGAACCGGCATCGTGGCCGCTGGGCCGGGCTCCACGTCGACATGCCTCGTAGTGCGCTGCCTGAGCTGCTTGTGCGTGCACAGCGGGACCTGGCCGGCTTCCTCACCGCCCTCACCGGGTGGGCCGAGCGGGCCGGTCTGGGGCGGCGAGGGATCGACCTGGTCGAGGCAGTCGACACCAACTTCACGATCACGCCGCCACTGGACTTGGCGAGCAGCTAATGCCTCGCCGCGGAATCGCGTACGGCCTGGCAGGGCACGCCATCGCCACCATCGTCTTCCTGGGCGTGTTCCTGCTCGACCCCGAAGACCCGGCCGACCGCGCCGCAGCCGCGGTGGGCCTGTCGGTTCTGACGGGTGTGGTCGGGTCAGTAGTCACGCTTGGCGTCGCACTCCGCCGCTCAGCACGAGGTCACCGAGACAGGACCCTGGCGGGGATGCTCACGGCGTGGGCCGTGGGCGCAGTCATCGGAACCATTGCCGCTGGCTTCGTGCTAGTTAGGACGTCGGACTGGAGCGATCATTGCCCATGCGAGGCCCCGATCTCCGTATTTTGACGAAGCTGCTGGCGAGGCCATCCGCTTTGGGAGCACGGGGCACCGGGGGCCGGTCATTGGCCGACGAAGCCCTGACACGAGACCTCCTTTGGCCTGATTGCCGACCTCGCCGTGCACGTAATCCTTGATGCGAACACTTCACCACCGCCGAGGCACGCACCTGGTGGATCGACGGCAAGTGCGCTGATCAGATCGCACCCCGACACGCCCAACGACCTCCCACCCGTCGATGTCGACCTCATCGCGATCGCGCCGCTGGTCGCCGCTTCGGGACTGCCCTTCGTCAGCGTGGATCTCGCTCTGCGGGCTGATGGCGTGTGGCGCGTCGTCGAACTCGGCGACGGTCAGGTCAGCGACCGCCCAACCTCCGTTGACCCCCACGGCGTCGTCACCGCGCTACTCACTGACACCCGCTGATCCGTCCAGCCGTCCACCGCGCCGCCGCTCCCCCGTCGGAGGTCGTCTGGTACCGGCCGGCCATAACCGCGATCTGGTGATGGGCAGCGGATTGCTCGGAAATACTCCAGTTGCCTCCACCCGCGCTCGCCACATAGAGCCCTTTCCAAGCTGATCTTGCAGCTCAGGGCGGGTGTGGCGAGCCCGGAGATCGATGAGGGCGAGGCTCCAGGTAAGACAGCAGTCGACCAAGATCCG
>NZ_JBIAFE010000074.1:0-1634 GCF_042869115.1 Micromonospora sp. NPDC007230 | reverse complement strand
CCTTATTTACCAGGCTCTAAGCTTGTTCTTTAACCCTGACGTCTCGGCGGCCGTGATGGTCCTTTGTGGATTCGGCGTGTCGTGGAGACGGAAGCCGGCCACCGTCTGATGATCCTTCGGTTCCCTGGCAAGGACGTGAAGAACAAGGACGGTGGCCGTGGCCACGATTGTGGACTACGTAGCGGGGCTGGTGTTACCCGACACGCCCGTGAGTGATTCAGCGGCGGTGCTGGCGGGCTTCCGCCGGGACTTTTACCAGTGCTTGGTGCGCCGGACGGACGCGTTGTTCGAGCTGACCGACGCGGTCCTGTGCGCCGACGGGCCGGTGCACAGCCTGGTCGATCTCACGTTGACGGCGGAGCATCGTCGGGGTCACGGCGCCCTGTACGACGGGCTGAACGCGGGCAGGATCGACATCGCCCGGCTCCGCGCGAGGCTGGCCGGGTTGCCGCTGCCCCGGGCGGCGGACGGGCGGATCGTCCTCGCTGTGGACGTGTCGAACTGGCTGCGCCCGGACGCGCCGACCAGCCCGGACCGGTTGTTCTGCCACGTCTACGCCCGAGGCAAGGGGCAGGCTCAGCTGATCCCGGGCTGGCCGTACTCGTTCGTGGCCGCGCTGGAGTCCGGCCGCACGTCGTGGACGCAGGTCCTGGACGCGGTGCGGCTGGGCCCGACCGATGACGCCACCGCGGTCACCGCCGCCCAGCTGCGTGATGTCGTGGACCGGCTCATCACCGTCGGGCACTGGCGGCCCGGCGACCCGGACATCCTGATCGTGGCCGACACCGGCTACGACACCGCCCGGCTGGCCTGGGTGCTGGCCGACCTACCCGTGGTGCTGGTCGGGCGGATCCGTTCCGACCGTGTCCTACGGCTGCCCAAGCCGGTCAGGGCGGCGGGCACCATCGGCCGTCCCCGCAAACACGGCGGCGAGTTCGCCCTGGCCGATCCGGCTACCTGGCCGGCGCCGCACCACGTCACCACCACTGCGACCACGCGCTACGGCACCGCGCGAGCAGCCGCGTGGGACCGGCTGCACCCCAGGTTGACCCGCCGCACCTGCTGGATCGACCACGACGGGGACCTGCCGGTCATCGAAGGCACCCTGATCAGGCTGCAGGTCGACCACCTACCCGGCGACCGTGACCCCAAGCCGGTATGGCTGTGGTGCTCCGCCACCGGCGCCACCGCCACCGATGTCGACCGCTGGTGGCAGGCCTTCCTGCGCCGCTTCGACCTGGAACACACCTTCCGCCTGTTCAAACAGACCCTCGGCTGGACCCGCCCGAAGATCCGCACCCCGCAAGCCGCCGACCGCTGGACCTGGCTGATCATCGCCGCGCACACCCAACTCCGCCTGGCCCGCCCCCTGGCCGCCGACCTTCGCCGCCCCTGGGAAAAACCCGCACCACCCGGACGGCTCACCCCCGCCCGCGTCCGCCGCGGGTTCCGGAACATCCGCCCCACCAGCGCCCTGCCCGCCAGCGCACCGAAACCCGCAACACCCGGCCCCGGACGGCCACCCGGCTCCCGCAACCGTCAGCCCGCACCCCGCCACGACGTCGGCAAAACCATTAAGCGTGACCTGACCATCGCAGCACGTAACCAACGCGAGGGTTAAAGATCAAGCTAAG
>NZ_JBIAFE010000073.1:0-1733 GCF_042869115.1 Micromonospora sp. NPDC007230 | reverse complement strand
GTCCCGGCGGGCGACCTGATCAGAGCGTTCCGGGATGACGTGCCGGATTCCCCGTTGGCGCAGTGCTCGGCGGGTGGAGTCGTGGGCGTAGCCCTAATAGGCGCCGAGGGCGGCTCCGGTGACGTCTGATGCGTAGCCCGTGCTCTTTGAGTGCTTCGACAAGAGCGACGCGCCGGGGCCGCCCTGCTCAGCCGGTGGGGCGTAGCCTGCCGTGGTTCGAGCCGCCTGCCGGGATGATCTCTGGTTCAGCTTGGGCGTGGAGCCCTGCGACAGATCGAGGCCCTGGCGAGGGGCTGGGATCACGGACGGCTGATGGGGTGATGCGCTTCGAGCGCTGCTATTAGGGCGCCGGTTGGTCCCGCCAGGTTCATCGACGAAGGGGAACTGAATGACGGTGTCGTGTGGGATCGACTGGGCGGAAGGCCATCACGACGTCGCGGTCGTCGATGGCGACGGGAGGCTGCTGGCGAAGTTGCGGATCAGCGACGATATCCAGGGCTACCGAGCGTTGCTTGAGTTGCTCGCCGCTCACGGCGACCACCCGGAGACTCCCATCCCAGTGGCGATCGAGACCTCTCGAGGACTGTTGGTAGCGGCCGTTCGCGCCACCGGCCGGCCGATCTATGCGATCAATCCGATGGCGGTGGCCCGCTACCGCGAGCGTCACACACTCTCTCGCAAGAAGTCCGACCACCAGGACGCGATGGTGTTGGCGAACATCCTGCGCACCGACGCGGCGGCTCACCGTCCGCTGCCTGCGGACTCCGCGTTGGCGCAGGCTGTCACCGTACTCGCGAGAGCTCAGCAGGACGCGGTCTGGGACCGCACCTGCCTCCATAACCGCCTGCGGTCGCTGCTTCGCGAGTACTACCCGTCGATCATTTCGGCCTTCTCCGGCAAGCGAGACGGGCTGATCTCGCGCGAGGCGCGGGCGGTGCTCGCCGTGGCGCCGACGCCGGCGCGGGCAGCACGGCTGACATTGCCGCAGCTACGGTCAGCGCTCAAGACAGCTGGCCGTCAACGCGGGATCGACGCGGAAGCCAAACGACTCGCTGCCGTGTTTCGTCAAGCCTGGGCTGCTCAGCCCACAGTCGTCGAGGACGCGATGGGACAACACACCCTTGCGCTACTCAAACAGCTCGACGCCGCCTGCGAGGCCGCCGCGGAGCTGGCCGCCGCGGTGGATGAGGTGTTCGGGCAACACCCCGACGCGACCATCATCACCAGCTTCCCCGGCCTCGGCGTCATCACCGGCGCCCGAGTCCTGGCCGAGATCGGAGACGACCGCTCCCGCTTCGCCGATGCCGCAGGACTGAAGGCCTTCGCCGGTTCCGCGCCGGTCACCAGAGCGTCAGGCCGCACCGTCCGAGTCATGCACCGCCGAATCAAAAACAACAGACTCGCCGCCGCAGGACGACACTGGGCGTTCTCCGCACTCACCGCATCACCAGCGGCACGCGCCCACTACGACCGCCGTCGTGACCACGGCGACCGCTACGCAGCTAGTCTGCGGCGCCTGTTCAACAAGCTCATCGGCCAACTCCACCACTGCCTGCAATCCCGCATCGAATACCGCGAAGACCTCGGGTTCCCAACACCCACCACCCCCGCGGCTTGACCCTTGATCGCATGGGGTGTCTTGTCCGCGATCAGCACATCTGGGCGCTTGCGGGGCCGGCCCGGTCCCGGCTCGTTGACGCAGATCGCGTCCAGCAGCGGCAACAGTTGGGGGT
>NZ_JBIAFE010000072.1:0-1948 GCF_042869115.1 Micromonospora sp. NPDC007230 | reverse complement strand
AACCACCCACACACCCCCATCGACGACCTCAACATCCTCCTACCCAACGAACACCACCAGATCCTCACCACCTGGAACAACACCACGAGCGACCACACCCCCACGACCCTCATCCAGCGCTTCGAGCGCCAGGTTTCCGAAAGCCCGCACGCCATCGCCGCGACCGACGGGGCCACCACACTCACCTACGAGCAGCTCAACAGCCGCGCCAATCAGCTGGCCAATCACCTCGGCCTGGGGCCCGGCGCTACAGTCGCCGTCGCCCTGCCCCGCACGGTCGACCTGCTCGTTGCCCTGCTGGCCATCGGCAAGACCGGGGCCGCCTATCTCCCCATCGACCCGGACCACCCCGCCACCCGCATCCAGCAGCTGCTCGACACCGCCCGCCCGGAGCTCCTCATCACCACCACCGGGGGCGGTGTGCCCGCCACCACCGCGACCCTCTACCTCGACCGGCCGGACGCCATCGCATCCGTGGCCGCCCAGCCCACCACCAACCCGCCCACCAGGACACACCCCGACAACACCGCGTACCTCATCTACACCTCCGGTTCCACCGGCCGGCCCAAGGGCGTCATGGTGAGCCGGCGAGCGCTGGACAACTTCCTGGACGACATGGACGCCCGGCTGCGGCTGACCCCGGCGGACCGGCTTCTCGCGATCACTACGGTGAGCTTCGACATCGCGGCCCTGGAGCTCTACGTGCCGCTGTTGGCCGGCGCGTCCGTCGTGCTGGCCCCGCGGAACGTCGTGCAGAGCCCGGCCGAGGTCGGCGCCTGGATCCGGAAACACGGTGTCACGGTGGTGCAGGGCACGCCGTCCTGGTGGAGCACCGCAGTGACCGAGCCGGCCATGGCCGGCGTGCGGATGATCGTCGGCGGCGAGCTGCTGCCCGCCGACCTGGCCGGCGAGATGTGCGGAAACAGCGCCGGCGTGACTGTGATGTACGGCCCGACCGAGGCCACCGTCTGGGCGACCTCCATCGAGTTGACGCCCGGTGCGCGGGTGACCCTCGGCCGCCCGATCCAGAACACCCAGGTGTACGTGCTGGACCGGCGCCTCCGGCCGCTGCCACCCGGCGTCCCCGGCGAGCTCTACCTAGCCGGCGTCCAACTCGCCCGCGGCTACCACAACCGCCCCGACCTCACCGCCGAACGCTTCACCGCCAACCCGCACGGCACCCCCGGCAGCCGCCTCTACCGCACCGGCGACCTCGCCCGCTGGCTCCCCGACGGCACCCTAGACTTCCTCGGCCGCGTCGACCACCAGGTCAAACTCCGCGGCTTCCGGATCGAGCTCGGCGAGGTGGAGAACTGCCTCGTTCAGCATCCGGCGGTACTCCAGGCGGCGGTGCTCGTCCGCGAGGACCGGCCCGGCGATCAGCGTCTGGTGGCGTACGTGACGGCCGACGAGACCGATCCCGACCGGCTGCGGCGGCACGCCGAGGAGCGGCTGCCCGACTACATGGTTCCAGCGGTGTTCGTGCTGCTGGACAGCCTGCCCGTCTCGGCGAACGGCAAGATCGACCGCAAGGCCTTGCCCGCGCCCGAGACCCCGGCCGGCAGCGGCGGACGCGCCCCGCGGACCCCGGCCGAGACGGTGCTCGCCGAGCTGTTCGCCGAGGTCCTCGGCACCACCGGCGTGACCATCGACGACAACTTCTTCCACCTCGGCGGGCATTCACTGCTCGCGACCCGGCTGGTCAGCCGGATCCGCACGACGCTGAAC
Source organism: Micromonospora sp. NPDC007230 (assembly GCF_042869115.1). Lineage (NCBI taxonomy): Bacteria > Bacillati > Actinomycetota > Actinomycetes > Micromonosporales > Micromonosporaceae > Micromonospora > Micromonospora sp. NPDC007230. The sequence goes on along the minus strand of NZ_JBIAFE010000072.1, from coordinate 220 downwards.
GCCGACCTGCCGACCAGGGCCATCTTCGAGGCCCCGACCATCGCCGCGCTCGCCACCCGCCTGACTGGCACCGACCGGCCGACGCTGACCGCCGGGACCCGCCCGGCCACACCCCCGCTGTCCTTCGCGCAGCGCCGGTTGTGGTTCCTGGCTCAGCTCGAGGGGCCCAGTGCCACCTACAACCTGCCGAACGCGCTGCGGTTCGACGGGCCGGTCGACC
>NZ_JBIAFE010000071.1:0-2041 GCF_042869115.1 Micromonospora sp. NPDC007230 | reverse complement strand
CCCACCACCATGCCCTCAACTCAAACGCATCGAACAACAGCGATCATGGGCGCGGGGCCACAACCGGCGACCTCAGCCGTGAATGATCGAGGCTAACATCGAAACCTGCCGAGATGGCTGCATTGGCGGAGGTTCGGATGGGCTTTCGGATTCAACTCGATGTGGACCACAAAGCCGTGGAATTGGTTCGGCACCTCAAGCGCTCGCCTGCGGAAGTCTTCGGGCGACCCTACGCTGGATATCTAATCATCATGGCCACCGAATTCGACCACGAGGTGATCGAATGGCTCAAGGAAAACGTCATCGCCCTAGATTCGGTGACCGGCGGCGATGTGGCATTCGCCGTCTTTACCCGCAAGTTCCGCGTGCCCGTCGGCGTGCGCGGTTCATGCGCCCCACAGGCGTGCCTACCGGAATTGCCGCTGCGGGAGATCAGTGATGAGTGCCCGTGGTGGACCATCGAGCGCCTGGTGAGATCGGGAAAACTGGGCTGGCTCGCGGACAAGGACGAACTCACCCTGGTCACCTACGGGACGGACGAGATGGCAAGGGCTTTCGGTGTAGTCGCCGACCTCCCGTGCTTGCTCATCATCGATGCCCTTCCGCAAGAGCAGTTCGACATCATGCCTTTGCAGGGCGTCGACCTCGACACACTGTTCCGCCTCATTCGGTACTCGGTCGGTCAGCTCATCCGAACACCGAGTCTGCCGGCTTTTCGCTCACTCGCCGAAGAGTTGGCGTTCACGGAGGAGCAGATACGCACGGCTGGGACCGACGTGGCCCGATCTTCCGCCGCGCTGGATCGGACGCCGCCGCCACAGGCGGTCGCCGAGCTGGTCCAGGCGGCATACGAGCGGGCTCGCGTCGCATTGAGCGCCGGAGCGACCAGACAGTTCGTGAACATTCTCCGGGAATCGTTGAAGGCAATACCCAGTGATGCCACGATGTCAGCGCACGCTCTCGCCACCGAGAAGCGGCCTGAATTGCTGCGGACGGATCAGACAATACGCACGCTCACCCACTATCTGCGGGAATGTAGCTGGCCGCTCGCCGAACCACATCGCAGCGCTTATGCGCGGGTTTTGAATCGTCACGTCGTACTTCATCGTGAGAGCGTGCTGAACCTGGATGATTCCGTGCAATGCGCGGAAATGATCGCTGCACTAAGAGCTCAAAATGCCGCCATCGTGGATTCCATCCTCCAGGGGCTACCTACCCTCAACGTCCTGGTCACGCAAGCGGTGTCCGACCAGGAACGCGTAGTCGAATCCGCCATGCGTCGCCTCGAAGAAACCAAAAAAGGACTCGATGTTCTGCGAGCCCGACAGAAACGGCTGATCCGCGAACTCGGCGTTACCGAATACCCGTCCCTGAGCGCCATTCTAGGCAAGGTCGCCCGCCAGGAGCGGCTAGCCGTCGCCAAACGAAAAGTTGGCAGTTTCGCCGGCGCCTTCGCCGGCGCGGCCCTATCGCCGTCCACGCTGCTCGAAGTGGCGCGAGCGGCGGCCGGACAATAACTGAGGGTGTCCGCATCTCCATGGCATGCTCGGCCGAGTAATTCTCACGCCGCCGCCCTTGCCGAAAACCTCGTCCGCGCAGGTCACGCGGCATGCTCGTACTCGTGGAGGATGCCGCCGAGGCGATCGCGTTTTCGTATGTCGAGGCGGGCCAGCTTGGCCGGATCGGTGACCTGCGCGGGCAACGGGTGCAACGGGCGGGCGTTCGCGATGCCCTGGTGTGGGCGGTGTCCGTTGTAGAACTGTTCGAACTCGTGCAGGGCGTGGAGCAGGTGCCGCTGGTTCCAGATCAAGGTCCGGTCCAGTAGTTCGCGGCGGCAGGTCTGGATGTAGGCCGTAACCCCGTGGAGACGCCGGCCGATGAATGGCTACTTGAGCGGGCTAACGCAGGCGTGCGAGAGGCGGGAAGCCGCTGCTTCCGAGCGATCGCGGCTCTTCGAAGTTGAGCGGGGTTCGCTGCTGGAGCCGGCCCGAGCGTGAAGGGCTCGCAGCTCATCGGTGATCATCTGAGTGTCGAATTCGGA
>NZ_JBIAFE010000070.1:0-2107 GCF_042869115.1 Micromonospora sp. NPDC007230 | reverse complement strand
CAGGCTTCACCAGGCCGCTGCGACGACCCGGCGGGAAGGGTCTCTCACCCCTCCTCGATCAATCAGCGCTACATGGCGCACAGCTCCGCCGCGAAATACGCGCTCGCCGCCTTCAGGATCTCATTCGCCCGCCGCAGCTCGGCGACTTCCTTGCGCAGCCGACGGTTCTCCTCGGCCATCTCACTGGTGGGCCGGTCGTGACGCTCACCCGCGTCAGCCTCGGCCTGACGGATCCAGTTCCGCAACGCCTCGTGATGCACGCCCAACTGCTCGGCCAGGCGCCGGATCACCGGCTTCGGATCCGACTCCCGATACAAGCGCACAGCACGCTGGCGCAGCTCATCGGGGTACTTCTTCGGTGCTGCCACGGACGACTTCCTCCCCACGGCCATCAGACCATGATCAAGAAGCTCCATGAAAGCGGGGGTGGCTCAAGTCTTCCGCGCGTTCGGATCATGCCAGGCCGCCCACCGGCAAGCCATGCTGCGCCAGCGCCACGTAACGCTTCCGCGTCCGATCAGCTAACTTGATCTTTAAGCAGCGCTTCCAGGCGTGCCCTGGCGGCGGCGGGCCGAGGAAACCTCGACGTTTCCCATAACCGAGGAAGACTTCCACCAACCGTGGCAGGTGCGCGCCGCTGCTGAATCCGGTGCCCAGACCACGAACTGCGGCGATCGTGGCTGCTCGGTGGCTGCTCGGACGTCGGGGAACTGACGCGGACGAACCGCTACCCGCGCGGACCCTACCGGAGACGCGGGATCCACTTTTCCATCGACGAGCGCGAATTAAGTCGGTCAGCGCCACGTGGACCTGCAAGAACGCAACCGGATGGGGGCGGACTATCGGGCTTGCAGTCGGACGAGTTTTTGGTAGAGTGCTACTCGTAGAAGTGTGCGCCCGTAGCCTTGGACTACGGATCAGAAGGTTAGGGGTTCGAGTCCCTTCGGGCGCGCAGCAGGTCAAGGGCCGGTTTCCTGTAGAGGGAGACCGGCCCTTGATCGTGTTGACCCCCACGACTGACCCCTACGCCTACGCGTCGAAGAGGAACCCGAGGCGGTCCACCGCGTCCCGCTGCACCCGCCGGGTCGCCTCCACGTAGATCGACTTCGTGACCGTTGGGGAGCTGTGCCCCAGCACGTCACGAGGAGATCCGCCAAGCTCACCCGATGGTCCCGACCACCTGATCAACAAAACCAAGCCGCCGGTTCATAGCTATCGCGGACGCGTTGCGCGGGTGATGCATCGTCGTGAGCCGCCGATAGCCAGACGATCGAACGAAGCGGATCGCTAGCAGTTTCAAGGCCAGCGACAGGCCCTGCCCGCGATACGGCGCGAGGACGCCGGTCATCTCGCTGAATGCGAGCCCCCTGTCCGGGTGTAGCGACGTGGTCGACATTCCGATCCACTCGTTGCCGTGAAGGGCGAGGACGACGCCGGCGGGGTTGAAGGCAGGTACATCAATGCGTTGGGCGAGGTATTCCTCGTAGCTGTAGAACTCCCCACGATCAGGGATATCGGCCGAGCAGGTCTTGTTGAGGTCGTACAGCGTCCGCCTGTGATCGGGCGTGTCACCAAGTTCGGCCATCGTCGCGAAGTGGATGCCTGACATGCGTGCCCGACGTAGGTACGACTCGAACGCGTGATCGTCGAATCTGTCGATGTCCAACTGAAGACGGACCCAATCCGGCATGGGCGGACCTTACCCGTACAGCCGTCATGGGCCATCCATGGGCCAGTAGCCGTGGCGCACAGCGGGCACGAGCGGGCACGAGACGCAACCGGGCCAGCCGCCGCCGCAGGCGTTTCGGACACCGCGACCGCTTGATCGCGTTCTTCCAAACTGACGGTGCGATGGGGGCGGCACCGCTACTAGAGAGCGTGCAGGTCGTCGATTGTCAGCTTGATTGCGCCGGCCTCTTCCCAGACCGTTACCTGCAAGGTCATGTCGCTTCTGCCTTCCTCGCGAGACCAGAGGTCGACGTTGACCTTCCAGGCGTCGTGGTCAGCAAGGAAGTGAGGTGATCTCAGTAGCGCATAAGGGTTGATCGGCGCGACACGGACGAAGGCGGCGATTCGGTCGGCAGTGGAAACAGGCGTGGAGCCATCG
>NZ_JBIAFE010000069.1:0-2384 GCF_042869115.1 Micromonospora sp. NPDC007230 | reverse complement strand
CGGGCGGTCTGGTTGACCTCGTCGCGCTGGCGCAGCAGCAGGCCGTAGTTGCTGGCCGGGGTCTTCACCCAGCCGTCCACGGCGGTGGTGACGTCCCAGGTCTCCCACTCCGGGTCGTTGGTGAAGCCGTTGAAGCTGGCCTTCCAGGCGGTGTCGTAGTCACCGCCCGGCGCGGTCCACGCGTTCACCCCGTCGTAGGTGTTCCAGGTGGCCTTCGTCTCGTTGAACGCCCGCTTGAGCTTGTAGACGTCGACGTATTCGTCGGTGTCCAGGCCGTCGTAGAGGTAGGTGTTGTACATCCGCAGCTCGGCACCGACGATCTTCGCGTCGGTGGGGATGCCGGTCAGGGTGGGGAACTTGACCAGGCCGCGGGTGTCGCCGTAGTAGGACGAGTTGTTGCCCGGGCTGACGTACGGGTCACCGTCGTAGACGTTGACGTTCTCCGTCGGCCGCCCGGCGGCGAGGGTGGTGTCGATGACGCCGTTCGAGCCGGTCGCGTCGGTCGCCGCGGTGCGGTAGATCCGGGTGATCTGGCCCGCCTTCGGCAGCATCGCCGGCTGCGTCGGGCCCGCGATGAGCTGCCCGTCGCGGGTTTTCACCGCGATCATGTAGTAGTAGAACTTGCGGTCCATCGGGTTGGTGTTGTCCGCCGCCGTCGGGACCGCGGTCGTGTCCTGGTAGCTGCGCGTCCCCGTGGACACGGGGGCGATCAGCGTCGTCGCCGACGGGGTGAAGTTCTGGAAGATGCTGCGGTGCACCTGGTACTCGACGATGTCCGAACCCGAGTACGCCGGCCAGTCGAGGACGGCACCGGTGGAGGTGATCGTGGTCGGCGGGTTCACCGCCACACCCGGCCGGCCGTAGGTGACGACCAGCTTCGGCAGGTTGAAGTCGCGGCGGTCGTTGTTGTACGCGTACTCGGAGGCCTCGTAGATCGGGCCGCCCCGGCTCCTGGTCGCCTCGTCCAGAGCCTTGACCATGAGCCCGTGGTTCGGGTAGGTGCGGTTCACCCAGTCCTGCACCAGATTGCGCACCGGGAACGAGTTCCACACGCTCGACTTGGCGTACTTCTTCACCGCACCGGCCTTGGTGAACCGGACCGCGTCGGCGATGGCCGTCGTGCCCGGCACACCGTTGAGCACGACCTTGCCGGTGGTGCCCGCCGCGAACGGATGCGTCCCCAACGTCACCCACGCGCCCGCGGCCGTCGGCGTGGTCTGGTTGACGGGGTAGGTCTTCGACCCGCCGTTGTAATAGACGGTGTACGGGGCGTTGGTGGGCCGGTCCGACTCGCCCACGTAGTGCACCTCGACCTGGTAGTCACCCGCCTCGGTGATCGTCGGCACCCAGGTGTGGGTGTCCGAAGCGCTGGAACTGCCGTGGTAGCGGTAGTCCGCGTTGATCGCCTTCGGCGTCAACGTCGCGTTCCCCGAATACGGCCAGGAGCCGACCACCGACGTCCCGGAATCCCCGTCGTCCTTGGTCACCACGTTTCCCGCCGGCGCGCCGGCGATCTTGCCGCTGACGGTGCCCCACGTCGCCGTGTCCTCGTCCCACGCCTCCAGGACCCGGCGCACCTCCATCGGCACGTCGTACTGCCAGGCGGTGTGCGTCTGCGAGTAGTACAACTGCAACTGCGCGTCGTCGATCGGCGTGTTCTGCGGAATCGAGTCCAGGCTGAACTTCAGCAACGACCGCCACGCGCCACTGGACGTGGTGCCCACGTGCAACGGCCACCTGACCTGGTCCTGCCCATAGGCGTGGTTCGGGTTGGCCGAATAGATCTGGGTGTCCTGCCCGCCCAGCGTGCCATCAGGCACCGGCTGGATCTTGATGGTCGGGTCGATGACCACCGGATACACCCGCGCCGGATCCCTCAACCACGCCGCGTCCGCCGACACGGTGACGGTGGTCTGCCCGTACACCTGCTGCACCCGCTGGGTGACCTTGTCCGACCACACCTTGCCCAGCGGCGAGGCCTTGTCGTCCTTCGCGTCGTACATGAACGGCGCCGGCATCACGAACACCGGCTCACCGCCACTCGCACGGACGAACGCGATCGACCCGTCCGCGCGCTGCTGCGCGGTCAGACCGGCGGTGTCCAGGGTGAACGTGTACGACACCGGCCCAACCGGCGGCTTCCGCAGGACGATCTCTTCCTTCAACGCGGTGCTGGTCACGTCGTACACCACGTCCGCGCCGCCGGCGATGCCCGGATAGGTCACCGTCGACCCCGACACCGTCGGTTTGACAGTCTTCTCCGCGCCCGCCAGACCCAACTCGATGCTGCGGCCCCCGGCCTCGAACCGGACCAGATCCTTCGACGTGTCACCGAACAGGCTGGTAAAGGTGTTCGTGCGATTGCCCTGCACGTACCCCTTCTC
>NZ_JBIAFE010000068.1:0-2986 GCF_042869115.1 Micromonospora sp. NPDC007230 | reverse complement strand
TCGAATATGAGACCGCGCACTACGCTTCAACCCGAAACCACAACAGGGCCGCTGCGGCCTAACAACGCCCTCCGGCAACTCCAGGCCGATTCACCTCGCCGGTCTCCTCGTCCACACCGGTGCGCAGCAAGGCGCGGGCACACGCGGTCCGGGCGGCCTCACCCTCGGCCAGCCGCAGCTTCCCGCTCACCGACACAACGCCTCAACACCGATCCACAAAAACCGGCCCTCACCGCCGACCCACGCCACCGGAACCCTCACCGAGCCAACCCAAACGTGATGCGCCACAGGGTGAACACCGACACGCTTCCCGGCCTTGGAAAGCCGAGAACGTTCCACACAGGCCAATCTATGATCACTGATCATCGATAATCAAATCGGTTAGCCTGCTCACCGTAGACATCTCCGTCCAACCCAGAACCGGGATCGCGGTGACCGGCGCCGCCGTTGCCCTTTCCTGACCTGCAGGCGAGTGGGCCCGACGGACCCAGCCGATGCCGCCAACGCCCACTGCGTCGCGCTGGTCGGCACCACCTCCTGGAACGGCATCCCCCCATCGACGCCTCCTCCGGCGAGCAGATCCGGCACCGGCTCTCCCGCGTCGGCAACCGGCAGATCAACCGGGTGCTGCACATCATGGCCACGGTCCAGTTGCCTAACCCACCGAAGGGCACGCCTGCTTCGACCGGAAGAAGGCTTCCGATCGGTCTCTGAAACGGCGCCTGTCTGACATCGTCTACCGGCGAAGATCAACGACGCCGTAGCCGCGGCGACGGGCCCGGGAGGACACCGGGGAACGACTACTGACTCCAGCGTGACCAACTCGCATCCCCAAGCCGGCTCTTCGGAGAAGTCACTTCCCGGACCCGCCGAGACCCAGCTTAGAACCCCGCTCCCGGCGATGTCTTGACAGAGAGGGGAGCCAGTTCGAGCGGCAGCCCACCGGTGTCGAGTCACGCTGCGTGACGCGCAGATCGCGGCAGATCCGTGCACCCGGCAGGAACTGGCGGTACATGCACATGATGCAGCCGACTGGGCAGGCGGCATCAGCCCGGGTTGGTCCTCGGTCCGGCGGTGTCGGGCGAGGGTTCGGCGAGCGCTCGCTTCAGGCGCACATCAACCGTGCGGCGGCGGTGACGCTGGGCGGACACGGCCCCGCTCACCTTGTGGTGACCGCGTCCCGGACCGGCCTGGTCCCGCTGTGGCGGCCTGGAACAGTGCAGCTGTTGACCTGAGATGGGCGGCCAGCTCCGCCGGGCCGCTGACTTCGAAGGGCAGCCCGATCGACGCCAGCCGGAGGGCGTGCCATTCGGGGGTGTCCGGCGGCGCCTGCCACCGGCAGGTGCCGTCCGGCTGGTCGGTCAGGGTGCCCGGCGGCGGCGCGCCGAGGCGGTCCACCACGTGGGCGGCCGGTGCGTGGATCACTACGTCGGCCGGGTATGTCGGGGCCATCTGCATGGTCCGGCGGGCGACGAACGCGGCGGCATCCCCGCCGGGTACCTCCCTCGTGGCCGCCCGGGCACCGGTCGCGGCGAGGTCCGTGACCCGGTCCAGTCGGAAGGTCCGCCAATCGTCGCGGTCGAGGTCGAATGCGAGCAGGTACCAGCGCCGCCCGGCCGTCACCAGGGCGCGCGGCTCGACGTGCCGGGCCTCGTCGCGGTACCGGAACCGCAGCCGCTCGTGGTTGGCGATCGTGGCGGCGGCGACGACCAGGGCGTCGGGGTCCACCGGCTCCGGGGCGAGAGAGAACGGGTGGGCCACCGTGGAGGACGCTAGGGTGTCGACCCTGCGGCGCAGCCGGGCCGGCAGGACCTGAAGCAGCTTGCGCAACGCGCGTACCGCCGCGTCGTCCGCCCCGGTCACCGCCTGCGCGGCCGCTGTGCGCAGCCCGATGGCCACGGCGACCGCCTCGTCGTCCTCGAGCAGCAGCGGTGGCATCGCGGCGCCGGCCGTCAGCCGGTAACCGCCCAGCCCGCCCTGCTCGGCGTGCACGGGGTAGCCCAGCTCGCGCAGCCGGTCGATGTCGCGCCGTACGGTCCGGCCGGACACCCCGAGCCGCTGCGCGAGTTCGCTTCCCGGCCAGAGCCGAGGGGTCTGCAACAGCGACAGCAGGGACAGCAGTCGGGCACGCGCGTCGGACATGGCCGTCATTCTGCCGCTCGACTAGGACGAGAACTGACCTATACGAGATCTACCGTGGGGCGCAGCCTGCTACGACCGAGGGAGATTCATCATGAGCAGCACCGCACCCGCCGGGTACACGTCAGTCGCGCCGTGGATCGTCACGCCGGACACCGGGCAGTTGCTGGACTTCATCGCCGCGGTGTTCGACGGGGTCGAGCAGGGGCGGGTACGGCTGGAGGACGGGACCATCGGCCACGCCGAGATCCGCGTCGGCGACACCGTCCTGCTCGCCTTCGACCAGCGGGCGGACTGGCCCTCGATGCCGTCGCTACTGCGGGTCTTCGTCGCCGACGCGGACGCCGCGATGGAGCGCGCGGTCGCCGCCGGAGCCCGCGTGGTCACCGCGCCGGCCACCCACGCCTTCGGCCAGCGGGGTGGCCGGGTACGTGACCCGTTCGGCAACATCTGGTGGGTCAGCGCGGTGGTCGAGGACGTCGCACCCGAGGTAGGAATGCGGCGGCTCGCCGAACCGGCCTACGCCGAGGCGATGCGCGACGCCCAGGAGACCTTGGACCGGGAACTGAGCGGCCGCACAGACACTGTCGTCAGCCGCCCGCTGATCGGCTGAGCCCGTACCTGTCCAAGACGCCGAAACGCTAGAAGTTTCGGCACGCAATCCCCCACGCTGCATACCCAGTTCAGATACGCATTCTTGTCGGTAATGCCGCGAGCGGTTGGCTAAAGGCCGAACCTGCCAGGGACCACGCACCTAGTGCCGCGTCTTTGAACGTTGATCGTGTAATCCATCGGTTCTGAGGAGCCGTCAGGCACGCTGTCTCCCAACGCATCAGGCTGTGGGAGG
>NZ_JBIAFE010000067.1:0-3227 GCF_042869115.1 Micromonospora sp. NPDC007230 | reverse complement strand
CTCGGCCTCGAATTCGCGCACCACGTCCGCGTCTCCCGACCAGCGTTCGTACTCGTCGAGCAGGATCACGAACAGCGGCGTCGCGTCCGCGCTGCCGAAGTACGGCGTGTCAGGCTGCTCCTCGAACGCGGACAACTCGCTGTACCGGAACTCGTGCATGATCTTTCCCGGCTCCTCGTCGCGGAAGTCGTCGAGGACGGCAGCCTGATCGAGGGCGAGTAGGCGCAAGGTGGCCACGGCTTGGTCCGGCACGATTGGCAGCGCCTGCAGACTGGTAAGGATCGAGTCGCGGCCGGTGGCGGTTGCGGCCCACGGCAGGCCGGCGGCCGGCATCGGCTCGCTCGGCAGCGCCAGTGTGTAAAACCGTAGGGCAGCGAGATCGACCAGGCTGCGCCGGTACGTCTGCTCCAGTGGCGTCCAGTCGCACGACAGCTGCGGCGTCTCGGCGAGCCACTGCTTGAGGTCCTGCTCGAGTTCCGGTTTGTTCCGTCGATGCGGGGCGGGGTGCAGATGCGCCCGCACGTCGTCACCGTCGGGACGCAGCACGAGACCCCGGACATGCAGCGTGGTGGTCCACTGCCCGTGTGGTCCGATGCGGATGTCGTACGTCAGCCCGTCCTCGTCGACCCGCGCCGGCTCGCTGGTGGAGATGACCGTCTCCCGCCGGAACGTGTCGCGCTCGTACCCGAGGCACAGGCACCCGTCCGCGGCGCGTTTGTATTTCCGGCCGAGCCGCTCATATCTCCCGCCCTCGGCTACCGCCCACAGCGGGAGGAAGTCCGAGTCCGCCTCGACCCGAATGGTGAATTTCGCTGGTTCGTCCGAATGGTTGAAGACGGTCAGACGCTCCTCGAAACTGCCGACCACCGAGCGCTCGCGGATGACCGAGGCCTTGGCGTCCACGTAGTGGGTGGGGGCGCCGGGCACCAGGAAGAAGCGCGCCTCGAAGTACTGCGAATCGTCCAAGGCCAGCGAGTGCAATCGCTCACCGTTGACGCTCAGCCGCCACAGCGACAGGCATCGCGTGTCGAGCGTGAAGAATCCGGACGGGTCGCCTTGGGCCGTCTCGATGTCGCCGCTGTCCTGGCTCAACACGAAGATGTTGCCGTCCAGGATCCGCACGAGGCCGGGTTTCATGTCCGCCGCCGCTGTTCGTGGGTGAAGGCTCGCGGATGGTGCCCACCCGGGGGCTCGGGGAAGAGCCGTTCCAGCAGGATGATGAGCCGGAATGCCCCGTCGCTCGTGAGTTCGTTCCGCAGCCATGCCGGCTCCGGTTTGATCTCGCCGAGCACCATCCGGTCGAACGAGGCGTTGTCGGTGCGGATGACGATGTCCGCGCTGTGCTCTTCCCTCGTCACCCGGATGTCCCCGTTCGTGATGCTGATGAACCAGTGGTCCGTCCCGTGATCGTGGTCCAAGTCGAAGCGGATGGTGCCGGTCGTCTTTTTGAGCACGCGTCCTTGGCGGGGGAGTTCGGCGAAGAATTTTCTGGTCACATCCGACATCAGAGGTCCTCCCAGAAGCTCGAGCGCCATGGCCAGGATCGCTCCACCCGCCATGTGGTGGCATCACCCGCGCCGGGTGAAATCGAGGCGAGGCGGCGGCGAGGCTGGCTGTCCGTCACCGCCTCGTGACCAGCGAGGACATGGCCGGTCTCACCCGATGCGGGTGATGCCGGAGTACCCCTCGGCGCACTACCTTGTCCGCGTCGGGAGCCGAGCCGAGGGAGTCTTGATGTCCGATCGCGCCGCGGAATTGTTCGGTGGGCTCGGCCGCCGGGGCCACGAACCCCTGCTCCAGGAGGCCGACGCCGCCGTACGCTTCGACCTTGAGCACGAACGCGGAATTGACCACTGGCTCCTCGTGATCTGCAACGGCGATATCCGGGTGTCGCGTGAAGATCGCGAAGCGGACCTCGTCGTTCGGGTTGACCGGGCACTCTTCGAGCGGATCGTCGGCGGCGAGACCAATGTCTACTCGGCGTGGTTGCGTCACGAACTCTCGGCCGAGGGCGACGTGCGCCTGGCTCGGCTCATCCAGCGGATCATCCCGGGGCCCTCGGGTGCGCGCCACCCGCGGGACTTCGCCCGCGAGCAGGGACAGCGGACATGAAAGAGGACCTCGTCAGACTGCTGGACGGCAACACGTTCGTGGTCAGTGAGGACAACGGCGACATCGACGCGTCTCCGAACGTCCCGACCGGATTGTTCTCCTTCGACACGCGATTCCTGTCGAAATGGCTTCTGCGCATCGACGGGGAACGGCTCACCACGCTCACCGTCGACGACGTCGAGTACTTCGAAAAGCGCTTCTTCCTCGTCCCGGCCACCCCCGCTCTCGCCGACGCCCAGGTCTCGGCCATCCGGGAACGCTGTATCGGCGGGAGTTTCACCGAGCGACTGACGGTGATCAACCACAGGAGCCGGCCGGTCGATCTGCGGATCCAGGTCGAGATCGAGAGCGACTTCGCCGACCTGTTCGAGATCAAGGATGTCCAGGCCAAGCGCGGAAAATATCACGCACGTGTGGAAAGCGGGCGCCTGTGCCTCGGGTACGAGCGCGACACGTTCCGGCGGGAGACGATCATCTCCACCAGCGAGCCGGCGCGGGTCGACGAGGACGGCCTGACGTACGACATCCGCATCGGCCCGCACGGACAGTGGGCTACCGAGCTGCACGTGCGCACCCTGGGCCCCGACGGGCGGGACATCCGCGAGAGCCTCCAGGGCAGGACTAGCCGAAAGACGAAGGAGATGCGCCGCGAACTGGACCGTTGGCTGGCCGAGGCGCCCCGCCTGGTCTGCGATTCCGCGGCGCTGACGAAGACGTACCGGCGCTGCCTGGTCGATCTCGCCGCCCTGCGTTTCACCCCCCTGACGGGCGGCGGGCAGACCCTGCCCGCCGCCGGGCTGCCGTGGTTCATGGCCATCTTCGGCCGGGACAGCGTGTTCACCAGCCTGCAGGCGCTGCCGTTCGCGCCAGACCTCGCCGCCACGACGCTACGCCTGCTGGCGCTCACTCAGGGCGCTGTGCTCGACGACTTTCGGGAGGAGGAGCCGGGAAAGATCCCGCACGAGTTGCGGTACGGCGAGACGGTCGCGTTCGAGGAGCAGCCGCACGCGCCGTACTTCGGCAGCGCCGACGCGACGCCGCTCTTTGTGATCCTGCTCGACGAGTACGAACGCTGGACCGGCGACGCCGACACGGTGCGGCTGCTCGAGCGCGCC
>NZ_JBIAFE010000066.1:0-4463 GCF_042869115.1 Micromonospora sp. NPDC007230 | reverse complement strand
ACCTCCCACAGCCTGATGCGTTGGGAGACAGCGTGCCTGACGGCTCCTCAGAACCGATGGATTACACGATCAACGTTCAAAGACGCGGCACTAGCTTGACTCTGGCCAACCATCGCGGAGACGGGGTGTATGCCCGTTCGGTCGCCGGATCATGGGCTGTCATCCGCCGGTGTTCGGTCGGGTGAGTCCCTGGTCGTAGGCGAATATGACGGCCTGTACGCGGTCGCGGGCACCTACTTTGGCGAGGACCTTGCCGACGTGGGTCTTCACGGTGGACTCCGACAGCACGAACCGCTCGGCGATTTCCCGGTTGGTCCATCCGCTGCCGATCGCCACCAGGATCTCGCGTTCCCGGTCGGTGAGGCTGGCCAGCCGCGGGTCGGTGCGGACCGGCTGCGAGGGGCCGGCGGCGAGCTGGCCGGCGAAGCGGTCCAGCAGTCGACGGGTCAGCGCGGGCGCGATGACGGCGTCGCCGTCCGCGACCGCCCGGATGCCAGCCAGCAGCTCCTCGGGGCGGGCGTCCTTGAGCAGGAAGCCGCTGGCCCCGGCGCGCAGGGCGGCGTGCGCGTACTCGTCCAGGTCGAACGTGGTCAGCACGAGCACCCGGGACCGGTCGCCGGCCGCGACGATGCGTCGGGTGGCCTCGATGCCGTCCATGCCGGGCATGCGTACGTCCATGAGAATCACGTCGGGGTGCAGCTGCTCGGCGCGGCGCACCGCCTCGGTACCGTTGCCGGCTTCTCCAACGACGTCCGTTTCCTCGTTGTTCTCCAGCAGCATGCGGAAACCCAGCCGTTGCAGGGGCTGGTCGTCGACGATGAGCACGGTGATCATGTCCGGCCTTCGAGTGCGGCGAGCGGGGTCAGGTCGAGGATCGCCCGCACCGTCCAGCCTCCGCCAAGGCGCGGGCCGGCCTCGACGGTTCCGGCGTACAGGGCGGCTCGCTCGCGCATGCCGGCGAGTCCGTGCCCGGGTTTCGCGGGCGGCGGTGGCGGGCGGTCGGGCGGCTGGGGGCCGGTGTCGTGCACCGTGATCTGCAGCCGCCCGTCGGCGGCGGTGAGGCCGACGTCGAGCGCGGTGTGCGGCCCCGCGTACCGCAGCGCGTTGGTGAGCGCCTCCTGCACGATCCGGTACGCGGTGAGCTGTACCCCGGGGTCTAGAGCGTCGACGTTGCCGGCGGTGCGGTAGACGACGTCCGGTCCGGCCACCCGGATGCGCTCACACAGGGCGCTGATCTCGGCGACGCCGGGCTGCGGGTGGAGCTCGACGGCCTCGGTGTCCTTGCTGTTCCCGGCGTCCTCCCGCAGGACGCCAAGCACCCGGCGCAGTTCGGCGAGGGCCCCCCGGCCGGTGTCGCCGATGAGCTCGAGCGCCTCGCGGCCGCGTTGCGGGTTGCCGCCCACCGCGTATGCGCCGCCGTCAGCCAGTGAGATGATCACCGACAGGCTATGGCCGATGATGTCGTGCATTTCGCGGGCCACCCGGGTGCGTTCGGCCGCCGCGGCGAGCTTGCTGCGCTGGTCGCGCTCGATCTCCAGGCGCTGCGCCCGGTCGCGCAGCGCGGCCAGCTGTGCCCGGCGGATGCGGATGGCGACACCCAGGGCCGCGGCCGCGGTAGCGGCGCTGTACAAGAAGAACAGCGCGTCCCACGGCGTCACGACGGCGGAGGCCCGCCACGCGACCAGGGCCATCGCCGCGGCGACGGTCAGCCCGGCCCAGAGCAGCCGGGCCGGATGGACCCGCAGCACGAGGCTATAGATGGCGATGAGCAGCGCGACGTCGGCGCGGAGCAGCACGCCGAGGGACCACTGTAGGACGAACACCGCGGCGATGGCGTAGAACGCGGCGGTTGGCGCCCGCCGGCGCCAGAACAGCGGGAGGACGAGGCCGAGCTGCAGGGCGACCATGACGGCCAGGGGTGGACGGTTCAGCAGGACGTGCAGCTCCCGCCCCTCGTCGGTGCGGACGAGGTCGGGAATGCAGAACACCAGCAGTACCGCGGCGACCACCGCCGCGTCGAACAGCCATGGCCGCCGGGCGTCGAACCGCCGCAGCCGCTGGCCAAGACCGGCGAGCCGGTCGACCAGCGGATGGGCGGCGAGCTGCTCGGTGCCTTCAGAGCTCATCGTCACCAACCCGTTGCGATGGTCATGCATCCTTGCGTACCAGGCGGTAGGCTCCGCCGGCCAGCGCCAGGACGGTCCAACCCAGCAGGACCAGCGCGCCGCTCCCCGCAGACAGCATGCCCGGCGCGTGTTGCAGCGCGTACAGCGCCTCGCCGGCGTTGCTCGGCAGGTACGGGCCGATGTTGTCCTGCCAGGAGGCCGGCAGCAGCGACAGCAGCCCGGGCACCAGCAGCAGCGTGGCGACGAGCACCGAGATGGCCCCGGGCACCGAGCGCATCAGCATCCCGAGCGCGGCCCCGATCACCCCGACGAGGCTCAGATAGAGGCCGGCGCCGAGCAGCGACCGGGCGACGCCACTGTCCGACAGGGGCATGTGGGCCGGGGTGCCGTTCACGACGGCGTTGACGATCAGGAACCCGCCGAACGCGCCGCCGACGCCGACGACGAAGGCGACCACGCCGTACACGGCGGCCTTGGACCACAGCACCGGCAGCCGGCGCGGCACCGCGGCCAGCGTCGAGCGGATCATGCCCGTGGAGTACTCACCCGCAGCGAACAGCACGCCGAGCACGCCGAGCGCCAACTGGCCGAACCGTACGCCGAACAGCGCCAGGGTCACCGCGCTCGCGTTGACGAACTCCCCCGAGCCCGGCCGGGTGCCGCCGGAGGTGGTCAGCGACTTGTACCGCACCGCCGCGATGCTGCCGAACACCAGCAGGCCGGCCAGCCCGAGGGCGAGCGTGATCCAGGTGGAGCGCAGCGTCCACAGCTTCGCCCACTCCGAGCGGAGCACCCGCCGCCCGGTGACCTTGTACGCGGACCCGGCACCGGCTCCCGCCGGGCGAGCCTCCATGACAGTGCTCATGCCGCCACCCCGCTCGTCACGGTGCCGTGGTACTCCACGGCGTCCCTCGTCAGATCCATGAACGCCTCCTCCAGCGATACCTGCTTCGGGGTGAGCTCGAACAGCGCGATGCCGTGCTCGGCCGCGGTGAGCCCGATCTGCCGTGCCGACAGGCCGCTCACCTGCAGCTGCTCGGAGCCAGCTCGCCCGGTGATCTCAACGCCCGGGCCGGCCAGCGCGGCCCGCAGTCGGGCCGGGTCCGCGGTGGCCACAGCGACGGTGTCGCCGCCGGCCTGGCGCACCAGATCGTGCACGGTGGTGTCGGCGAGCAGCCGCCCACGCCCGACGACGATGAGGTGCTCGGCGACGAGCGCCACCTCGGCCATCAGGTGCGACGACACGAACACCGTGCGGCCCTCGGCGGCGAGCCCGGCGAGCAGGTTACGTATCCACAGCACGCCCTCGGGGTCGAGGCCGTTGACGGGCTCGTCGAGCATCACCGTGGCCGGGTCGCCGAGCAGCGCGGCGGCGATACCGAGCCGCTGCCCCATACCCAGTGAAAACGACCCAGCCCGCTTGCGCGCCACGGACTGCAACCCAGTCAGCTCGATCATCTCGTCGACCCGCCGCCGCGGGATACCGTGCGTGTGGGCGAGGACCATCAGATGGTCGAACGCGGTGCGGCCCGGGTGAATCGACCGCGCCTCCAGCAGTGCTCCGACCTCCTGCAGCGGCGCCGCGTGGCGCGCGTACCGCCGGCCGTTGACGCTCACCGACCCGCTGGTCGCAGCGTCCAGCCCGATGATCAAGCGCATGGTGGTGGACTTCCCCGCACCGTTCGGCCCGAGGAACCCGGTCACCATGCCGGGCTTCACCTCGAAGTCGAGGCGGTCGACCGCCGTCTTCTCGCCGTACCGCTTCGTCAGCTGCCGTGCCTCGATCATCGACCATCCCTCGCCTCGACTCCGCCGCGTTTCCGGCGTCCCGTCAACGACGCTAGAGGCCGACCCCCCTCCGGCGGCGGTACCACGGAATGATCTCCCGGTTCCGGCGTAGTACCGCGGTACCCATCCCGGCAGCCAGCAGCTGCGCTACACCGGGCGCTGCCGCCTGCCCACTCACTCACCGACTTTCCAGTCAGCTGCGGACAAAGCGCGCGAGCCGGATCGTAGTCCGCAGAGCAGCGGCGCCCCGCAGTACGCGGCAGGTCCCTGCGGTTCGCGCACCGCCGCCTAACGCAGACGCCTTCCAATCACGCGAACCGCAGAAGCCCACGTCAACGGCGAGATCATGGCATGAGGTGGAGTCCCGCAGAGCCCCAAATCAGCAGAGCGCGAGCCAAGTCGGGCAAATCGGAGGTTCACCATCGCGGAGACGTGCCGTCCGAGTCGCTCGGGCTCGGTTACCGCTGGCAGGATCCGCTGTCGAGGTGGAAGTAGCGTGTGTTGGCCCAGCGGCAGAGTCGGATGCCGACGACGATGCCGGCGATCGTG
>NZ_JBIAFE010000065.1:0-4629 GCF_042869115.1 Micromonospora sp. NPDC007230 | reverse complement strand
CCGAATTCGACACTCAGATGATCACCGATGAGCTGCGAGCCCTTCACGCTCGGGCCGGCTCCAGCAGCGAACCCCGCTCAACTTCGAAGAGCCCCGATACCCAGCCCTACGAAGGTTTCACTCTCGCCTATCAGGCAGCAACCGGCACTTTGCTACACGCATGTTTGGGCAACGCCTGTAAGGCAAGCCGTTGAGACTCGGCCCGCCAGACGCGCAAGGTGATCCTCCCAGCCGCGATCAGGGCTGGTCACCACGGAGAGAAGGTTCTGCTTCGCCCCGATGCTCGATGCCCCCATGGAGGAACTGACTATGAGAGCACGTAGATGGGGTGCCTTTGTGGCTGCCCTCTCCCTGTTCGGCAGCTTCGCGCTTTCTTCCCCGGCAGAAGCCTCGAAGTCTTCTGCGAACAGCACTATCGTCGAATCCGATCTGGAGGAGGAGTGTAAGCAGCAGGGCGATCTTCCCGCGCGGCAGCAGGGCTGGGCCCGCAACCGATTCGAACAGTGCCACCGGTACACGCGGGTGATCAACCTTTACCACAGTCAAACCCTCGAGTATAGGGGCAAGATCGAATTCGTCTTTGAGATCCTGGCCTTTGCCAGCTATTCGGGCAGACGAGTCGACTTTGTTTTGAGCCTCGAGGACGTGGGAATTTCGTCCCAGCTTAACCACGAGCTTGGCTACATCACTGTCAATATGGATGGCTGCAAGGGGGTTCCTAACGTCACCTGCACAGGTGAGACCTACAGGACCGACGCGATCGCGGCCTGGTATGCCCGGCCTGTTTTCGACCCTGTCATTGCGACATCCACCGACGGGTCTGGCGCATCGCCTTACGCCACTGTCAACCTGGATGCTCTGACCACGATCATGGTCGAATATCGTGACGGCATCACCCTCCCGTACAGCGAGTTGACGGCGACCACCCGCGCCCGTTTCGACTCCGCTGGTCCGGAAATAGGCAGCGCCCCGCAGCATGGGACGGTCTTCCGCGACTATACGCCCGTCCTCGAGCTTGATCGCCGAGCCGGTAGCGACCACCGACAGGAGGCCATCCACGTCGACGACGCACAAAACAATCCGAGCCGAACGTTCCCGAGCTTCGTCGGAAAGTCCCCTCCAGGGGCCGTAGGCGCACGCCCGCTGCACCGCCTGATGGGTTCGAGGTCCGACATGAACCGGCTTGAGGCGCGCAAGGTTTGCGTCGACGTATGGGGACCGAACTACGCCACGGGCGGCCTCCAGTGTGACGAGTACCCGTTCGCCGTGACCTATGAAGGTGCGGCAATGTCCACGGCGGGCATCTACTGTGGAAACAGCAGCGACCCGGTCAACGCAGACTGGCGGAAGTGGCATGGTTCGGCCCGTCCGATCGACGGCGCGCACAACGGCAGAGGTGGTATCCTATTGTCGGCGTTCTTCCGCACAAACCGCGTCCTCGACTGCGACGAGTTTCATGTAAATGTCATCCGGTAACTTTCGGTAGGTCTGAGCGCCGGCGTATCGCCGGCGCTCAGACCTGTGCTTAGGGAGCGCAGATGCCCATACAGCAGGAGGAGTTGCTGTTCCGGCCGCAGTACAGTTACCTTACCGTGCGGGACTACACACTGGTGGATCAACCCGGTTTCAACCAAGCGCTCACCGTGGCACAAACCCAGGTCGCCGCGTCCAATGGTAGTGAGATCGTAATTGTCTGCGCCCAAGACACGCTAAGGATCCGCACCGTCGTTTACGTCCACGAGGATCAGCCCGCATGCAGTGAATCTGACGAATGGCCAGGAAGGATTTCCTTTACGCTGCCTGTTCCAACGAGTCAACTGCACGTGGGTGACGCATTCGGCAACGCAGTCATCATCGATTTGCCGGGGCCACCTGGAGACTTCGCGGTTGACATATCCTATCGAGGGCGCGAGCAGGCGAGAGCGAAGGTCGCGGAAACGATTGAGCAGTTCGCGGCCATGCCTCTTCGTCAGGGAATGGAATGGCTGGAGCAGTGGTCGGGCATCGAGGAGTATCGCATCGACGTACGCCACATCTGACCTGGTCACGGCCGGCCCTTGGGACCATGTTCTCGAAGACCGATTGAGGAAATGCCCCGCTGCGCGCCGATGGCATAGAACAGCCACAGGCATCCGGCCAGCCAGACGACTACCGGGACTGTTTCAAGAAGACTCGGCGTCATCCAGGGCAACTGATGGAGACGGTCAAGGACAACAGCAACATCGTAAGCGTTAGCTGTGGCGTCACTTGCTCGCAGTTGCTGCGCGCCATGCGCCCCATTACCGCTGTATTGCCACGCCCACCAACCGGCACACAGGACGAAGCCTGCGCCACCGACCATGCACCATCGGCACCCCGTCAACCATCCCTTCGATGGGGCATTCCGCTTGGCCAGCCACCACAAGGCGCCCACTGCGAGCGCAACCAAACAGCATGACAACGAAAGGAGGAGCCAAGACAACGCCGAGTAACTATTTACGTCCGAATAGAGTAGCTCCAGGAGTCTACCCTCACCGACCTTGCCTCTTTCTGCTTGGAAAAGAAGCGATCGGAGCCAGAGCACGGCGACCGACGTAACGGCGCTCATTGCCCCTAACAGCCGCACCCGATTGGCATTCATCGCTGGCTTCACACCCAATAGAGCTTGCCCGTTGCCGCCCAGGACTCACCTCTCTCATGACCGTACCATCGATCCCATCCTTCCTGGGAATCCTGCTGGCCAACCTAATCCGGTCACGGCGCCGGGGTCGGGCCTGGGAAAGCCGAGAACAGGCCGCTGCGGCGCAGCCCGCGGAGGCCGGCGAGCCACCAGAACGCGAACAGCGAGTCGTCGGTAGTGGATCCGAGGAGCTCGGCGATCTGGTCAGCGGTCCAGACCGCCACGGCTGGGTGGGCGCCGGTCTCTTCCCACGAGGCGACGCGGGCCTCGGTCCAGACTTGGGCGTGCGGCTGCTGGTAGCCCTTGATCTCGATGTGCCGGGCGGGGTTGCAGGCCAGGACGCCCTCTTTGACGGCGAGGTTGAGCGCGGCACGCAGGGTGGTCCGCAGGTGCTGCATCGCCGACGCGGACTGCGGTCGGCCTTTGCTGTTGGTGACACCGGCGATCTTGGCGAAGACGGTACGCAACAGGCCGGCGTCGAGGTCGGCGAGCCGGTAGGCGCCGAGGTGCGGGATGGGCACCTGCTCGACGTCGCGGGTGTAGTGGAACCGGGTGGTCGCGCGGAGGTGGGTGCGGGTGTCGAGCCAGTGCCGCAGCCACCATTCGACGGTCCAGCCTTGCGTGGTGCGGTCGGCGGCGGTGCCGGCCAGCCACGTGTCGCGAGCCTGCCGGGCGGCGGCCTGCGAGGGGTAGCCGCCGCGGCGGGCGCGTTCCCGGCGGCCGAGCAGGTTGGTGGCCGAGCAGTGGAAGTACCAGGAGCCATGGCCGCGTTCGGTGAGCCGGGGGCAGCGCTGCTCCAGCCGGTTCCTGCCGTGGTCGCGGCAGCCGCACCGTTTGAAGATCACACCGTTGCTCGACCGCATGACGCTGAGTTCCCCCCGCTTTGATGGAGCGGTGGTTACCTGCTGCCGGCTGCTGCAGGGGTAGCGATTGTTGGTTGGGCTGGTTCCTTCTGGCGGGTGTGCCAGGCGGTTTCGTACTCGTCGGGGCTGAGGTAGCCCAGTTCCTTCTGGATGCGGCGGGTGTTGTACCAGCCGTCGATGTAGGCGAAGATCGCGTTCTCGGCCTCGTCGCGGGTGCGCCAGCTCGTGCGGTAGACGAGTTCGATCTTCAACGTCGACCAGAAGTTCTCCATGAGCGCGTTGTCGAACGAGTCGCCGACGGACCCCATCGACGGCAGGATCCCGTTGTCCTGCAAGCGTTCCGCGAACCGGAAAGACGTATAGTTCGATCCCCTGTCGCTGTGATGAATCAACTCGCCGTCGCGGACGTCGCGGGACCAGATCCCGTATTCGAGGGCGGCGAGGATCAAGTCGGTGTCGCAGCGGTCGGAGGTCTTCCACCCGACGATCCGGCGGGAGAACGCGTCACGGACCGCGGCCAGCCAGAACACGCCTTCGCCGCAGGGAATGCGGGTGGCGTCGGCGACCCAGAGCCGGTTCGGACCGGCTGCGGTGAACTGCCGGTTGACCAGATCCGGCGCCGGCGTGTGCCGTGGGTCTTGCTTCGTGGAGCCGCCCCGCCAGCCTCGACGCAGGAACGCACCCTGCCAGCCCTGGGCCGCCATCAACCGCTCCACCCGCTTGCGGCCCACGCGAATGCCGTCACGGCGGAGCTGCCCGTGCACCCGGTCCGCGCCGTACGTGTGCCCGGACGCTTCCCAGATCTCGTGGATGTTGGACAACAACCCCAGATCGACCACGTTCCGGTCGCAAGGCTGCTCGACCTGCTTGACCCACGCGTAGTACGTCGAGGCGCCGACGTTCAAGACCCGTAGCAGGAGCGCGACCGCGAACTGGTCACGGTGTTCATAAATGAACGTCATGAGCGTCGCCGGGTCGGGTCGGTGAAGTCGGCCCGCAGCGCAGTTCCGATTTTTTTTTGGTCGGTCTGTTTCTGCGGGCCGCTTCCCGAACCCGGCGTGCACCTTTCAATGCACCGGGCTCTCCACAAGTCCCGTGCGGGGTCGT
>NZ_JBIAFE010000064.1:2912-4666 GCF_042869115.1 Micromonospora sp. NPDC007230 | reverse complement strand
GACTGGAATGTTTGTCCGGCGGTGTCCTACTCTCCCACACCCTCCCGAGTGCAGTACCATCGGCGCTGGAGGGCTTAGCTTCCGGGTTCGGAATGTTACCGGGCGTTTCCCCTCCGCCATGACCGCCGTAACTCTATCGACATGTCAAACAACCAACCACCAAATGGTGTGGTGTTCGTTTGTCGGGAGTTGCACAGTGGACGCGTAGCAGCTTAGTAGTCAAGTCCTCGGCCTATTAGTACCGGTCAACTGAACCCGTTACCGGGCTTACATTTCCGGCCTATCAACCCAGTCGTCTAGCTGGGGGCCTTACCCACCCCAAAGGAGTGGTGGGATACCTCATCTTGAAGCGAGCTTCCCGCTTAGATGCTTTCAGCGGTTATCCCTTCCGAACGTAGCTAACCAGCCGTGCCCCTGGCGGGACAACTGGCACACCAGAGGTTCGTCCGTCCCGGTCCTCTCGTACTAGGGACAGCCCTTCTCAAGTATCCTACGCGCACGGCGGATAGGGACCGAACTGTCTCACGACGTTCTAAACCCAGCTCGCGTACCGCTTTAATGGGCGAACAGCCCAACCCTTGGGACCTGCTACAGCCCCAGGATGCGACGAGCCGACATCGAGGTGCCAAACCATCCCGTCGATATGGACTCTTGGGGAAGATCAGCCTGTTATCCCCGGGGTACCTTTTATCCGTTGAGCGACACCGCTTCCACATGCCAGTGCCGGATCACTAGTCCCGACTTTCGTCCCTGCTCGACCTGTCAGTCTCACAGTCAAGCTCCCTTGTGCACTTGCACTCAACACCTGATTGCCAACCAGGCTGAGGGAACCTTTGGGCGCCTCCGTTACCCTTTAGGAGGCAACCGCCCCAGTTAAACTACCCACCAGACACTGTCCCTGAACCGGATAACGGTCCGAAGTTAGATACCCGAATCAACCAGAGTGGTATTTCAAGATTGCCTCCACCCTAACTGGCGTTAGAGCTTCACCGGCTCCCACCTATCCTACACAAGCTAACTCAGATACCAATGTCAAGCTATAGTAAAGGTCCCGGGGTCTTTCCGTCCTGCCGCGCGTAACGAGCATCTTTACTCGTAATGCAATTTCGCCGGGCCTGTGGTTGAGACAGTGGGGAAGTCGTTACGCCATTCGTGCAGGTCGGAACTTACCCGACAAGGAATTTCGCTACCTTAGGATGGTTATAGTTACCACCGCCGTTTACTGGCGCTTAAGTTCTCCGCTTCGCCCCGAAGAGCTAACAGGTCCCCTTAACGTTCCAGCACCGGGCAGGCGTCAGTCCATATACATCGAATTACTTCTTCGCATGGACCTGTGTTTTTAGTAAACAGTCGCTTCCCCCTGCTCTCTGCGGCCATACAACGCTCCACCCGCGCGGGGCTTCACGTCTCCGGCCCCCCTTCTCCCTAAGTTACGGGGGCAATTTGCCGAGTTCCTTAACCACAGTTCGCCCGATCGCCTCGGTATTCTCTACCTGACCACCTGTGTCGGTTTGGGGTACGGGCCGCTAAGAACTCGCTAGAGGCTTTTCTCGGCAGCATAGGATCACTGACTTCACCTGAATCGGCTCGGCATCACGTCTCAGCCTATATGCGCCGCGGATTTGCCTACGGCACGGCCTACACGCTTACCCCGGCACAACCACCGGCCGGGCTCAGCTACCTTCCTGCGTCACCCCATCGCTTGACTACTACCCGCCAGGTTCCCACGCTCCCCACCCTCAACCCGAAGGCCT
>NZ_JBIAFE010000064.1:0-2817 GCF_042869115.1 Micromonospora sp. NPDC007230 | reverse complement strand
AACGCCCTATTCAGACTCGCTTTCGCTACGGCTCCCCCACACGGGTTAACCTCGCCACATGCCACTAACTCGCAGGCTCATTCTTCAAAAGGCACGCCGTCACCCCGCAAGGCTCCGACGGATTGTAGGCGAACGGTTTCAGGTACTATTTCACTCCCCTCCCGGGGTACTTTTCACCATTCCCTCACGGTACTCGTCCGCTATCGGTCACCAGGAAGTATTTAGGCTTACCAGGTGGTCCTGGCAGATTCACGGCAGATTTCAGGAGTCCGCCGCTACTCGGGAACACCCACAGGAGACCAGCCACTTTCACCTACCGGACTATCACCGCCTACGGTCAGCCATTCCAGACTGTTCGGCTAGCAACTGACTTTGTAACTCCTCACACGAGTGTCAGCTCGTGTAGCAGGGTCCCACAACCCCGACCACGCAACCCCTGACAGGTATCACACGCAGCCGGTTTAGCCTCAATCCGCTTTCGCTCGCCACTACTCACGGAATCACTCTTTGTTTTCTCTTCCTACGGGTACTGAGATGTTTCACTTCCCCGCGTTCCCCCCACACACCCTATGTGTTCAGGTGCGGGTGACTGGACATGACTCCAGCCGGGTTCCCCCATTCGGACACCCTGGGATCACAGCTTGGTTGACAGCTCCCCCAGGCCTATCGCGGCCTCCCACGTCCTTCATCGGCTCCTGGTGCCAAGGCATCCACCGTTCGCCCTTGACAACTTGACCACAAAGATGCTCGCGTCCACTGTGCAATTCTCAACAAACGACCAACCCACAACCCACAGCGTGACACCAAACCCGACCACCGCCGGCGGTATGCCACACCAGGCCATGCCTGGCACCAACCTCAAAGCTTCACGCCTCGAGCTTCGGCTCTGAAAGACAACCCACGGTTGTTCTTTCAGGACCCAACAGGGTGCTTACCGCTTCCTCCCAGCCGCACCGGTCACTCGTTCCCCACCACCGAAGTGGCCGTACTAGAGATCCCGGCCGTTGCCAGGTGAAAACTCGCCAGTGTCTCCGCCAATCGAGCACCCCGACCCGACATTCGCGGGTCGCGGGCTCCATGCCGTCTTTCGACGGATGGTGCTCCTTAGAAAGGAGGTGATCCAGCCGCACCTTCCGGTACGGCTACCTTGTTACGACTTCGTCCCAATCGCCAGCCCCACCTTCGACGGCTCCCTCCCTTACGGGTTGGGCCACCGGCTTCGGGTGTTGCCGACTTTCGTGACGTGACGGGCGGTGTGTACAAGGCCCGGGAACGTATTCACCGCAGCGTTGCTGATCTGCGATTACTAGCGACTCCGACTTCACGGGGTCGAGTTGCAGACCCCGATCCGAACTGAGACCGGCTTTTTGGGATTCGCTCCACCTCACGGTATCGCAGCCCATTGTACCGGCCATTGTAGCATGCGTGAAGCCCTGGACATAAGGGGCATGATGACTTGACGTCATCCCCACCTTCCTCCGAGTTGACCCCGGCAGTCTTCGATGAGTCCCCGCCATAACGCGCTGGCAACATCGAACGAGGGTTGCGCTCGTTGCGGGACTTAACCCAACATCTCACGACACGAGCTGACGACAGCCATGCACCACCTGTCACCGGCCCCGAAGGACCCCCCATCTCTGGAGGATTTCCGGCGATGTCAAACCCAGGTAAGGTTCTTCGCGTTGCATCGAATTAATCCGCATGCTCCGCCGCTTGTGCGGGCCCCCGTCAATTCCTTTGAGTTTTAGCCTTGCGGCCGTACTCCCCAGGCGGGGCGCTTAATGCGTTAGCTGCGGCACAGGGAACCGGAGAGGCCCCCCACACCTAGCGCCCAACGTTTACAGCGTGGACTACCAGGGTATCTAATCCTGTTCGCTCCCCACGCTTTCGCTCCTCAGCGTCAGTATCGGCCCAGAGACCCGCCTTCGCCACCGGTGTTCCTCCTGATATCTGCGCATTTCACCGCTACACCAGGAATTCCAGTCTCCCCTACCGAACTCTAGCCTGCCCGTATCGACTGCAGGCCCGCAGTTGAGCTGCGGGTTTTCACAGTCGACGCGACAAGCCGCCTACGAGCTCTTTACGCCCAATAAATCCGGACAACGCTCGCGCCCTACGTCTTACCGCGGCTGCTGGCACGTAGTTGGCCGGCGCTTCTTCTGCAGGTACCGTCACTTACGCTTCGTCCCTGCTGAAAGAGGTTTACAACCCGAAGGCCGTCATCCCTCACGCGGCGTCGCTGCATCAGGCTTCCGCCCATTGTGCAATATTCCCCACTGCTGCCTCCCGTAGGAGTCTGGGCCGTGTCTCAGTCCCAGTGTGGCCGGTCGCCCTCTCAGGCCGGCTACCCGTCGTCGCCTTGGTAGGCCATCACCCCACCAACAAGCTGATAGGCCGCGAGCCCATCCCAGGCCGAAAAACTTTCCACCCACCACCATGCGATAGCGGGTCATATTCGGTATTAGCCCCGGTTTCCCGGGGTTATCCCAAAGCCTAGGGCAGGTTGCTCACGTGTTACTCACCCGTTCGCCGCTCGAGTACCCCGAAGGGCCTTTCCGCTCGACTTGCATGTGTTAAGCACGCCGCCAGCGTTCGTCCTGAGCCAGGATCAAACTCTCCAACAAAAACTTGTTGAACAATCCATCCCGACAACAAAAGTGTTGCCAAAGGAATCCCAACCAGCCAAACCATAAAGGCCCGACCAGTCCGGGGTATAAAACAATTTGGCACTGGCTTATCAAGCACCCTGTTGAGTTCTCAAAGAACAACCACACACCATCCAGCAACCCCGCATCATGCAGGACCCTGTCCGGGGCA
>NZ_JBIAFE010000063.1:0-6143 GCF_042869115.1 Micromonospora sp. NPDC007230 | reverse complement strand
TTGGTCGACTGCTGTCTTACCTGGAGCCTCGCCCTCATCGATCTCCGGGCTCGCCACACCCGCCCTGAGCTGCAAGATCAGCTTGGAAAAGGCTCGGTGGTCCGACTTGAAACGGAGCAGGTCGTCTCGCTCTTCGATCTGCGCGGCCGGCCACCGTGGTGCCCCTGCCACACAACAGCAAATAGGGACACCCATCACGGAACGATGCCCACCGGATGTCCATCCGGTGGGCATCGTCGCCATTCTCAATTCTGATTCTTCTCCAGCGACTCCGCTCTTTCCTTCATGGCTGCGGCGATGTCATTCCAGTCGGGACCGAAATTTCGCAGGTCCGTCGCCGCCTCTCTCAGCAGAGCCGCATCGTCCGGCCTCTGTAGACAGGCCATCCGGTACGCGAGATTGCGCGCCCACACCGGTAGGCCCATCCAATCCTCGTCGAGCACGGTATGGAGCACGGCGACGATCTCATCCGCCGGTGCGAATGTGACCACTTCGACGAACTCCTGCTCGATGTCTCTGACCTCGGCCAGACCCCGCTCGCCGAACTCACCCGACGCCAGCGTCCGGGCCAGGTCAAGCAATGTTTCCATCCGGCCTCCACATCCCCGTCAGTTGAGCCAGTACGTGCTGACGCCGACCCTATCAGCACCGATCTGGACTGCGTTGTAGGTGATCGATTGCCCATCCACATCGATAGTGCGTTCCGCCGTGCCCACATTTCGCCCGACTTGGGGAAGCGCACCGCCACCCGACTTGAACTTCTCGATATCAGCGATGATCGCCTGCTCGACCTGGTCCGGGGTGAGGTTTGTGCTCCGCAGGTCCGTACCAGTGCGATGCGCACGGTTGAATCCGTGCCCCGTGTTGATCTGATAAGTCGTACCGTTGGACTCCCATTCCCTACGCAGGTTTCTATCGGCCGGGTCGAGTCCGTTGGTCTTGGTGACCTTCGGTGGCCCGCCGCCGGTCCCGCTCCCGGCCCCATCACCGGCCTTCGGCGGATTCTCGAGCTTCCCCGCGTCATTGACCGCCCTGGACATTCCGTCGGCCATCGCGTATATGCCCAGGCCAGCTACCAGAACGCCCGCCCCGGCGAGCGCGGCACCACCCGCGCAACCTGCGGCGGTGACGACGGCTCCCACTCCCGTCACGACGAGCGGCAGAGTCACCCCACAGGCCGCGGCACCCGTCGCCATCATGCCGATGCCGATATCGGTCGCCACCGCGCCGAGAACCACCTCGGCGGCATCGAGAGCAAGATCCTGCAGGGTGTCGGAATTGTGGTTCACCCAGTTCGCTGTCGCGCTCGCCGCGTCACAGATGCCTTGTGCCCAACTCCAGCAGTCGTGCCCATCGAGTTCCACCGCGCTGATGGGGTTGCCACCGCCGAAGGCGTACCGGTTGCCGGTCCACGGGTTGAGACCGAGCCTCATGTCAGCGAGAGCGCCGTTGTAGCTGTCCCGGGTCAGGAACCGGTTGAGGCCGGGGCTGTAGTCACGGAAGCCCATGTCGTAGGACTGGGAGTTTTGGTCCCAGCGCTTGGCGTTGAACCGGTAGGCGTTGTACGGCTCCTTGGTCGGGTCGGCCGCGTCCGGTTTGTCGATGCCGGTGAACTGGGCATCGTCGTTACTGCCGTAACCGGTGTAACCGTAGGTGGCCTTGGTATCGCCGGTGTCGTCGGTCAGTTGCTCGACGTCGGTGTGCTGGTCGTATCCGTAGTAGGCGCTCTCCTGGGTGCCGTCGCTGTTGTGGGTGATCTGGGAGAGGCGCTGCCCCCACGGGGAGTACTGGTAGGACTTGGTGAGCTTGCCTGCGACCTCCTCGTCCAAGACCTCGCTGGAGAGGCCGAGGTAGTTGAAGGTGGTGGTCTTCTCCTTGGCACCCCCGACGTCGGTGGTCTTCGTGGTGGTCCGGTCCAGCGGGTCGTAGGTGTACTTGGTCGTGGCGGTGGTGGCGCCGTTGTTCTTGCGGTTTTCGATGACGTGGTCGAAGCCGTCGTAGACGTTGCGCTCGACGACCGTGCCGGCCGCGGTGACGGTGTCCAGGCGACCGAACGGGTCGTAGTTGTACGACGCGGTCGCGCCTCCCGCGCTGGCGGTGAGGAGCCGGTTGCGGTCGTAGTTGAACGTCGTCGTGGCACCCTTGACGGTCTGGCTGATGACGTTGTTGTTGGCGTCGTGGATGTACGTCTCGGTGCCCGCGCCGTCCCCGGTTTTCGTCAGGGTGGCCAGGCGGTTGCGCGGGTCGTAGGTGTAGTCGCTGGTGGTGTTGAGGTACGCCGAGTGGTTGTCGGCGTT
This sequence comes from Micromonospora sp. NPDC007230, assembly GCF_042869115.1. Classification (NCBI taxonomy): domain Bacteria; kingdom Bacillati; phylum Actinomycetota; class Actinomycetes; order Micromonosporales; family Micromonosporaceae; genus Micromonospora; species Micromonospora sp. NPDC007230. Next base: position 3,846 of record NZ_JBIAFE010000063.1, on the reverse strand, counting down.
CATCTTCTTGGCGACGTCGCGGGTGCGGTTGCCGTTGGGGTCGTAGGTGTAGGTGTGTTCCGACACCAGCGTCCCGTTGGGCTTCTTCTCTGCCTGGGTGTTGAGCAGCCCGTCGAGGTAATAGGTGTAGGTGACCTTGTTGCCGTTGCCCTTCGTTTCCTCTGCTTTCTGCCCGCGGTCGGTGTAGGTGAAGCTGGTGGTCTTGCTGTTGGGGTCGGTGGCGGACGTGCCGTTGATGACCGTGGAGACCAGGTCGCGGGGGTCGTAGCCGTAGCTGGCGTACTGCTTGTCGTGGGTGACCGTCAGCGGTGAGCTGTTCTCGTTGTAGGTGAACGTGCTGGTGTTCTTGGTCGTCCCGGACTTGCTCTCGGTGACCGTCTGCACCTGGTTGAGGTCGGTGTAGTTGACCGAGTAGGCGTCGATGCGGGTGCCGGGGGTGTTGTCGATGATGGTGGTGAGGTTGCCGTTGGGGTCGTAGCGGTAGCTGTAGTCGAGCTTTTCGTTGTCCGTCTCGCCGGTGTTGTCGCGGACGATTTTGATGGCGTCGGCGACGACGGTTCCGGTGGCCTGGTCGGAAAGGGACAGCTTCTGGGTGTTGCCTTCGGTGAAGGTGTAGGAGCCGAGGCTGACCCAGGTGCCGGTGTTGGTGCTCTGGTTGACCGCCTTGACGGTGGTGCCGCCGCCGTGGTTGACCGTGTACTTGGCGTCGGTGGCGGCGCCGGTGACGGTCGGGTAGCGGGTGAACACTTCGTAGGTGCCGGCCTGTGGCACGTTGAGTTGCCAGGTGAAGGTGTTCGTGCCGGTGCCCGCCGGGCGGGTGGCGTAGTTGGTGCCGTACTTGCCGGTGGCCGTGTTCGCGGCGGTCCACGTGCCGGTGGCCGACGTGTTGTTGAAGTCGGAGTTGTCGACCAGGACGACCTGCTTGCCGACCGGGACGCCGTCGTCCGAGCGGGACTTGAGCTTGCCGTCGGGGAAGTAGGACCAGGTCATGGTGCGGTTCGACGATCCGCCGGCCGAGGTGACCGTGCGGCTGGTCTGGGCGCCGAGCTCGTTGTAGTCGTACGAGGTGGCGATGTCCCAGGGATCCGACGACGACTTCGTCCACCCGTTGTCGTAGTAGGTGTAGGTGGTGTCGTTGCGCACCGACTCACCCGACGACGGTGGCGCTGACTGGGTGGCCAGGCGGCCGACCGCGTCGTAGGTGTAGGTGGTGACGTCCGCGGTGGTGTAGCGGCTGTCGTCCTTGTCGTACGCGGTGCGGGTTTCCTTGACCCGGTTGAGCTTGTCGTAGACGGTGACGGTCGCGAAGTCGTCCGGGTCGTCGGTGGTGGCCACCCCGCGTGGGCTGATCACCTTAGTCTGGTTGCCGACCTGGTCGTACTCGTATTTCGTGGTGCGGTAGGTGATGGTGCCGGCGTCGTTCTTGTGCGGCACCTTCACCTGGGTCGGCATGCCCCGGGCGTCGAGGGTGACCTCGGTGGTGTTGCCCAGCTGGTCGGTGCTGGCCGTGACCAGGCCGTCCCGGTCGTAGATGCTGGTGGTGAACTTGCCGAGCGCGTCGATGGACTTGGTGACCCGATGCGCCAGGTCGTACTCCAGCTTCATGGTGTAGTCGGCAGGGTCGGCGGTGGCGTTCTTGCGCGGGTCGACCACGGTGACGACATTGCCGACGTTGTCGTACTCGTAGGTGATCTTCTGGTTCTTGGCGTTGATCACCGAGGTGAGCTGGTAGATCGCGTCGTAACCATTGGTGGTGACGTAGTCACCCGTATCCGGGGTCAGGTTGCCCTTCGGCTCAGTGGTGATCAGCAGGTTGCCGACCTTGTCGTACGTGTAGGACGTCTTGCGCTGCGGGTCACCCGCGACGTCCACCGGGGCCAGCAGATACTCCAGTTGGTCGGCCTTATCAAACGACGCCGTCGTGACAGCGCCGTTCGGGGCAGTCGACTCGTAGACGTTGTCGTTGGCGTCGTACTTCGGTGCCGGGGTGGTGATCCACTCGTTGGTGACCTGGTTCTTGGCCACCTTGTTCTCCAGCGGACGGCCGAACGTGTCGTAGGTCTGGGTGGTGTCGTGGTTGAGCGCGTCGGTGACCTTGAGGACCTGGCCGCGTACGTCGTAGACGAACTTCGTCTGCTTCGTGTCGGCGTCGGTGATGGTCTGTGGGTAGCCGTTGGGGTCGAAGTTGCTGTTGGTGGTGACGTTGCCGTTGGCGTCCTTGGCCGTCAGCATCTGACCCCACGCGTCATAGGTGTAGGAGGTCTTGTAGTCCTCCGGGTCGGGCGTGGTGCTGCCGAGCGGGTCGACGACCCAGGACAGGTCGCCGTCGGCCTCATAGTCGAAGGTCCACTTCCTGCCCTCCGGGCTGGTCTTCTCGGTCAGGTCAGCCACATAGCCGTTGAGCTGCCGCTGGTAGGTCAGCACGGTGCCCGGCGAGCTGTTCTTGACCGCCTCCGCGTCCTTGATCTCGGTCGGGTAGCCGGTCTTCTGGTCGTAGGTCCAGGTCGAGGCGGCGCCGTTGTTCTCGGTGAGTTTGGTGACGTTGTGGTCGTCGTCCCACTCGAGCTTGGTGACCTCGTTCTTCGCGTTGGTGGTCTGCGTGGGCCGGCCGTAGCCGTCCATCTGATATTGGGTCGAGTTGTTCTCGGCGTCGGTGACCGTGGCGTTGATGTTGTTGCCCTGCGGACCGTCCGGGTCGACGTAGCCGAACTTGCTGAGGTGGCCGAGCCGGTCGGTGTAGGACTTGGTGGTCCAGTGGAACTTCGGGTCGTCGCCGGTCTGCGGGTAGTTGTAGACCAGGCTGGTGGCGTTGCCGCGCGGGTCGGTGACCTTGACCAGCTTGACGTTCTTGTTCCCCTGCGTCATGTCGTAGGCGAACTTGAACACCTTGGGCGCGCCCATGGTGCCGCTGGAGCCGTACCCATCGATCAGCTCACCGAGCAGGCCCTTGTCGGTGTAGGTGAAGGTGAGCTTGCGTCCGGAGATGTCGGTGATCTGGGAGATGTGGTCGATGATCTTCGGGTTGGTCAGGTTGGTCCCGGTCTTGCGGGTCCAGGTGGTGTCGTCGATGTAGTCGAACGCCTGACCCTTGGCGTAGTAGTCAATCGTCAGGGTCTTGCGACCCGTCGCGTCGGTGATGTACTTCAGGAACTTCGTCGGCTTGTTGTTCGACTTCCGCTCCTCGTAGGTGAACACCATCTCGTTGCCGTTCTTGTCGACAACGCTGGAGAGGAAGCCCTCGCAGTCGTAGAAGAACTGCGTGCGGTCGGGCTTGGTGAGCAGCCAGGCCTTGCGTTCCTGGCTCTTGTTGTCGCAGGCCTTGTTCTGCTGCAGGTACAGGTGAACGCCCTTGGGGCTCTTCCACTCGTTCGCGGCCGCGTCCCAGGTGAACCAGTGGCTGGTGCCGTCCCCGTCGGTGAACGTGACCTTGGTCGGGTTCGGGTTCGGGTGGAAGTCCAACGGTGTGCCGAGGCGCATCATCGAGCTGGCCTGCAGCGACCACCCGTAACCGGCGACCGTGTCGCTGGTGTCCAGGGAGTTGTAGGCCAGGCGCACGAACGTGGACAGGCCCCGGGAGGGGTTGCTGAGCGCGTTGTACGACCAGACGGTGTTGCCGGAGTACAGGTTGTTCATCAGGGTGCCGCCGGCGCCGGTGTTCTTGCCCGCGTAGGAGTAGAACTTTTCCAGACCGAGTTGGTCGGAGGTGGGTTCCTCGACGGCGACGTTCTGCGGCAGCGGCTGGATGGCCGGGGTGGTTTCCGACAGCTTCTTGCCGGTCAGCTTGTTGCGCAGGTCCCACTTGAGCACGTAGTCGGTGCGCTTGTTGCCCTCCGTCGACGACGGCGG
>NZ_JBIAFE010000062.1:0-7498 GCF_042869115.1 Micromonospora sp. NPDC007230 | reverse complement strand
TCAAAGAACAACCACACACCATCCAGCAACCCCGCATCATGCAGGACCCTGTCCGGGGCATTTCGTTCACCGCGACCGCCGCTCTCGCGCCGGGCACTTTTACTACGTTACCTCACCGTCTCCGCCGTGTCAAACCGTGTGTCCCGGTCTGTCGTGCTTCGTACGGGTTGGCGCCGCTGAACTCGCACAGCAGCGAACCGCTGCGCTCGATCATCGGATTTGGCAGGCCGGCCGTCGCGGTGACCGCGAACTCGCCCGGTGCCCTGCCGGTCGACAACCTTACCCGGTCGCTTCCGCTCCACCAAATCCGCCCTGCGGCGTTTCTGGCGAGCCCCGCCCGGTCCAGATCCGATGGTGTCAACCATCCGAGCCTGGTCGTCGTTCCTGCGCTCCGGCCTTCAGGACTTTCGCCCTGTTTCGTCCGTTCCGCGCTGGCAGAGAGAAAGTTACGCGTCTTCGGCTTTGATCGTCAAATCCGCGGGTGGCGTCCCGCGTCACATCATCATCGTTGGACTATCTTCCCTGTCCAACCCGGGTTCCGGGCGGGACATCCGGAGCCGCACCGGCGCTTCGGGCGGTGGAACGACCCCGGCGAGCCGCGAGCCAGCCCCTGACGCCGAGCACTCCGACGGTGGTGCCGATCGCCAGCGAGCCCGCGATCAGCAGGGCGTGCACCCAGAGGAAGCTTGTTGGGGTGCCCTCGCCGATCGTGCCGGTCGACCAGGAGCGCGGGTCCTTCCAGATGGCGACCGCGAACCTCGGCCAGATCACCCAGGTCCACACGCCGACCCCAACCAGGAACAGCGACCAGCCACGCGACAGCACCATGGCAGGCCAGTATGCCAGCGTCGCCATGACCGGCGGCCCGTTCCGGCGCGGGACCAGCTGCGTGCCGGCCCGCGCCGGGTGAGGGCGGGCACCCGGCCCGCCCCACCCGACAGGCAGCCATCCTGGAACGGGTCCGCGCCACGACCGGCATCAGAAGCAGGTGACGGCGCCGCCGATGGCCGGGTTCGCCCGGTCGTGGCGGTGCAGGGTGCCCGAGGCGTCGGCCATGGCGCCGCCCCAGATCACGCAACCAGTGCCCACATACCCGTAGACCGGGCCGGCGGCGTAGAGCCGGTTGCCGTCGTCGACCGAGAAGGAGGGGATCAGCTCCGGATCCAGGTAGACCTGGGTCCTGGTGAGGCTTCCGAGGTACGCCGACTTCAGGGTGACCGTGCACCCGTACCCGGTGAAGGGGTTGCGCAGCAGGTGGACGGTGCCGAGCCGCTCGCCGGTGGTCGCGTTCCGGATGGGGTCCTGGTCGACGCTGACGAAGCCGGGCCCGCAGAGCCCCTGGGCGGTGTACGGGTTGCCCGCGGCGGCCTTCGCCCCGGTCCCGGCCAGCCCGACCAGCACGGCCACCGCGGCCGCCCCGATTCCGATTCGTCGAATTGCCCGCTGCATCTGCGCTTCCTTTCCTCGACACCTGGGACGCGGGACCAGAATCGCCGGAACGGTCGGCCGGACCGAATGTGCCCGGCGAACACTCCGAGCTCTTTCCGGGTGTGCTGACGGGCGGGTTCACCCGGTGCCACCTGCGGAGGAGCACGCTGCCCGGGGAATGGGCGCCGATTATGAGGTATCTCGCAGAAACCGGAAATGATGAACCGAAAATTGCGTTGATGTTTCGGCGATTCGACGTGCGGGCAGAGTTTCTGTCGACGACGACAGCGGAGGTGGACCATGCAGCCGTTCAATCCGTGGAGTTGGCGGGACCCGGCCGCGCTCGCCGGCGGCTACGACGAGACCGGCCCGGACGACGTGCCGCAGCAGCAGTCGGCGGGTGCCGATGGTCCCGACGCACCCGGCCCGGGCACCCCGATCGACCTCACCGGTTACCGGGTGGAGGCGACCGACGGCCGGATCGGGTCGGTCGACCAGGCGAGCGAGGAAGCCGGGGCCCACTGTCTCGTGGTGGACACCGGGCCTTGGATCTTCGGCCGGAAGGTGCTGCTGCCGGTGGGCACGGTGGCCCGGGTCGACCACCTGGCGCGCGCGGTGCACGTGGACCGCACCCGGGAGCAGGTGAAGCACTCGCCGGCCTTCGAGCCGGACGACTTCCGCCGCCCTGATTACCAGGAGCAGGTCGGCAGCTACTACGCGGAGAGCTACCGCGAGCGCTGAGCGGACCCCGGGTGATCCGGTGACCGCGCTCAGCCAGGGCGGCGAGGACCGCCGCCGACCGGCTAACCTGTCGGCATGGTCCGGCCGAGCACCCTCGCCCCGGAGACCGAGAACGGTCTCCCGGCGGCTGCTGCTCCGGTTCTTCCGGCCCGTGTGGATGACGGTCGGGAGCAGATCCTCGACGTACTCCGTGCCGGTGGGTTGCGGTTCCGCGCCGGCGGGCGATGGCGGTTCGCGCTCTGACGAGCCGCCTCCACTGATCCGGGTCCGCCCCGGGTCTCTTCCCGCGCGCCCGCGCGTCCTTCCACCGTTCTCTCGGCACGAAAGGCGTACCACCATGTCCGCAGCACGGATGCTCACCGGCGACCGCCCGACCGGGCGACTGCACCTGGGCCACTACGTCGGCAGCATCGCCAACCGGGTGCAGTTGCACCAGCGGTACGAGAGCTTCTTCATCATCGCCGACCTGCACATGCTCACCACGAAGAACACCCGTGAGGACATCGAGCAGGTGGCCGGCAACGCCCGTGAGATGGTCACCGACATCCTCGCCGCGGGCGTCGACCCGGACCGCGCCACCTTCTACCTCCAGTCGGCGATCCCCGAGGTCGGCGACCTGAACACCCTCCTCCAGAACCTGATCACCGTGCCCCGGTTGGAGCGCGTCCCGTCGCTCAAGGAGATGGCCCGGGACGCCGGCAAGGAGGAGATGCCGTACGGCCTGCTCGGCTATCCCGTCCTCCAGGCCGCCGACATCCTCTGCGTGAAGGGGCAGGTCGTGCCGGTGGGCCGGGACAACGCCGCGCACGTCGAGGTGACCCGGGAGATCGCCCGGCGCTTCAACCACCTCTACGGCGACGTCTTCCCGGTGCCGGAACTGATCATGTCGGAGACGCCCGCCCTGGTCGGCACCGATGGCCAGGGGAAGATGAGCAAGAGCAAGGGGAACGCGATCGGCCTCGCCGACGACCCGGCGACCGTCCGCCGCAAGGTGATGGGGATGTACACCGACCCGAACCGGGTGCGCGCCGACGTGCCCGGGACGGTGGAGGGCAACCCGGTGTTCGCGTACCACGACGTGTTCAACCCGGACCGGGCGAAGGTCGAGGAGCTGAAGGCGCGGTACCGGGCCGGCCGGGTCGGTGACGTCGAGGTCAAGGAGGAACTGGCCACCGCGTTGAACCGGTTCCTCGACCCGATCCGCGAGCGGCGGGCCCGCTTCGAGGCCGACCGCGGCCGGGTCGACGAGCTGATCGTCGAGGGCACTGAGCGCACTCGGGCCGAGGTGCACCGCACCCTGGTCGAGGTCCGGCGGGCGATGGGGTTGACCAGCGCGTACACCCAGGTGCGGCGGCGGGCCGAGCGGTACCGCAAGGCCGTCGCCACGCCGGCCTGAGCTTTCGCGTACGACCTGCCGGCCGGCCCGAAGGAGCGCTTGCGCCGCCCCCGGGCCGGCCGGTTAGGCTGCTGACATGACCAGCGCGCACGCCCACCAGCCGACGTCCCCCGACGTCCAGCTCGGCGCGCTGCGACGCCGGCGGTCCCGCGACCGCCTGCGCTGAGCACCATCTCTTGCGACCGGCGGATCGAGCCGCCGGTCATCGCCGATCGTCCTCGGTCCGCCCGCATTCCCGTCCGGAGATCCGCGTGAGGCGGATCCGAGCGAGATCGGCGTACCCATGGATCTGGAGAAACTGCTGACCGACCGGCTGGCGCCGGCGTTCGAGAAGGTGGCCGGCCTACCGGTGGACCCGGTGGTGCGGCGCTCGCAGCGCGCGGACTTCCAGTCCGACGCGGCGTTGGCGCTGGCCCGGCGGCTCGGCCGGCCGCCGCGGTCGATCGCGGCGGAGGTGCTGGACCGCGCGGAGCTCGGCGACCTGTGCGCCGTGGCGGAGGTGTCCGGGCCGGGCTTCCTCAACCTGACCGTCGCGGACCGTGCCCTGGGCGGCCTGGTCGCCGCACTGGCCACCGACCCCCGGCTCGGCGTGCCGGTGGCGGCCGAGCCGGAGACCGTGGTGGTCGACTACTCCGGGCCGAACGTGGCCAAGGAGATGCACGTCGGGCACCTGCGGTCGACGGTGATCGGCGACGCGGCGGCCCGGCTGCTGGAGTGGCTGGGCCACCGGGTGGTCCGGGCCAACCACCTGGGCGACTGGGGTACGCCGTTCGGCATGCTGATCGAGCACCTGGCCGACCTGGGCGAGGCCGCGGCGGCACAGGAGCTGTCCATGGGCGACCTGGACGCGTTCTACAAGGCGGCCCGGGCCAAGTTCGACGCGGACGAGGCGTTCCGGGAGCGGTCCCGGCAGCGGGTGGTGGCGCTGCAGGGCGGCGACGAGGCGACGCTGCGGCTGTGGCGGCTGCTGGTCGAGCAGTCCGAACGCTACTTCCTCGCCGTGTACGAGCTGCTAGACGTGACCCTGACCGCGCGGGACTTCCGGGGCGAGAGCAGCTACAACGACCTGCTCGCCCCGGTGGTGGCGGACCTGGACCGGGCCGGCCTGCTGCGGGAGAGCGACGGCGCCGCCTGCGTCTTCCCGCCGGGCTTCGCCGGCCGGGACGGTGAGCCGCTGCCACTGATCGTGCGCAAGTCCGACGGTGGGTACGGCTACCCCGCCACCGACCTGGCTGCGATCCGCCACCGGACCGGGTCGCTGGGGGCGACCCGGCTGCTCTACGTGGTGGGGCTGCCGCAGCGCCGGCACTTCGAGCTGGTGTACGCGGCCGCGGCGCAGGCCGGCTGGCTGGTCCCGCCGGCCCGCGCCGAGCATGTGGGGTTCGGGTCGATCCTCGGCCCGGACGGGCGGATGCTGCGCAGCCGGTCCGGTGAATCGGTGAAGCTGGTCGCCCTGCTGGAGGAGGCGGTGGCCCGGTCCACCGCGCTGGCCCGGGAGCGCAACCCGGACCTGGGCGAGGCCGAGGCGGCCGAGGTGGGCAGGGCCGTCGGCATCGGCGCGATCAAGTACGCCGACCTGTCGAGCGACCGGCACAAGGACTACGTGCTGGACTGGGAACGGATGCTCTCGCTGGACGGGAACACCGCACCCTACCTGCAGTACGCGTACTCCCGGATCCGGTCGATCTTCCGGCGGGCCGGGACGGCGGCCCGGCCGGACGCGGCGGTCTCGCTGGTCGAGCCGGCCGAGCGGGCCCTCGCCATCGAGCTGCTCGGCTTCTCCGGGGTGGTCGCCGAGGTGGCGCGGACTCTGGACTTCCACCAACTGGCTGCCTACCTGTACCGGCTGGCGGCGGCGTTCAGCGCCTTCTACGAGCGCTGCCCGGTGCTGCGGGCCGGGGGTGAGCTGCGGGAAAGCCGGCTGCTGCTCTGCGACCTGACCGCGCGGATGCTCCGGCAGGGGCTGTATCTGCTGGGCATCCGGACCCCGGAGCGGCTGTGACCGGAGCCGTACGCCGCACCCGCATCTGAGCGTGGCGGCAAGCGCTGAAGCGAGATTTCCTCCTCGGGCAGCCGTAGACGTCCGGCCTCCCGCACGGGGACGAGGTGGAGCGTCACCAGCCGAACGACACGGATGACCCATGGCGGGCCTGTACCGGCTTGGCTTATCGATGGCTCTAAGGGTTGGCCGGCCCGCTGCGGCATACTCCGGTCGTGGACCAGGACGACCCTCTGAGCGATCGGCTGCAAGTGGGTGCACAGATCGCTGTGCTTGTGGCGGTGCTCCTTGTGCCGCTCGTGTGCTGTGGCGGGCTGTTCGCGAACTGGTTGTGGAACAACTGACCGCTCGTGGGCCGGCCGGCGCCCCGGCCGGAAGCCGCCAGGCCGGCGCCGGGCCCGCTTTGCAGATTCCACGGTCGCTCCTCGCACCTTCGGACTGGGGCGCGTCGCAAAGCCCGGGCTGGTGGCCGTAGTGCGCGGATGACGAGGGTTTGGGTCAGCCTGGGGCGAGGAGGCAGAACTCGTTGCCTTCCGGGTCGGCGAGGACCGCCCACGGGACATCCAGGTCGATGGCGGTGGCGCCGATAGTCCGCAGTCTGGCCGCCTCGGCCTCCAGGTCGTCACCTGGATATGGGCGGACGTCGAGATGGACGCGGTTCCACCCGGTCTTCACGTCGGGTGTGCGGATGAACTGCAGATATGGGCCGACGCCCTTGGCGGAGCGCAGTACCGCGTTGTGGTCGGTCACCTCGTGCAGGGTCCAGTCCATGGCCTGGTCCCAATAGCGGGCCATGGCTCGCGGATCCGCGCAGTCGACCACCACCGCGGCGATCGGTCCGGTGTCTCGGTAGAGCGGTCGGGGGTCCAGCACGCAGAACTCGTTGCCCTCTGGGTCGGCCATGACCGTCCATGGGACGTCGCCCTGGCCCACGTCGGCGGGTGTTGCGCCGAGATCCTTCAGGCGCGTCACCACCTCCGCCTGATGGGCCGCCGAGGTGGTGGCGAGGTCGACGTGCACGCGGTTCTTCACCGTCTTGGGTTCCGGGGAGACGATGAGGTCGATGCAGACGGCGACGGGGTCGGGGTAGACGAAGCCCTCGCTGGGGTCAAGCGGGGGTCAGCCGTTCATCCCCCGAAGCGGCTGCCAACTCCACCCGTCGAGCTTGGAGAGCACCGCTTCCCACGCAGCGGCGGTCAACTCCTGGGCGTGCTCGTCGCAGAGCACCAAGCGGACCGCGAGGTCCTTAACGGCAAGTTCAAGCCTGATCCCCTTCCGGTACTGCTCTATCTCCTCCAACGGTTCGCCGGTCCACGCCTCTCCACGTGTGGCCGGGCGATCACAGTCATTCACCAGGCAAGCCAGCATCGGTCGATGGTCCCTCATCGACGCAGACTGGCGGCTTGGGAATTGTCGATCTCCGGCAGGCCATGGGCTTGGCGGCCTGGTCTCGGCAGTCCCGCGTGGCCTTGGCTGGCCCTTGTTGTCCTCGTCCAATGGCACGCTAATGGCACGCCGCGTGCTTGCCCCGACCGCTGGCGGAAGCGACCGCCGACCACCGTCTTTCAAAGATCATGCGGTCTGTCTGCCGGCTTGGCGGTACGGATGGCTGTACAGCCGTCGTCCCCGCTTTTCATACTCGACCGGTGACTGCTGCGGATCTTCCAGGCCGGTTCAGACCCATCATCGAGCAGGTGGCCGAACGGATTTCTGCTGGCGATTTCGATGGCCCAGCGCGGGACTACTCGCGATCGGACCACGACCTGGGCGTCTGGGCCCGCGAGTACCCGGCGACGTTCATCCCATTGCCGCCCGAGGCGTGGCACCACGCCGACGCCTACTGAAGTGATCTCAGCGACTTTCCGGTAGGTATTTGTACTCGAAGTGGGTCAGGTGTAGCGCGGCGGCGACGATGTCGCCGATTCGGCGTGGGC
>NZ_JBIAFE010000061.1:0-7953 GCF_042869115.1 Micromonospora sp. NPDC007230 | reverse complement strand
GCTTCCGCAACCCCGAAAACCAGCGCCTCCGCACCCGCACCGCCACCACCCGACGCCACCGTGGGCAGCTCGACCCCGCCTAACTTCGATGAGCCATTACAGGTCGATGACTACTCGCTTACAGGCGACCGACGGCCGGTCAGTCAATAGCGCCGGACATACGCCTCGTCCAGGCTGGCTCCAGCCATGACATTGAGAGCGATACCGGCAGCTACCCCTATCCAGCCCTGGTGACTTTGTGCCAAATCAACCAGAGCGGCGCGATCGGCACCGGAAAGAGCCCGACGTAGGTCGTGGGTGGTGTCAAGGCCGATCTCTGAGCAAATCCAGTGCGCCACGATCACCGCGTCACCAACGGCCTTGGGGTCTGCGGCGACTTCGGCAGCAAAGTAGGGCAGCCCTCCATCGTTGGCACCGTACCGTAACGCGAGGGCGACGAGCGTACGACCGGCGAGCCGGTCGTACGGGTCGCGGTCGACCCGCCGCCTGGCATACTCCTCAAGCTTGAAGATCGTAAGGCGATCGTTGGCCCGCCCCAACCAGAATTCGTCCGACCGCGGCAATGCAGCCAGGTCTCCCATGGTGGCCCGCAGCGGTGCCATCAGGCGCTCTACGATGTCAGGATGTCCAACGGCTTCCGCCGCATCCCTCAGAAAAGCAGCGACCGGGGCGATCTGCTGCTCGACCTCCGCAGTCGTCATGATCAACAGCACCTTCCGTGAGGCGTCGCGACCGAAACCATAGAAAAGCGCCGGGGCGCCGTCGCCCGAAAGCCAACGGCGCCCCAGCAAACCGACTCACAGCCCGGACCAACAGCCGAGAAGATCTGTCAACCCAACCTGCTATGCAACCGACGCAATATCAAATCCTCTCCATGGGCTAGGAGTTGCCGGTCAAAACACCAGTTCCGGCACTTCCTACACCTACTCCTCTCCTGTCAGCAGATCTCGTCCCTGCCCAAGTCCAACAGGTCTGGATCCTGCGTCAGGAGTTCTTTTTCGAAGGCGTCCCAGCCGCGGTTCCTGACGAACTCAGTCTCCGACGGTCCGACCGGGACGAGCCACACAACGGCTACATGACTCCCGTCCTCGACCAGCACCGACTTGAACTCCGAATCGAAGTAGACGGGTAACGCCGCATATACGGACACCATCACGCTGTCCTCCGCAAGCGGTCGACCCAGCTCGATCACGTCCCCCCGCAGGAGGGCGTTACCCGTCCCGATGGTCCTTTGCGCCACGAAGTCAAGCACGCTCGGCAGCGGCCCGAAACGACCGTCCTGCCGAGTGTGCTCAACCGCCAACAACTCCATCCTCAGCTCCCGACCATCCATCCGCGACCGGATAGGCGTCGCCGAGAGCCCCACGGTCGTATACGACGTGGCATCCCTCAGAACCCCGTTCCGGTAGGCCGCTACCTGCAAGCCGGAGGGCTCGTCCGCGAAGGTCATGCCGCCCAGCATGCGGCCCAGCCTGCTCTCGAAATGGTTGATCAGAGCTGTCATCAGGTTCTCTATCCGTCTTGTCGGTTTCCAGCTCCCCGGTTGCAGGGGATGCATTCAATTCTGACGCGCTTCTGGTACTCAAGGATCACGAACGGCCGCTTGACCCTTGGGTCAAACTCTCGGTTTGACCACGAGTCAGGGTAGTGCCCCATATCGCCGGTCTGTTGCCCCGGACCAGGGTTACGGAACACCTCTCCGACGCAGTTCGGTCCCTGCCGGGGGCACATCACACCACCGTTAGGGCCAGGTGTGCCACTCGCCCAGGCGTCATTGGTCGTGTCCGCGTGCCAGCCTGCCCGACTGGTGACATGGCCCGGTTCGTTGACGCCCTGCAGCATGCCATTGTCGTTCAGTTCTCCTGGTTGCAGGCGGTTCTCATCCGCGATGTAGCGACCATCCGTACCGCGAGGTGAACCACCGGTCGCACACTCGCACGTCGCGTGGTGCCCGTCCTCGGCCCCCCCGCAATTGTGCACGACAAGCGGAGTGTCCCCTGCCAACACGTGGTACGTGTGGACCCCGTCGACGGTCAGGTTGTGGACCTGCTCGCGCTTGACGGTGTGCTTGACCGCCGTAATCTGAACCCAGGTTCCGGCAGCCGTCTGGAGCCACATGCCGGGCTTGAGCTGCTCGGCCTTGGCCCACATGCCTGCGTCGGGGAGCCAGATCAGGTGGGCATCAGTGGACGTGATGCTCCCGGTCTTCGACCCATCCTTGCCGTCCAGGTCGACGGTGAAGGTAACGAAGACCTTCTTACCTTCGACGCTACGGGCGTTCGTGACGACACGGTCCTGGTTCTGGCCGGTCTCCACGTCCGTGGCCAGCACCCGGTCGCCGACCTTCACCTCCTCGATGGCCTTGCTGCTGCCGTCGGCCATCACGACCTTCGTGCCCGGTACGAAGCTGTTCGGACGGATCGGACACGACGGCCCCTCGGTATCCTTCGGCTTCGGGGCACCAGTGGACGGTGCCGCCTTACCGGCGTCGACCGCCTTGCGGGTGTCGTTGGCGGTGTCGATTCCGTCGGCGATCTTCTTGCCGGTCTTGGCCAGCTTGGCCGCAGCCACCGCGTTGCCCGCTAGGGGGATGGCGGAGGCCATGGACATGGCGGCGTCGACGTAGTTGCCTTCGGCCAAATACCAGATGCCGTTGGCGACGTCGGCGACCTCACCAATGACGGGGACCATACCGGCAACGTCGAGGGCGGCGTGGCCGATGTCCGACCACGACATCCCGAACAGGTGCCCGTCCAGTTCGACGAAGCTGATCGGGTTGCCGCCGGCAAACGCGTACCGGTTACCGGTGAACGGGTCCATGGCCAGACCCATGTCCGCGAGGGCGCCGCCATAGGTGTCCCTGGTCAGGAACCGGTTCAGGCCTGGGTCGTAGTTACGGAACCCCATGTCGTAGGTGCCGGAGCCGGCATCCCACCGGGAGGCGTTGAACCGGAACGCGTTGTACGGCTCCTCACCCTCCGCAGCAGCGCCCGGCTTGTCCACACCCGTGAACTGCGACCCGTCGTCCTTGCCGTACGCCGTGTACCCGTACGTCGCCCGGGTGTTGCCGTTCTCCTTCGTGATACCGATGACGTCCCCACGGGGCCGGTAGATGAACTGCGAGTACTCCCGGCTGCTGTCGTCCTTGTGCTTGATCTGGGTCAGTTGCTGACCCCACGGCGCGTACTGGTACGACTTTTCCGCCTTGCCGGCGACCTCTTCACGCAGGACCTGGTTGTCCATGCCCAGGTACGTGAACAGGGTCGTCTTACCGGCCGTGGTCTTCGACACCGTCCGGTCGAACGGGTCGTAGACGTAGCTGGTCGACTTGGCGTTGGCACCGACACCCGCGGTGGTCTTCGCGGTGCGGTCGAATCCGTCGTAGTAGTACTTCTGCGCCCGTTCACCACCGACCGACACCGTGTCGAGACGCCCGAGCGGGTCGTAGTTGTATGTCGACGTCACCCCGACCGTGGTGGTGGAGTGCAGCCGGTTCCGGTCGTACTTACTGGTGCTGGTCGTACCGCCGATGGTCTGCGACACGGTGTTGCCGTTGGCGTCGTAGACGTAGGACTCGGTGGAGGTGCTGTCGCCGGTCTTGTCGAGCCGGCTGATGCGGTCCTGCGGGTCGTAGGTGAAGGTGTGGGTGTTGTCGATGTAGTCCGACGAGTTGTCGGCGTTCATCAACTTGAGCACGTCCCGCGACGGGTGCCCGTTGGCCTGATACTCCAGCGTGTGCTCGGCGACGGTCGCCCCGCCGGAGGTCTTCTCCAGCTGGTGCTTGGTGGCGCCGTCGAGGTAGTACTCGAAGTCCACGGTGTTGCCGTTGGGCTTGGTCTGCTTGAGCAGCTGCCCGCGAGCGGTGTAGGTGAACGACGAGATCTGCTGGTTGCCCGCCGTCGGCGAATCGGCGTTGGTCACCTTCGCGACCATGTCCCGCGCGTCGTACTCGATCTTTGACCAGGTCAGGTCGTGGGTCGAGGTGAGCGGGTTGCCGTTGTCGTCGTACGTCAGCGCTGTGGTGTTCTTCGGCGTCGCGTCGGTGGCGCCGGTGAACTCCTTGACCGTGGAGATCTGGTTGAGCTGGTCATAGGCGATGTCGTACCGGCTGATCTTGGCCCCGGGGCTGAGGTCCTTGACCTCGACCAGCAACCCGTTCGGGTTGTACTGGTAGGTGAACTCCTTCTTCTCGTTGTCGACGTCACCGGCGTTGTCCCGCACCAGCTTGACCGCGTCGGCGAGCACCTTGCCCGTCGCCTGGTCGGTGAGAGTGATCTTCTGGATGCCGTCCTCAACGAAGGAGTAGCTGCCCAGGCTGATCCAGGTACCGCTGTTCTGGGTCTGGTTCACCGTCTTGGTGACGCTGCCACCGTTGTGGGTGATGGTGAACTTCGCATCCGTCGCGGCGCCGGTGACCTCCGGGTGCCGCACGAACACCTCGTAGCTGCCGTCGCGAGGGACGTTCAGCTGCCAGTTGAACTGTGCCGACCCGGTACCGGCAGGTGCGGTGGCCACGTCGTAGCCCCACTGCCCGGTCGCACCGCCGCTGGTCCAGGTGCCCTGGCTCGCGGTGTTGTTCGAGTCCGAGTTGTCGACCAGGATCACGTCCTTGCCGACCGGCAGGCCGTCCTCCGACCGTCCCTTCTCGTTGCCGGACGGGTAGTAGTCCCAGGTCATCGTCCGGGTGGTCGACCCGCCGGCCGAGCTCAGCGTGTTCTTGGTCTGCTGGCCCAGGTCGTTGTAGTCGTACGAGTTGACGATGTCCCACGGGTCCTTGGACGTCTTGGTCCACCCGTTGTCGTAGTAGGTGTATTCGGTGTCGTTACGGACCGTCTGCCCCTCCGACGGCGGCGCGCTGACCTTCGCCAGGTTGCCGATCTCGTCGTAGGTGTAGAAGGTCTTGTCCGGCGTGTTGTAGCGGCTGTCGTCCTTGTCGTAGGACGACCACTCCTCCTTCTTGCGGTTGAGCGAGTCGTAGACGGTCACCACAGCGAAGTCGTCGGCATCGTCGGTGGTGTTCACCCCACGCGGGGTGATCCCCTTCGTCTGGTTGCCGACCTGGTCGTACTCGTACTTGGTGGTGCGGTAGGTGATCGTGCCGGCGCCGTCCTTGGTGTGCGGCACCTTCGACTCGATCAGCGCGCCGCGTGCGTCGTACGTCGCCAGCGACTCGTTGCCCTCGGCGTCGGTGGTGCCGAGGGTCAGACCGTCCTTGTCGAACCGGGCGGTGGTGAACTTGCCGAGCGCGTCGGTGGTCTTCACGACCCGGTGGTTCCAGTCGTACTCGTACTTGGTCGTGAAGTCGTTCTCGGCGCTGGCGGTCTTCTTCGCGTCGTACAGGACCGTGACGTTGCCGACGTTGTCGTACTCCGAGACCACCTTCTGGCCGAGGCCGTTGGTGACCTCGATCGGCTGGTAGATCGCGTCGTACTTGCTGGTCGTCGTGTAGTCGCCCGCCTCGGAGGTCAGGTTGCCCTGCGGCTCCGTGACGGTCAGGACGTTGCCGACCTTGTCGTACGTCGTGGTGGTCTTACGCTCCGGGTCGGTCGCCAGGTCCTTCGGCGCGTACGACTCGATCACCTGGTCGGCCTTGTCGTAGACCGAGGTCGACGCCGTCCCGTTGGCCGCGTACGCCGTGACGATGTTGTCGTTGGCGTCGTACACCGAGGCCTTGGTGGTGATGAACCGGTTGTTGGCCGCGTCCATCGGCTCGACCTTGTCCTTCGGCCGCCCGAAGGTGTCGTACCCCTGGGTGACCTTGGCGTTCTTTCCGTTCTTGACCTCGAGGACGTTGCCCCGGTCGTCGTACGTGAAGTACGAGAGCCCATTGCCGGCGTCCTTGATCCTCGCCGGGTAGCCGCTGGCGTGGAAGTCGAGGTACTCGGTGGTGTTGCCGTTGGCGTCCTTGGCGGCGACGAGTTGGCCCCAGTCGTCGTAGGTGTTCCGGCTCGTGTAGTCGCCATCGGTCGCCGTGGTGTTGCCCACCGGGTCGGTGACCGTCTCGGCGTCACCCTCGGCCGTGTACGTGAAGGTCCACTTCCGCCCCTCCGAGCTGGTCTTGCTGACCACCTCGGCCACGTACCCGTTGAGCTGGCGCTGGTAGGTCAGAACCGTGCCCGGCCAGCCGTTGCGGACCGTCTCGGCGTCCCTGACCTCGGTCGGGTAGCCGGTCTTCGGGTCGTACGCCCAGGTGGAGACCGCGCCGTTGGCCTCCTCCAACCGGATGACGTTGTGGTCGTCGTCCCAGCCGAGCTTCGTGACCTCGTTCTTCGCGTTGGTCGTCTGGTACGCCCGGCCGTAGCCGTCCAGCAGGTACTGGGTGGCGTGGTTCTCGGCGTCGGTGACCGTGGCGTTGATGGTGCTGCCCTGCGGGCCGTCCGGGTCGACGTAGCCGAACTGGGTGAGGTAGCCGAGCCGGTCGGTGTAGGACTTGGTGGTCCAGTGGAACTTCGGGTCGTCGCCGGTCTGCGGGTAGTTGTAGACCAGGCTGGTGGCGTTGCCGCGCGGGTCGGTGACCTTGACCAGCTTGACGTTCTTGTTCCCCTGCGTCATGTCGTAGGCGAACTTGAACGTCTTCGGCGCACCGTCGGTCGACCCGGCTCCGTCGATCAGCTCACCGAGCAGGCCCTTGTCGGTGTAGGTGAAGGTGAGCTTGCGTCCGGAGATGTCGGTGATCTGGGAGATGTGATCGATGATCTTCGGGTTGGTCAGGTTGGTCGCGGACTTCCGCGTCCAGGTGGTGTCGTCGATGTAGTCGAACGCCTGACCCTTGGCGTAGTAGTCGACGGTCAGCGTCTTCCGACCGGTCGGGTCGGTGATGTAGCGGAGGAACTTGGTCGGCTTGTTGTTGGACTTGCGCTCCTCGTAGGTGAAGAGCATCTCGTTGCCGTTGTTGTCCACGATGCTGGACAGGAAGCCCTCGCAGTCGTAGAAGAACTGCGTCCGGTCCGGCCGGGTCAGCACCCACGCCCTGCGTTCCTGGGTGTTGGGCTTGCAGTCCACGCTGCTGTTCTTCTGCAGGTAGAGGTGAACTCCCTTGGGGCTCTTCCACTCGTTCGCGGCCGCGTCCCAGGTGAACCAGTGGCTGGTGCCGTCACCGTCGGTCAGGGTGACCTTGGTGGGGTTCGGGTTCGGGTGGAAGTCGAGAGGGGCGCCGAGGCGCATCATCGACGAGGCCTGCAGCGACCACCCGTAGCCGGCGACGGTGTCGGACGTGTCGAGGGAGTTGTAGGCCAGGCGGACGAACGTGGACAGGCCCCGGGAGGGGTTGTTGAACGCGTTGTACGACCAGACGGTGTTGCCGGAGTACAGGTTGTTCATCAGGGTGCCGCCGGCGCCGGTGTTCTTGCCCGCGTAGGAGTAGAACTTCTCCAGACCGAGTTGGTCGGAGGTGGGTTCCTCGACGGCGACGTTCTGCGGCAGCGGCTGGATCGCCGGCGTGGTTTCCGACAGCTTCTTGCCGGTCAGCTTGTTGCGCAGGTCCCACTTGAGCACGTAGTCGGTGCGCTTGTTGCCCTCCGTCGACGACGGCGGCGTCTTCACCTGCGCGTTGACGTCGACCGTGCCGCCGGCGGGAACGCTCTTGGGCAGCGGGGTGACCACCTCGAAGCTGGGGTCCGCGCCGTCGGTGGTGCCGTCGGCCCGCTTCCAGTCGTAGCCCAGCTCCCAGTCGGTCGGGTTCCAGGTGGTCAGGGTCGGGTTGGACAGGGTCACCGGCACGGTGTACGTGGCGTTCGCGGTCGCCACCGTCGGGGTGGACGCCGCGTAGTAGGTCGACTCGCCGGTCTGCTCCAGGTAGGTGACTTCGAGGGTCGGGCGCAGCAGTGGTTCCTCGCCCTCGGAGGAGAGCAGCATCGCCCGGGCGGTCTGGTTGACCTCGTCGCGCTGGCGCAGCAGCAGGCCGTAGTTGCTGGCCGGGGTCTTCACCCAGCCGTCCACGGCGGTGGTGACGTC
>NZ_JBIAFE010000060.1:0-8705 GCF_042869115.1 Micromonospora sp. NPDC007230 | reverse complement strand
CGGCCCCCGGCCTCGAACCGGACCAGATCCTTCGACGTGTCACCGAACAGGCTGGTAAAGGTGTTCGTGCGATTGCCCTGCACGTACCCCTTCTCGGAGGTGGGCCGCACCGTGGTGTCAATGGGCTGCCACCGGCCCTGCGCGTCCTGGTAATGCACCGGCACCGACGAGATCTCCGCCTGCGTCCGACCATCCGACAACTGGAAGGTCTTGGTGTTCGCCGTCCGCTCACCGGGCAACTCCCGCACCCGCTTCTGCGGCGGCCACTCCCTACCCTGCAGGGGCTTCTCGGCCTGGAACAGCCCGGCGCTGACCACCTCCGGCCGCGCCCGGCCGGAGCCACCGTCGACCAGCCCACGCGCGGCGTCGCCGAGCCGGGACAGCAGCCCGCCCTCGTCGTCCTTGCCGCTGCCCGCAGCCTGGTCAGCACGGTCGGAATCACGGCCCGGTAAGGCCTCCATCCCGCCCAACGTGGCCACCAAGGCCACCGCCAGGCCCCCGATCAGAAGGCCCCTCGCACGTCTCTTCACCATCACCCTCCGGCTCCATAGAGACACGACGAGCGAAGGTTAAAGATGGTCGATATACGGACGGCTATAAGCCAGATACATTCCGGGCCTCGGAGCCTGTCAAGTCAAGTGAGACGTTTCGTGGTCAGGTGTTCTGTAGATCTGCGGGTTGAGCTGCTGGTTTGTTGATCCACACGGTGTCGGGCAGGGTCTGGGGTCGGGGCGGCGGGTGAACCGGTCCGGGTGGGCTTGCCAGGCGGCGTCGGGGGTGCGTTGCCGCTGCCAACCCGGCCAGCTGCTCAGTCAGATACCCGGCCCACCCACCGATGCACCGTCGACCGATGCACCCCGAGGCTGGCGGCCACCTCCATGACATCTGACCCGGCCAGCACCGCACGAACCGCGTTCAACCGCTGCTCGACAACCGACAAGACAACCAGTGCCAATCCCGGCCTCCCCGGTGCTCGCGCAGGTCAGAGCCCGACCTTCGGTGGCCCGAGCAGCGGCCGCCTCGCATGATCTTCATTTTGCCGAACGACGTGACTAGCGCTCGTACAACGGGTGGTCCCAGTGGCAGTCGCTCGCCTGGTCGGGACCCTGACGGCGGCCACGCCGGGGCAGGCCTTGCCGACCAACCGCTGGCCCGCCCTACTTCGAGGTGGTCAGGCCGTCATGACGGCTTCGCGACGGCCGGGCGAGCGGATCGGGCCGGACAGGTCGCCTCGCGTGACGGCTGCGGCCACGATGCGTTCGGCGCGGCGGCGGCGCATGCGCAGGACCGGCGCGGTCACGCCCTGCTCGGCGGCCAGGTGCTCGATCAGCGCATCGCCGAACCGGGTCGCGCTGATCAGCTCGGCGGCTTCGGCGGTGATCAGGCCGGCGACGGCTGCTCGCCCGAGCAGCAAGTCCGGGTGCCCGTAGGGCATCCTCGGCGACCGCGAGCCGCTGGGCAGGTCCAGCGGCAGTTCCTCGCCGTCGTCGGCCTTGACGACCGCGGCTCCGGCGCGCCATGCCGCCCAGCACAGCCGCAGCCACAGCCGAGGCGGCGCCAGGTCTGCGGTGCGCAGTGCGTGGAGGAACCCGGCCAGGACTTCGGAGTCCACGTCGTCGGCGTGCCGGGCGTGGCCGCGGCTGATTTTCGCGGCGAGGTGCGTGAGTGCGGGCAGGGCCACGCCGATCGCGCCGACGACCCAGGCGGGTCCCCGTTCGCGGGCGTGGTGGGCCAGCTGCCGCCACAGCTCGTCGGTGGTGTCGCTGTCGTAGCGCCCGCACACCAGCAGGCTGCGCAGCTCGTCCAGCGGCATCGTCGCGTCCGGCAGGCCCGGCACCGGACGCGCGTCGAACACCAGCGGCGCGGGTTCGCAGGTCAGCATCTCGAACGCTTTCTCGGCGGTGGTCAGGGCCGTGTCGGCCGTCCTCGTGCGGGTGGTCGCCGGCATGGTGATGTCCTCTCGAGGGGGAGCGCTTCGCGATGTGCGACGGCTCCGAGACCTCGATTGGGACAGCCCGACCTGACACCACGAGCGTTTGTCAGACCGGGACAGGTCGTGCCCGGTGGTGTCAGGTTCGCTGCTGCGCCGACCGCCCGCGCCCACCGACGCGGCCGTCAGAGATCGGGGGCTGACCGGTTTTGCCAGGCCGGGGACGGGTTCGACCGGGCTGTCAGCGGCGCACTGAGGACCGTCAGTACGCCCGCCGGTCCGGGGGCCACCATGCCCATGACCGAGAGAAACCATCACAACGCACCCGTCCCCGTCGGGGACGTGGTGCCCGGCGACCCGCCCGTGCCCATCACCGTCTGGCCGATACCCGCCCCGCAGCCGGGCGAGACCATGTCCCACGCGATGGGCATGCGGCTGGTCTACAACCTCACCCACCCGTCCGACCTGATCATCGACCTGACCGACGGACCGCAACTCGCCGGCGCCGTCCTCGCCGCTCACCGCCACAGCCACCTGCAGGCGGCGCGTTCGACGGGCTGGGGGAGCGAGGCGGCGATGCTGATCGTCACCGGCTGGCCACTCGCCCGCGGCGTCGGCGCACCAGTCGAGTTCTTCGCTCGTGGTCGGGCGAGGCTCCTGCCCGGCGGCTGCCTGGTCGTGCTGCTGGCGCACGGCGACCCGATCCTTCCGGTCGACGTCGTCATCGCGGCCAAGCAGGCAGGTCTGTCCTACCTGCAGCACATCGTGGCGGCCGACCAGCCACCCGTGCGCGGCCAGCGGACACAGCTGGACATCCACACCGATGTCCTGGTCTTTGCCCGCCCGACGGCGGGAGGCGATGGCGATGCCTGAGCCGATGCCGATCACGTCCGTGTGGCTGACCTGCCAGCAGCCTGCTCGTGACCAGCGACGCGGCCGGTACGTGCCGGAGTCGTCCACGCATCCGGGCAAGATGCTGCCTCACCTCGCCGCGCACGCCATCGCCGCCTACACCGCATCGGGGGACCTGGTGCTCGATCCGATGTGCGGGTCGGGCACCACCCTCGTCGAGGCCGTGCACCTTGGGCGGCACGCGCTCGGCGTGGACATCGAACCGCGGTTCACCGCCCTGGCGGCGGCCAACGTCGCCCTCGCCGTGTCTCAGGGCGCTGCCGGCACGGCGAAGGTCGTCACCGGCGACGCGACCAAGCTGCTCGATCTCGCCCCCGCGTCCGCGGTCGGCAAGGTCGGGCTTGTGCTCACCTCACCGCCGTATGGGCGGTCCACCCACGGTCTGGTGCGGATGACCGGTGCCGGGGTCAGGAAGAGGGCCCACCTGTACGGCGACCGTGCGCGCGGCAACCTCGCCTACGCCGGATGGTCAGGTCTGCTCGACGGGTTCGCCGCGATCCTGGCCGCCAGCTACCAGCTGCTGCGCCCCGGCGGCACGGTGGTCATCACCTGCCGACCGGTACGCCGCCGCCCGGACGACTTCATCGACCTGCCCGGCGAACTGCTGACCGTCGCGCAGCAGGTCGGGCTGACACCGGTGCAGCGGTGCGCGGCGATGCTCGCCGCCGTCCGCGACGGCCAGATCGTGCACCGCGCCTCGATGTTCGGGCTCATGGCGGTACGCAAGTCCAGGGCCGAGGGCCTCCCCGTGCACCTCGTCGCGCACGAGGATGTGCTCGTCCTGCGTCGCGATGTCGTACGTCCTGCCGGTACCGCAACCGTCACCGACCCGACCTCCTAACAGCCGGCGCCGCCAGCGCAGCTCGAGTCAACACATCCCAGTGGCCCCTTGTCGCAAAAACCGACGGGGCGTGGCGGCTTACGAGCCGCCACGCCCCGTCTGCTCTTTGCTGGAGTAAACATGGACTTGCAGATCCACAGCCTCATCAAACGCAACACGTACAGCGGCGCCAACGCGTTGGTCTTCCTCGCCACATCCATGATCGTGAACGCGTTCGCGAACACCGCCCACAACCGTGCCCTGACCTTCGCCGTCAGCGCTATGGCGGGACTGTGGCTCGCCGTATGGTCGCGGCTGGTCCACAACCTGGTTAAGGCCGCAGACCCGTGGATCGGCCCGCTGATCGGCGTGGCCACCCTGGCGGTCCTACTGGCGGCGTTGGCCGAATCCCCGCTCACCCTCCTCGGCGCAGCCGCCCTCCTGTTCACCTCCTGGCTGCCGTACATGGCCGCCGAGTCAGCCGGGCAGGCACTCCGGGTCTGGGCGTACCACTCTCCGCTACCCCAGGCGCGGCTGCTGTACCTCACCGCGCAGGCTGCCGTCGACACCGCCGCCATAGGCGGCATTGCGGTACTACTCGTGACGCTGGGCGATGGGCGAACTGTCCGCCTGGCTGCAGCGCTGACGCTGACGGCACCGCTGCTGTTGGCGCGGGCGGTGCACCGGTCCGAGGCTCGGCGTGTCGCCGCCACGGCCGTGCCCGAAACGGCCGGCCGTCAGGCGAGTGTCTGCGAGCTGACGGCCACGGGCCGCCAGCGTCGTCCTCGCCGGTAGGGACCCGCCGCCGGAGCCCTCGGAGAGGCGTGAGCTGGGCTGTCAGGTTCTGCCAGCCGGCCGGACCTGACAGCCCCAGCCACCGCAGCAGCAACGCGGCTAGCCTGAGGACTCTTCTCCTTATTCCTGTGCTGATCTGACGCGTCCGCGGCGGCATCGCGCCCACCCTTCCCCGGTCGGCCGCCGTCCGCCAGCCTCAGACCCAGCACCCGCCCCTTGCTGCCGTATCCGCGCCAGGGGCACATTCCCATCCCGTCAGGCGGCCACCACCCGGTGGCGGCCTCTTCTTCATGCCCAAAGGAGGAACCATGCGTCAGCACCTGATGCCAGACGGCGATCCCCTCGCCGACCACGACAACCCAACCCCGCCCCTCCTCAGCGGTGTCACCGCACTCGTCGCCGGGAACGGAGGATCCGGCCGAGCCCACGACCTGGCCGCCACTCGGCCGGCCGCGTGCGCCGGGCTGGTCACCAGCACCCGCTCGGCTGCGAGCAATCGGGCGGCACAGCGATGACCGACGCGAGCCTCGCGGACCAGATCCGCACCCTGCACACCGACACCATCGCCGCCATCGAGCAGCGGCACACCTTGGCCGTCAACGCCCGTTGCGCGCTCATCGCCGCCCTGCGCAACAAACTGATCTGCCGGCCCGGCTGCGAGGACGCCCTCGTCACGTGGGGCCTGGAACCGCTGCCGCAACGCTGGACCGTCTTCGCTGATGCGCAGCTGTCGTACACGCGGTCGCACACCGACCACAACGAGGCCCGCGAGCAGGCACGTTGCGGCGTACCGGACGAACTGCGCCTGCTGCAGCCGGCGATGGCGGTCTACCCGAGACACGTCATCGACGTGAGACCCGCACCGAACGCAAACGGCCAACCCGATCCGCGGCGGTACCGCATCACCGTGCAGGTCACCCTCCAGACATGGGTCACGGCAACCCGTGAGACCGACGCGCACGACGCCGCACGCACGATCATGGAAAGCCACCTGCCTGGGCTGGCTGACGCCGGCATCACCCTCACCGGGCTGACATGGCAAACCGCCGACAGCCCCGACGACGTCCCGCTGGACGACATCGACACCGACACGCAACCCGCGGCCGGCACGGCGCCGCTGACCGAACTCGCAGGCGACCTCACCGCCGCGACGGCCGCACATGACGCGGCGGTACAAGCTCTCGCCGACCTGCGACGCAGCATCCGCGCCCGCGCGATCAGCGCACTCGTCGACGACGAAATCGGCGGCATCTATCAACACACCGCGCAGCGAGTCGACCGGTTCCTCGTCGACCTCAAGCTCGACCCACTGCCTCACGCACACCACATCACCGTGGTCGCCGACCTGACGCTGCCGATCGCCGCCGGCACCCCCCGGGAGGCCTACGACGCGGCACGAGACACGATGCGCGCGGCCACCACCAGCAGCCCCGACCAGACACGGCCGTGGACCGCGTACGGCTGGACCATCCCCGAGCACGCCACATGCGACAAGGACGGCTGGCGGATTCCGTGGCGGCACGAGTACGAGATCTGGCTCCGCGGCCACACCACCTCGACCGCCGCCACCGCAGCCGCCAAAGCCCTCGTCCGCGCCGACCTGACCCGGGCACTCGCCGGCATCGACCATCACCCGATCACGGTGACCACCAGCCTCGAGGGCGCCGGTATCGACCTGTACCTGGACCCCGACAGCGACTGAACCCTCAGGCGCGCCGATCCGGTGATCGGCGCGCCTGTTCCCGCAGGGGCCGCGTCGCGCCGCGCCCAGCCGACGCCGGGCACGCGCGGCGCCTACCCGCTCGCCTCCCGCCAATTGTCGACCTCAACCAGCAGTGGAGATCATCATGCCGTTTCCAGACAATAAGCTGACCGTGCGATCCCCAGCCGACCTGGTAACCGCGGTGCCGTACCTCCTCGGCTTCCGTCCCAGCGACGGCAGCATCGTCGTACTCGCCAACAGGGGCCGCCGCGTCGTCTTCGCCGCCCGGGCCGACCTGCCCGCCCCCGGCGCCCCCGCAAGCCACCTGTTCGACCTCGCCGCCAACCTGGTCCCGGTCGTGCGGCGGCAGCAGCCGATCACTCACATCATGCTCATCGGCTACGGCGATCCCGAGCACGTCAACCCGGCACTAGGCAGCGTCGGCGACGCGTTCACCGCCAGCGGCATGGCCCTCCGGCAACTGCTACGCGTCACCGGCACCCGGGTCTACAACCTCACCTGCGACAACCCCGCTTGCTGTCCACCCCAAGGAACCCCGCTCGACCCGACCTCACTCGTCGCCGTGCAGGCCACCGCCGCCGGGCTGGTCGCACTACCGGACCGGGCAGCCGTTGCCGCCCGGTTCGCACCCGTTGGCGGCGCCGCCCGTGACGGCATACGCCGCGCAACCCGGGAGGCGATCACCCGCCTGAAGGCGGTCAGCGCCGCCGGCAACACGGGCGTGGACGAAGCCGGCGCCCACGCAGTCCGCGACGCGTTGCGACACCACGACGGGGGCAAGCGCCTCACCGACGACGAGGTCGCCTGGCTCACCGTGCTCCTGAAACGGCCATCCGTGCGGGACCTTGCTGCGGACCTCACCCAGCCGCACGACCGGCACGTCACGTTCTGGGCCGACATCACCCGCCGCGCCGAAGAGGTGCTCGTGCCGGCACCGGCCACCCTGCTCGCGCTCACCGCGTGGCGCTGCGGCGACGGCGCCCTGGCCGCCATGGCAGCGCACCGTGCCCTGCAGGTGGATCCCGCATACCAGCTCGCCGGAATGCTGCTGCAGTCGCTGCACGGCGGACTCCCGCCATCGGTGTTCGAGCAGGCCGTCGCCGCTGCCCGAATCAAGCCCTCAACCCGCTAGCCGGAAACCCTCAACAACAGGAGGCAGACAGTGGATCCCACTCGCAGCATGCTGCTCGCCCTCGCCAGACACGCCGAAGATGCCCGGCTGCACTGGAACGCCGAACGCGCCGCCGTGCGGGCTCGCGGCGAAACACCCGCCCGCACCGAGGCATACGCCCACCACGTCCAGGCGAACCTGTGCCTGATCACGGCGATCGGCGCGGCGGACCTTTCGGCGAACTTCCGCATCTACGACATCACGCTGTCCCGCGACCCGCTTGCCGCGGCCGAGCAGTTGCGTCAGGCCGCCGTCGCCCACGACCACAGCGGCGCGATCGAAGCCGCACACGAGGCAGCGCGCCTGGCCTACAAGCAGGCGTTCGCGCAGCCGGTCACCGCACAGGAACAGCAGTATGTCGACTTGCTCGCCGGCCTTCCCGCCGCGCGACGCGACAAGGTCGTCGAGATGGCCGAGGGACGCGCCCGCCAGCCCGAGGCATGAGAACCGGTCCTCCGGCGTTCGCGCCGGCCTTCATCAGCAGCCTCGCCGCGGCAGGACCCACTCGGCGCACCTCATGTCAGCCGGCTCGGCCGTTCACCCCTATGGAAAGGAAACGATGAGCAACTACACCCTCACACCCAAACCCGGCTTCGACCGCTACACGGTCCAGGTCGGCTGGAACCCGCACCGCACCTTCTTCGCGACCGTCGTCGACTTCGCCTGGGACCCGGTCACCGACCCCGACAACAAACCCGACATGGTTCGGGTTGGCCTGGTCGAGACGATCCTCGACCCGGCCGAGGTGCTCCTGGCCGTAGAACCCTACGCCGTCATCCCGGGGGACCTGGCCGCCACACTCCGTGCGGACCAGGCCGCGCACCCAGTGCGCCGCTAACACGAACACCCGGGGCCCCCACCGTCGCACCGACGCCAAGAGCCCGCATTCGCCGTCAACATCTGCCGATTCCCCAGCTGTCGCCCGCCCGTCTTGCGCGAATCCCGCGCATAAGCCGCCTCCTGGACCGGCGGCCACCTACCGACGAGCCATACCGGCCCACCTACCGACCGGGCGAATCCAGCGCCGGGCGGTACCCCCTCGCCCGAGCGGGGCGCCACCTCAAGCATCGACGGCTCCACACCGCCGAACACATTCCCCTGACTGAGCCACGCCAACGCTGCCTCCCCAGGGAGACAGCCACAGCCGTGCCGCGGACCGAGCGGCACAAACACGAAACGGCCCGCCACAAGGCGGGCCGTCGTCGCATCTGGACCCGGGACGCCTCGCCTAGGAAACGTATGCGTCCCGGGTTCTCCAGTGAGCCATTTTCATCCTGCACGGCGCTCGGCTCTGACGCGGCGCAGAACCAGGGTGGCCCGCACGATCGCGGTGGTGCGGTGGGCGACAGCGTGC
>NZ_JBIAFE010000059.1:0-8811 GCF_042869115.1 Micromonospora sp. NPDC007230 | reverse complement strand
CGCCCAGTGGGAACAGCAGGCCGCCGACCTCGTCGCCCAGCACTGGAACAGCTGACCCAAACAGCCGAGCACCACAGCTGACAACCGAACAAGCACCCAACGCCACTGGCCGGCACCCCAACACGGGTGCCGGCCAGCAGTCGCTTCCGGATCTTGGAAAGTCACCGTCAGCGCTGACCGACGTCCGATCCCGGTCAGGAGGTCGTCCGGGGCCGGGGGTGACCTCCGGCGATGTCGACCACGGCGGCGATCAGCGCCAGCACGACGATCCCGGCGGCCAGCAGCAGCGAGTGCCGGAA
Source organism: Micromonospora sp. NPDC007230 (assembly GCF_042869115.1). Classification (NCBI taxonomy): domain Bacteria; kingdom Bacillati; phylum Actinomycetota; class Actinomycetes; order Micromonosporales; family Micromonosporaceae; genus Micromonospora; species Micromonospora sp. NPDC007230. Next base: position 8,512 of record NZ_JBIAFE010000059.1, on the reverse strand, counting down.
CGCGGTCGCCCAGTCGCCCCGGGTGCTGCCGAGCACCGAGAAGAACAGCGCACCCACCCCCGCGATGCCGGCGGCCGAGCCAATCCGCTGGCCGGTCTGCAGCATGCCGGCCCCGCTGCCGGCCTGCGGCACCGGCACCTCGGACAGCGTCAGCGTCTGGTTCGGCGCGATGACCAGGCCGCTACCCAACCCGGCCAGCAGGAACGGCACCGCGGTCAGCAGCGGCACCGAGACGTGCGACGAGCCGCCCAACACCCAGACGACCGCACCGAGGCCGATCACCACCACCAGCAGGCCGACGGCGACCAGCGGCCGGCCGTACCGGGTGACCACCCGGCCGCTCAGCGCCGACGCCGCCGCCGAGCCGAGCGCGAACGGGGTGATCGCCAGCCCGGCGGCGAGGGCCGAGTAGTTCAGCCCGATCTGCAGGTAGAGGGTGAAGATGAAGAAGATCGCGGTGAACCCGGCGAAATAGAGCAGACCGATCAGCGTCCCCAGGGTGTACGAGCGCAGTCCGAACAGCCGCAGGTCGAACAGAGGCGGCCGGTGGCGGGCGTACCGCCGCTCCCAGAGGCCGAAGGCGACCAGGAAGAGCAGCCCGGTCGGGATGAGCAGCCACTTCGCCGCGCCCTGCCACTGCTGCCGCTGCACCAGCGGGAGCAGCACCAGGGTCACCCCGACCCCGAGCAGCAGCACGCCGATCGGGTCGAGCCGGTGCCGGTTCTGCGCGCCGGTCGGGCGGGCCGGCATCAGCCGCCAGCCGAGAAACACGGCGAGGATGCCGACCGGGACGTTCACGAAGAACACCCACCGCCAGCCGTGCTGCTCGCCGCCGAGCTGGATGAGCAGCCCACCGAGCAGCGGGCCGATGGCGGTGGAGATGCCGATGGTGGCGCCGAGCAGCCCGAACGCGCGGCCCCGTTCGGCGCCCCGGAACAGCTGCTGGATCAGGCCGCTCACCTGCGGGTTGACCACTCCGGCGGCGGCGCCCTGGACGAGCCGGGCGATGATCAGCCACTCGGGGGAGCGGGCCAGTCCGGCCAGCGCGCTGGTCACCGTGAAAAGCGCCACGCCGACCACGAACCCGATTCGGCGACCGCGTGCGTCACCGAAGCGTCCCGCCGACACCAGCACCAGGCCGAAGGTGAGCGCATACCCGGACAGCACCCACTGCAGGTCGCTCGGCGTCGCCCGCAGGGCCCGGTCGATCGACGGTACTGCGACGTTGACGATGCTGACGTCCAGCAGTGTCATGAACGCGGCAACCAGGCCGACGCCGAGCGCCTGCCAGCGGCGGCGGTTGTCGTACTCGGTGTCCGCCGGTGGCGGCGACCGATCCGCGCTCATCGTGCCCCCCGATGACCGTCGATCACGCATTCCCGATCGCTACCCGGTCCCCGAAGGGGCAAACGACGCGTCACGCCATCTGACGCGCGCACCACCGCGGGCCGAAGTCCAGACCGGCCATGGGGGAGTCCTCGCGGTGCAGCAGGCCCCGCTCGGTGAGCAGGTGCAGTGGCTCGCGCAGCTCCTCCTCGGTCATCCCGGTCTCCTCGGCGATCAGGTCAGGGTAGGGGACGTGACCCCGCACCTCCAGCGCGGTCACCGCCTGGTACACCCGCTCCTCGACCTCAGACAGCTGTACCCGCTGCATCGCTTCCCTCCTCGGTGACCCGCCCGAACCCGCGGGCGGTCTGCGCCCGGCGGTTACCCGGCCGGCGTCCGATGATGCCCACCCGTTCGGGCGGTCGCGTCGGGCGCGTGACCAGCGTTCGCGCCCGCTCGTGCCCTAGGCTGCAGCAGTGATCAACTGGGATCTCGTCGTCGTCGGCGGCGGCCCCGCCGGGCTCACCGCCGCCCGTGTCGCGGCCGGTGCCGGCGTCCGCACGCTGGTGGTCGAGCGCGCCACCCATCCCCGCTACAAGACCTGCGGCGGCGGGCTGATCGCCACCTCGCTGGCCGAGGTGGCCGCTCGGATCGAGGTGCCCGTCCACGACCGGGTCGACCGGGTCACGTTCACCCGGGACGGGCGACGCGCCTTCACCCGCCGGCACCCGTCGCCGCTGGTGAGCATGGTCCGCCGCGAGGAGTTCGACGACCGGCTGCGCGCCGCCGCGGTCGCCGCCGGGGCCGAGATCCGCGAGGGCGTCGCGGTCCGCGCCGTCGAGCAGGACCCCGACGAGGTACGCCTGCGGCTGGCCGACGGCGAAACCGTGCGCGCTCGCACCGTGGTCGGCGCCGACGGCTCCTCCGGCGTCACCGCCCGGCACGTCGGGGTGGCCTACCGTCAGGTCGACCTGGGGCTGGAACTGGAACTGCCGGTCCCGCCCGTCGAGCAGGACCGCTGGCGGGGCCGGCTGCTGATCGACTGGGGGCCGGTCCCCGGGTCGTACGCCTGGGTCTTCCCGAAGGGGGACCGGCTGACCGTCGGCGTCATCTCCGCACGCGGCGAGGGCGAGCGGACCCGGGCCTACCTGCGCGACTTCGTGGCGCGGCTGGGCCTGTCCGGGGTGACCCCGGAGCAGGACTCCGGCCACCTGACCCGCTGTCGGGCGGCCGACTCGCCGCTGCGCCGCGGCCGGGTGCTGGTCGCCGGCGACGCGGCCGGCCTGCTGGAGCCGTGGAGCCGGGAGGGGATCAGCTTCGCCCTGCGGTCGGGCCGGCTGGCCGGGGAGGCGGTCGCCGGCGGCGACCCGGACGCCTACGAACGGGCGGTACGCCGGGATCTGGTGCCCGCCATGGGGGCCGGACACCGGCTGCTGGAGATCTTCGAGCGCCGACCCGACGTGTTCCACGCGATGCTGGCCACCCCGCCGGGCTGGCGGATGTTCGCCCGCTTCTGCCAGGGCGAGGCCAGCTTCGACCGGACCCTGGCCCGCCGTCCGGTCCGAGCCGGCCTCGCCCTGCTGGACCGGCTCCCGCCGATGCGGCGGAACGGATCGACAGCCCGGCAGCCCTGAGGGCGCCGGTCTCCAGCGGCAGGGGCGGTGGCTCGTCGGCGACCGGCCGGACGGGACTGAGTCCGATGCCGCCGACGGGGGACGACGCGGCACTGGTTCTCCAGCCCCGCAGGCAGGCGCGGCAGCGGCCGCGCGCATCGTCGTACTCCAGCGCGTCGCTGCCGGTCGTGGCGGCGGTCTACCCACCCGGCGCGGGTTGATGCCGACGGTGGACGGACAGGCGCACAATGCCCTCATGAGCGAGCCGAGCGAGTCGTTCACCGACGAGGAGTACGCGTTCCTGCGGCACGTGCGCTTCGGCGAACTGCCGCCCACGGTCCGCCCCGAGGAGCGGGTCGAACTGACCGAGACCGACGCCCGCCGGGACCGGCCCGAGCCGACCGGTGGCCCCGAGGAGTGGGCCCTGCGCAACAGTCCGGGCTGAGCCCGGAAACGGCCGACGGGCCGCAGGGGTGACCCCGCGGCCCGCCGAACCGGCACGGATCAGAAGACCGGCACGCCCGCGCGGACCAGCTTCCAGTTCGGCACGAAGAAGTCGGCCGGGTTGATGGCGCCCTTGGCCTGCGCCCACTCGATGAGCAACTGGCGGATCTCCTGCTGCTCGTTGTAGACCTGGGTCTTGACGACGCCGGGGAAGTTGCCGCCACCGCTGCGCCGGTAGTTGTTCACCGCGATGACGAACTGGGCGTCCGCGGCGACCGGGGTGTCGGTGCCCGGCAGGACCAGACGGGTGATCCGCTGGCCGACCGGCTTCGAGATGTCGATGTCGTAGTCGACACCCGAGATGACGTCGTAGTTGTAGTCCGGCACGGCCGGGTCGCTGATGTTCGCCGGGTCGACGGTGTCGCCCACCGCGAAGGTCTTGAAGTACTTGGCCGAGTACTCCAGGTACGCCTTCACCTCGGCGCCGCTGATCACGACAGCCTCGAGGGTGTTGTCGTAGACGTACAGGCCCGCGAGGTCGCGGATCCGCACGTCACCCTGCGGGAAGACGGCGGTACGGCTGAACGGCGCCGCGATCGACAGCACCGGCAGGCCCGCGTAGGCGGTGCCGGCCAGGGCCTTGGTGACCACGTCGGTCTGGACGTGGTTGATGAAGTCCAGGATCGGCGTGTCCTTGTACCGCGACTCGACGGCCGACAGTTCCACGGTGCACTGGGCGACGACCTTGTTGACGTAGTCGACCGTCTTGGTGTGCTGGCCACGCACCGCCGCGAGGACCGCCGGGTCCTCGACCACGGTGTTGGTGTTCAGCATGGTGGAGCCCTTGGCGACCACCTTCCAGCGGCCCTTCTCCCGGGTCAGGGTGAAGTCCATCCGGGTGAGCCGCTGGCCCCACCGCGACGGCTCCGAGGTCAGCACCTGCTCGCCGGTGGTCTTGTTGGTGACGAACTTCTCCGGCACCTCGTTGTGCGCGTGGCCGAAGAGGATCGCGTCGATCCCCGGCACCTGCTCCGCGATCAGCGCCACCGGGTTCTCGTTCGGCAACTCCGGGCCGTAGCTGGAGGTGCCGCTGTCGCCGCCGTGCGCCGAGATGATGACCAGGTCGGCGCCGCGCTCCCGCATGATCGGCACCCACTTGGCCGCGGTCTCGATCATGTCGGCGAAGATCAGCTTGCCCTCGACGTTGCCCTTGTCCCAGATGGCCACGCCCGGGTTGGTCAGGCCGAGGATGCCGACGTTCAGCGCCGGCGCGCCGTGCCCGCCAAGGTTGACCGGCTTGATCACATACGGCAGGTAGGCCGGCTTGCCGGTCTTCTCGTTGATCGCGTTGGCGGCGAGGGCCGGGAAACCGAGCTGCTCGATCCACTTGGCCAGCAGCGGCAGGCCGTAGTTGAACTCGTGGTTGCCCAGCGTGACGGCGTCGTAGTTCAGCACGTTCATCGCGTTGGCCATCGGGTGCGTCTCACCGGTGACGGTGATCGGCTCCTGCTTGGCGTAGTAGGTGGCCAGCGGGGTGCCCTGGATGGTGTCTCCGGCGTCCAGCACCAGGGTCGCCTTGCCCTTGCGCTCCGCGCGGATCTGGTTGACCAGGGTGGCCAGCTTCGCGACGCCGACGTCGTTGTGCTTGCTGTCGTCGAACTCGGCGTCCTTGTAGTAGTCCCAGTTGTAGACGTTGCCGTGGGTGTCCGAGGTGCCCAGGATCGTCAGGTCCCAGGTCTTCGCAGGGGCTGCGCCGGCGGCCCGGGCGGGGGCACCGGCGAGCAGCGGAGCGGTCGCGGCGGCGGCCGCGACGGCCAGCACCTGGCGGCGCGAGGCGCCGGAGGAGGAAGTCATGAGGTGCCTTTCCATGGGGGTGTAGGCGCCTCGTGGGCGCCGTTGCGCACCATAACGACCTGCTGTCCTGTGCGCCACATCGCCCTGCGGTGTTTCACCACGTCAGCGCCGGACGTGGCCTGACGGTCACATCCGGTACACCCGAAAGTCGTTTCCGCCTCCTGCGCGCGGGTAGGGCGGAACCGGACCGGACCGGATGAAGCGGCACGAGGAGACGCCGGTGAGCGAGGACCAGTACACCCAGCAGGACCCCACCCGCCAGTACGGCCAGCAGCAGGGGCAGCCCACGCAGCAGCAGCCCCCGCCGGGTTCCGAGCAGCGGATGGGACCGAAGCCCGACCACGGCGAGGAGTCCTACCGGGGCAGCGACCGGCTCGCCGGCAAGCGCGCCGTCATCACCGGGGGTGATTCCGGCATCGGCCGGGCCGTCGCCATCGCGTACGCCCGGGAGGGCGCCGACGTGCTCATCTCCTACCTCGGCGAGCAGGAGGAGGCCGACGCCCGGGACACCGTCCGGCTGATCGAGTCGGCCGGCCGCAAGGGTGTCGCGGTGCGTACCGACCTCACCGACGAGAGCCACTGCCAGCAGCTGATCGACCGGGCGCTGGCCGACCTCGGTGGCATCGACATCCTGGTCAACAACGCGGCCTTCCAGATGGCCCAGGACAAGGGCCTCGCTGGCATCACCACCGAGCAGTTCGACCGGGTGTTCAAGACCAACGTGTACGCCATGTTCTGGCTGTGCCGGACGGCCGTGCCGCACCTGCCCGAGGGGTCGGCGATCATCAACACCTCCTCGATCCAGGCCTTCAACCCGTCGCCGCAGCTGCTCGACTACGCCACCACCAAGGCGGCCATCGCGAACTTCACCAAGGCGCTCGCGCTGGACCTGGCCGACCAGGGGATCCGGGTCAACGCCGTCGCGCCCGGCCCGATCTGGACGCCGCTGATCCCGGCCACCATGCCCCCGGAGAAGGTGAAGCAGTTCGGCACCGACGTGCCGATGGGCCGCCCCGGCCAGCCGGCCGAGCTCGCCCCCGCGTACGTCTTCTTCGCCTCGCAGGAGTCCAGCTACGTGACGGGGGAGATCCTCGGGGTCACCGGCGGCAAGCTCACCCGGTGAGGCGCTGCCGGAGCCGCCCGGTCAGCGGGGCCAGGCGGCCATCCGGCGGCGCACCTCGGCCACCTGGTCGGCGTCCAGCCCGTAGCGGCTGAAGCGCCGGTCCGGCACCTCGTCCAGGTAGCGGCCCGCCGCCCGCACGTCCTCGAGGTCCAGCGCCGGATCCACCTGCCGGGCCAGCGCCAGCAGCTCTGTCACGTCGTACCGGTCCAGGGCGGCGGAGACGTCGACGTAGTCGCGTACCTCCCGGCGGTTGACCAGCGCGGCGGTCTTGTTGGCGATCAGGTCGCGGACGTCCATCACCGGCCCCAGGTCCATCACCACCGGGCTGCGGTACCGGTCCAGCCGGGCCAGGCTGAGCCGGATCTGCCGGCCGTCCCGGCTCACCACGAAGTCCCGCATGTCCCGGTCGAAGCCGTCGAAGAGCTCCGCCAGCTCGCTGCCCGGATCCGCGTCCACCACCTGGTAGCCGGCCCGCTCCAGCGCGGCCCGTACCCCGGCCGCCGCCGCGGCGGCGGCACCCTCCACGTCCGCGAACAGGTCCACGTCCTCGGTGGGGCGGGTGACCAGGCCGTGCGCCGCCCACGCCACGCCGCCGCCCAGCACGAACCGGTGCGGACCGGCGGCAGCGAGAGCCACCCGGGCCACGTCCCGGTAGAAGTCGTGCAGATGGCTCACGCGGTACGCAGATCCCGGTGCCGGCTCTCCCAGGCCAGGCGGACGCCCCGGGGCAGGTTCAACCGCCGCCACACCCTGCGCAACGTCCGCCCGTCGATCAACTCGCGCAGGTCGTCGACGCGGGTGGTCTCCCGCAGCACGTTCTCGTACATCCAGAGCAGGTCGTCCGGCTCGCCGAGATCGAAGGCGCGCTCGCTGCTCCACATCAGCCGTACCGGCAGCTCGACGATGCCGCGGGCGGGGCCGGTGAGCTCGGCGAGGGTGCGGGCCACCACGGCGGGACGCCCGGGGCGGGCGAGGTACGCGCTGGTGACGGCCGACATGCTGTCAGGGTAACCCCTGTCGCCGGTTTTCCCGATGTCCTGTTCGTCGATGTGGTGCGGATGTGGCCCGCGGTGCCCCGTCATGGGTCGCTGCCGGCTTTGGTCGCGATTGAGGCTGTGGCTCGCCGTGCACCTGTCGCGAGTGGCTGCCGACTGTGGGTTGTGCTCGCCGTAGCCCGCATGGTCGCTGCCGATCGTGGTCGCTGCTGGGGCGCACGGGTGGACCTGGGAGCCGGTGCGCTACGCCTTCGCCGTGGTGTGGGCCGCCGTGCCCGGCTCCGGGCGGTCAGGCTTGATCCCTGCGCCGGTCACGGCGGGCCACACCACGCGTCGTGGTCTGGCGCCGTTCGGATGTGCAGCCTGCGTGGTTCGCGTCAGGTGTGCGTCCTGGCCTTCGTCGCCGGCTTCTGTGGGCTGCGCGGTTCGGCCTCGGGGTACGTCGTGCGATTCTGCGTCCGGCTTGTGGCGGTTGCGTGGTTCGTGCCGGGTGCGGGCTGGGGGCTCGCCCTGGTTGGCTGGTCGTGGCTGGCCTGTCGTTGGTCCCCCGGGTGGGTGCTCGGCGCACTTTCGCGGAAAGTGGGCCCTCGCGGCGCTCTGAGGGGCCACTTTCCCCTAACGTGTCGCCTCCGTGGTTGGGCAGAGCGCGGTGATCGACTCGGTGTGCGGTATGTGGTGGTGTGGTGGGCGCTTGGATACCGCCGTTTGCGGGATCTGGAGTGGATCAACGGAGGGCGTCGGCCACGTGGCCGGGGGTTGTGGTGGGTGGTGTCCGGTTTGCGGGTGACGGCCGGGGTCCTGGGCCGGGAATGGTGGGCGGCTGGGGGTCGTTGAATACGGGTGCACGGCCGAGGTAGGCCCCCCGCGAACCGGGGTCGCCCGGGTGGGCCCGGGGCGGAATGACGATGGGCCGCCGGTCGTTGCAGATGGCCACCCGACCGATGCCCGTGCGGCGGGGTCGGCCACGCCGGAATGTTGGCGGGCCGCCGGTCGTTGCAGATGACTCGCGACCGAGGAAGCCGCCCCGTGTGGCGGGGTGCTCGGGCCCGGAATGTTGGTGGGCCGCCGGTCGTTGGATATGGTCCCGGCGCCGCGCAGGAGGCGAACCCCCCTCGCCCCGCGAGCCAGCCGGTTGAAGACTTTCCCCCTTTTTTGAG
>NZ_JBIAFE010000058.1:0-9232 GCF_042869115.1 Micromonospora sp. NPDC007230 | reverse complement strand
AGACGCTCAAAACGCCGGCGATCCTCGGTCCAGTACACGCCCGAAGCATGTCATGACCAGGACTGCCCATCCATGATCGACAGGACACGCCCTAGAAGGCGGGGGATGGTGCTTCGGGTGGGCGGCCGTGGGCGCGAATGATGTCCGCGGTGGCGATTCCGGCCAGGACCAGGTTCGCGGCGATGGCGACCCCCAGCGGTGGTACGTACACCATCACCGGCGCGGCGAGGGCCAGGACGAGCAGTGCGACCAGCCGGGATGGGGAGACTCGGCTGAATACCTCGTACTCGAATCGGGCTCGGCCGGCCAGGAACAACGCGGGCCCGCCGAGAATGACGGCGACGAGCCCGAGGGTGGTGTCGCCGCTGGGGTGGCGGATGATGGTTTCGGCTCCGGCTGCGGCGACGACGACGCCGGCGACCATGATCAGGTGGGTGTAGGGCGCTGACCGTACGAGCCGGCCTGGGTCACGGGAGGACTCGATGGCGGCCTGTAGCAGGACCCCGGCGCGTTGGCGGTAGATCTGCCACAGCAGCACGGTGGTGACGAACGTGAGCACGAACGCGACGGTCCGGTCGAGCGCGAATCCGCGGCCGGCGAATGTCAGGGTGGGGACCAGGATGAGGTCGCCGAGGGCGAGAGTGAAGAACTGTTGGTAGCGCTCGGCCAGGTGTTCGGCCGCTAGCCGGTACTGCGAGCTGGGTATCCGACCGAGCCGGGGTGTGGGGTAGCGGAGCCAGGCCGACCCGTAATCCAGGGCAAGGGCCGCCGTCCACAGCGCGCCACGCGTGGTGCCTGCCATGGTGGCTCCGGCGAGCCACGGCACGGCCGAGACGGAGAACCAGAAGAGAAATCGCGCCGCGTGTCGACGTGGCTGCGGTCCCCGCAAGACGGGCGCCAAGAAGAGATTGCGGCCAAGGTGGATCGCCACGTAGGCGGCCGCGAAGACCACGGCGTCGCGGGTGAAGGCCGCGGGCAGCGCGGCGGCCATCAGTATGGTGCCGAACATGACCGAGATGGTCATGAGGTAGATCGGTGGCCGATGCGGTAGGTAGAGGTCGGTCGTGAGCGCGGTGACCGACCAGACCCACCAGAGTGCCATCAGCAGGACCAGGGTTTGAAAAGCGCCGGGCCAGGTCAGATCAGCGGCCAGCTTCTGCGAGGTCAGGGCGAGCGCGGCAACGAAGACCAGATCGAGGAACAGCTCTAACAGGGTTGCTCGTTGCGGTCCCTCGGCCTGGCGGGTCAGCCCCACCGCCCGGTCGTTCGTCACAGGCCGCCCGATCTGGCGAACGGTCGGCCAACGGCAATCGGCGGCTCGCCTCGATACTCCGCCGCCCGGCTGCCCCTAAACACGATCATAATCTGACAAGCCGCCCCTTTCGGGCCAATTGTATACGGGACTGAACCGCCGAGTACCCAGGAACGACAGCGCATTGCCGCCTCCGCCGGGCGAAGCGGTCGTGCAGGCCGTCCTCGTCCTGTACGGCGTCGAGACCAGCCGCTGCTCAGGGTGAAACGGCTCAGTGTGGCCGCGCCGAAGGGCGCATTGCCCTGGCGACGTGAGCAGCGGTGGCGATCAGGGCCCGCGGCAGCGGGGTAGGCGCCAGGCAGACGACGGCCAGGATCAGCGGCAGGAGGGTGCGCGTCGCGGTTGTTGGCGCGTTGGTGCACACCGTGTTGCGCTCTGCCGGGCGACCAGGGCGTGGGCTTCGGGGAAGGGGAAGTGCCTCATGTGGTCCGGCTTGTGCCCTATCCGAGCGTGCTACGGTGAGTCCCGTTGCAGTTGTTTTCCGAATTTCGCCAGCGCGTGGCGGATATCCGATCCTCGGCGCTTGGTATTTTCCGGTCATCTCCGGATGTGGGCGATCAACACCGCGACGTCGGGGCCCGCACGGTGTGGGTCCCGAATCCAGCCTTCCAAGGAGAAGACATGGCTGTCGGCACTGTGAAGTGGTTCAACGCGGACAAGGGCTTCGGGTTCATCACCCCGGACGGCGGTGGCGCGGACCTGTTCGCCCATTTCTCGGCGATCGCCTCGAACGGCTTCCGCAGCCTTGATGAGAACCAGCGGGTCGAGTTCGACATCACGCAGGGAGCCAAGGGCCCGCAGGCCGCGAACATCCGCGCCATCTGAACCACCGCCGGCGCGTGCCTACCGCCCCTCGATGGTTGGCAGGCGTCGGCGTCGGCGCAGCACCCGCCGGGAGGCGCCCATGTTTATAGCGCCGCCGCAAACCGGCAGCGGAAGCGCGTACGCCCATCTCCTGCGCCAGATCCGTGGCGCTGGACTGCTGGAGCGTCGCACCGGGTACTACGTCTGGAAGATCGCCATCACCGGTCTGCTGTTCGCGGCCGGCTGGACTGCCTTCGCGCTCATCGGGGACTCGTGGTGGGTGCTGATCGTCGCCGGTTTCCTCGCGTTCGTCTTCACTCAACTCGGGTTCCTCGGGCACGACGCCGGACACAGGCAGATCTTCGCGTCCCGGCGGGCGAACTATGTGCTCGGGCTGCTGCACGGCAATCTGGCCATCGGGCTGAGCTACGGCTGGTGGGTGGACAAGCACAATCGGCACCACGCCCACCCGAATACAGACGGTGCCGACCCGGACCTTGAGATCAGGGCGCTCGCGTTCACCTCCCGCCAGGCCGGAGACCGCGGGCGCGTTGCCGCGTTCGCGTACCGCTACCAGGCATTTTTCTTCTTCCCGCTGCTTCTGCTGGAGGGCCTTAGCCTGCACGTGAACAGCGTGCGTGCCCTGCTGCGCCGCGGCGGACGCCCCCGCGCATGGGAGTCGGTGCTGCTCGCCAGCCACGTCATCGGTTACCTCGGCGCGGTCTTCCTGATACTTTCGCCGGTCCGTGCGGTCGTGTTCATCCTCGTCCAGCAGGGCCTGTTTGGGCTGTACCTCGGGTGCAGCTTCGCGCCGAACCACAAAGGTATGGCGATCCTCGCCGCCGGTGACCGCACCGACTTCCTGCGCCGCCAGGTGCTCACTTCGCGGAACGTGCGCGGCCACTGGCTGACCGACTTCATGCTCGGCGGCCTGAACTACCAGATCGAGCACCACCTGTTCCCCAGCATGCCCCGGTCGAACCTGCGGCGCGCGCAGACGATCGTCGAGTCGTTCTGCCGCTGCCACGGCCTCACGTACTGTCAGACGGGCCTGTTCGAGTCGTACGCCCAGGCGCTGCGCCACCTGCACGCGGTCGGACGTACTCCTTGTCCGGCGGGTGCCTGAAACCGGTCGCCTGACCGGCAACCGCACCGCGCACATGTACTACGAGGCCGGTGCCCGGCTCACCGCCACCATCATGAACGGAGCATGTCTTGCCTACGCCGACCGGCGCCCTGCTCACGCCCTTCGTCGCGTTCCGCGCCGACGAGTTCGACGGACTGCACCTCGCGCATCTTCCGTTCGTACCGGAGATCCGCCTGCACCTGGCCGATGACGCGATCCTGTTGCGGGCCAGGTTGGAGGCGCGCGTCGGGCCGGGCCTCACGCCGTTCTGGGCGAACGCCTGGGTCGGCGGCCAGGCCCTCGCCCGGTACGTCCTGGACCATCCGCAGGTGGTGGCCGGCCGACGGGTGATCGACGTGGCGTCCGGGTCCGGTCTGGTCGCCATCGCCGCCGCCAAGGCGGGCGCCGCCGAGGTGACCGCCAACGACATCGACCCGTACGCACTGGCGGCCGTCGCGATGAACGCCACGGCCAACGCGGTCACGCTGGCGGTGAACGAGGGCGACCTGCTCGACGGCGACGGCGGCCCCGCCGACGTGATCCTCGCCGGCGACGCCTTCTACGACCCCGAACTGGCCGCGCGGATGCTGGGGTTCCTACACCGCGCCGCCGACCGCGGCGCGCGTGTCCTTGTCGGTGATCCCGGCCGCGGGCACCTGCCCGACCGATGGCTGAAGGTACTGACCAGCTACCAGGTACGCGGCTTGGGCGCCGCCGAGGACGCCGAAATCACCGAGGTCTCGGTGCTCGGCCCCACCGGGTAGCGTTCAGCGGCCACCTCTGCGAGCGCCCGGCCGGGCCGGGGCGGAAACGCGCCGGCCGTTCACTCGAGCCTGGGTCCCGCATCTTCAGAGGCTGGGCGTGCCGGGCGCGTGAGCAGGTCCTGCAGGCCAGTCAGCGTCAGCACCGCCTCGGCGGGGCTGCCGGGTTCGGCGGCGACCCGCAGGCGGTCCAAGTCCGCCGCGAGGCGGTGCAGGAGTTGCACGCCCGCGCTGCTGAGATGACTGACCGCGCTGACGTCGATGATGAGGGGTAGAGCACCGCCCCGGTTGGCCTGCAGGATCGCGGCGTGCAGTCGGGAGGTGGTGACCACGTCCACCGGGCCGTGCACTTCGAGCGTCTTCCCGTCCGGGCTTTCGATGACGTGAATCGATATCTCATCGACCATGGGGTTGCGGCGGCGAGTAGCCCTCGGATGCACGGCCCCGCTGGTCACGATGGTCGGGCGACCGAGGCGGTGGCGCATGCGGAGGCTGGTGCCGACGTCGGTGCGGACGACCTCCAGATGGTCGACGAGACCGCGGATCATCGCCAGTCCGCGACCGCGCCTCCCGGGATCGGGCAGTGCTGGGCGCCATCGTCCCCGGTCGGCGCAGGTGAGGTGAACGACGCCGTCACCGTCCAGGACGGCGTCCACGGAGAAGGCCGCGGGCGAGTCGGATGAATCGGCGTGTTCGATGGCGTTGCCGGCTGCTTCTCCCACGGCGTGAATGAGGTCGCTTATGTCCTCGGCGCTGGCACCGATCGTGCTCAGCCAATCGATCAGCTGCCTGCGCAACGGGCGCAACGCGGCCGGCTCGGCGGGCAGGGTGAGATGCAGGGGTGTGACGGGTTCGGGCAGGAGGTAGGCGGCCAGGATCGTGATGTCGTCGCGGTAGCCGCCGTCGGCGAGCATGAGGCGTTCGGTGACGAGCGTGCAGATCCGGTCGGGCAGCCGGTCGGGAACGGAGGTGTTCTCGTGGAGAGTGTCGTGCCGGGCCGCTGAAGCGGCGGTGGCCAAGGAGTGGGCGCCCTCGCGCAGACTGCGGTGCGGCCGTTCGATCAGGCCGTCGGTGTAGAGCAGTACGACGTCCCCTGCGGCAAGTCGGGTGGTGTGGACGGTGGCCGGGTCGGACCGCGTACCAAGCGGACTCGCCGGGGTCAGGGGCATGAATGTGGTGTTGCCGGCGGCGTCGACCAGTAGCGGCGGAGGATGGGCGTGGCTGGCGACCTCCAGGGTGCCCGTCACCGGGTGGAGCACCGCGATGCACGTCGTGGCCGCGCGGGTGGCAGTGCTGTGGCCGGCGAAGTCATCAAGGACGGCCAGCGTCTGAGACAGGGTGCTGCCGGAGCGTAGCGCCTGCAGAGCGACGGCGCGTAGCTGACCCATTGCGGCCGCGGCGGCGGCGCCGTGCCCGACGACGTCGCCGACGGCCAGGGCGATGCGGTCGTCGGGCAGGGGAACGACGTCGAACCAGTCGCCTCCGGCGACGAGGTCGCTACCGGCGACCAGGTAGTGGGCGGCGACCTGAACCCGGGGCAGGACGGGCAGGACCTTGGGCAGCAGGCTGCGTTGAAGTTCCAAGATCAGGCTGGCTGCGTAGCGGTAGCGTTGCTCGGAGGTGGTGGCGGCAGACTCGGCGGCGCGTCGGGCGGTCACCACGTCGGTGGCGTCGACCGCCTGCACGATGACACCGTGGATCGACCCGCCCGGGTCGCGCCAGGGGGCGATGTCGAAGGTGTAGAAAGTTTCCTCGAGCTTCCGGCCGCCGTGCCGGTCTGTCAGGATCCGCTGCTCGTAGCCCTGGGTGCGGGTGCCGTGCAGGGCCTGGTCGAGGAGCTCGAAGATGTGTTGGCCGGCGAGCTCCGGCACCGCCTGCTTGAACGGCTCCCCGATCAGGTCACGGCGATTGCCGACGGCCGCGCGTACCTCCGGGTTCGCGGCCACAACCCGCAGGTCGGGACCCTCGAAGACCCACACGAACCCGGGGAGCTGCTCGAACGCCTCAAGGACCTTCCGGGGATCGCCGGATGACCAGTGTTGATCCGCTTCTGCCACTGACCGTTGCCCCTCGTCTGGACCTGAACAGGCCGCACGATGTCATACCTACCCTGATCCCAGGTTCAATCCACCTGTGCGTCCACATCTCGGTGGGAGCCACGTACCGCGTCACGGGTGACCCGGCGAGCTTTGCCGAGCAGGACAAGGACGTCAAGATCACGACAGGCCTGCACGTCGACGCGGGCAGGCCCTGACATCGGTGCAGATCACGTCGGGCGCCCGCTGCCGTGACAGTGTTGCCCATCCCCGCCCCAAGGGGGACTCCGCCGCGCCGGCGGCACGAGCCTGTTCCCCGCGCCCGTGCTGTGATCGTTGGACAATGCAAGGGCGTAGTTGCAAAAGGTGCCGTGTTGATGCCGAGCCCATGCCGACGTCGAATTGGCACTGGACTTGGTAATTGTTCCTTGGCCAGCCGAGTTCCCTGTTTTCGTTCGCGCGCACGGCGTTGTCCGTGTACTCTGACCGAGAGTCGCCAGGCGGGCTCACCGGTCGCGCGAAATCCGCAGGTTCTGCGGTCAGTATGGCGGCGAACTGGAGATCAGCGCTCGCCGAGGAGTTCGGCGACGCGCGGTCCGGGGACCTGGCGGCTTTGACGTTTCACGGCCGGCCTACCGGCGAGCAACGATGGACAGTCTGAGGCCGGTTTCTGTTTCCTCGATGAGCACGCGTTCGCCGTGGCTGTGGTCTGGCAGCATCGCGTCGTACAGTTCTTCGTTGCTGATCTCCACCGTGCCACCGGATCTGTCAATGAGGACGTTGAGTACGGCGCGCAGGTTGACGTCGCTGAGGTAGCGCATGGGGGTTGTCTCCGTAAGTCCTGCTGCTCGGTGCGACATGAAGGCAGTTCAGTCCCGGCGACCGGGATGACGTCGGCTCGTCAGAAACCGGCCGACGCGGCGGGGCGCTGCTCCAGGCGTGTGCTGGATCTCGCCAACGAGTGCAGCGATATCGACGAACGGTGCGGGTTGGTGGGCCACGCCTGGACCCAGGTCAACGCTGCGGCGAACAAGGAATCCGTGTGCTCCTTCCCGCGTGCCTGAGGTCGTGGCGGATCGTGCGGTGGGAGCCGGTCAGGCTGGGCGACGACCGCCCCGCGCGACGAGCCCCCGGCCCGGAGGCCGGTCACCTGTTCCCGCAGGCCGTAGTGGCGCGGCGGCGTCCGCCAGGCCACCGGTCCCAGCAAGGCCACTCTCACCGAGCTGTCGACTCGCCGAGCTCGGCGGGGTCGAGACGCAGGGTCGCGAGCAGCCCGGCGTGCCGGGTGGTGTCGACCCGCTCCGGCAGCTCCCGCTCGACCCAGTCGGCCCTGGTGTGCTGGCCGCGCCGACGCAGCGCGGAGACGATCGTGTGCCGGGCGATTGTCATGATCTGCTCCTCGGTGGCGATGGTGGGAAGATTGCCGGTCCTTCGCTGCCTCCGCGGAGGCGCTGTCGGCGCGGGCGCCGGTTCCGTTGGCACAGACCGTCCGGCGGGTCCAGCATCGGCTATGCGGGAAGCGACCGCGGCAAGGTCGCCGGGGGCGGTGCGGAGACGGCCGCCACGCCCTCCCAGGCGCGTCAGCCCGCTCTGTCGGCCGTCGCCCCGGACCTCATGCGCGGCGACGGTGAGCAGCTGCGGAGCATGGACCATGTTGCCGGCGGTGGCGGCGCGCGCCATCGCCGCCTCGGCCAGGTCGACCGGGGTATCCGGCGGGACGACCAGCAGGTCGACCCGATCCTCGTTGAGGCAGATGGCGGTCAGCAGGCTGGCGGGCTGACTGGTGAAGTAGCCCAACCGCAGCACCCTGCAGCCGACGGTCAGGCGGCGTGGGTTGCCGTCCCAGATCTCGGTGTTGAGAAGCAGCCTGACGATCGGCCCGTGCAGCAGGTCGATGGCGAGGACGAGGCCGGGCAGCTCCGCGAGCGGATCTGTCGAGCGGGGCCACCAGCCGCCGTCGAGCAGCGTGCGCGCGGACCGGGTCGGTTCGATCCGCAGGCGCGGCGTCGATGGCGGCGATGGGGGAGCGAGGGCGCTGGTCGATGGCGTCATGTTGGATCCTTATCGCCGTGACCGCGGCGTAGCGGTGGGGTCGTGCGCGGGGTCGCGCCAACCGCCGGGCGGGTGCCGGTTCGCCGACCCGTACGGCCGGGTCGTCGCCAGTGGCGGCGCTGCAGCTGGGCGATGCGGGCGGTGCGGATCACCATGGCGACGATCGCGGGCGGCGCGCCGTGGCGCGGACGCCGATCCGGGTCGCGCCGGCGCGGGTCAACGGCACCCGGCCCGGTGGGAGGGGGAGTGCTCCCCACACTCCGACGGCGGGAGGTCGGTCGGGCCGCTGCGGATCGGGTGCTTCGGGTACGAACATGGCATCCCCTCGGGCGGAGCCGGCGTGGCGGGCACCTCAGGAGTGGGATGTCGTCGATTCCGGGATAGCCCCAGCCTACGCCTGTTCGGGCCGGTTAGATCGGTGATGCCGCAATAGGGGGCCAGGGCTCACCCCGAACGGTCCGTTGTCGGCGCCCGTCCGACGACGCGTAGGTGCGCGAGATGGCCGGGTTCCGCAGGCCGCGAAAACCGAGGTGACCGACGGCCGCCGAACCACAAGCCGATCCGACGTCGTGTACGGCCCAGGCGATGGCGTGGTTGTCGGTCGCGGCCAGCTGCATGATCGGGCTCCTCTGCTCGACGTCCGCGTACTCGTCGACAGCCCCCGGGCGGTACAGGTTGACAAGAGAGGTGCCGTTAGCGAAACAGCCCGAGGACTCCACCATGTTGGGTGCGGTTCAAAGGGTTAGGTGGCGGACGGTCGGTGGGGCAGCCAGTCGAGGAATCGGCGGCGGAGTTGGTCCTGCGGCACGGAGGGCAGGTCGTGGATGGCGGCGGCGAAGCATGATCGTAGGAGGTCGTCAGGCAGGCGGGTGGATAGACCATCGCGACCTTCCTGGCGGTGGTGTCGACGGTTGCGTCGGTCCAGTCGACGGGCTGCTTCGCGGCTTCGATTGCTTCGTCGCGGTTCATGATTTGCACTGTTCCGTATTGCCTCAGCGTGCCTGAATTCTTCGCCGATTAGGTGCCGAGCGGTCACTAACAGTTAGTGAGCCATTTTCATCCTGCGTAGCGGTTCGCTTCGACGTGGTGCAGGACGAGGATGGCCTGCACGATCGCGGTGGCGCGGCGGGGGCAGCAGCGC
>NZ_JBIAFE010000057.1:0-9545 GCF_042869115.1 Micromonospora sp. NPDC007230 | reverse complement strand
CGGTGTGTGGGGGGGTTGTGTTTTTCCCCCCATTTTTTTTAAACCTGCCTTTTTTTTTCTTGGGGGGGTCCTTTATTTGTGGTGTCCAAAAAACGGGGGGGGGGGGGGGGGCCCCCCCCCCGGCCCCCACCCGCGATCACGACTCAATCGCTGTAGCAGCGACCGGCGTCAGGACTTCTTGATCTCCTGGTCCGGAACGACCTGGCCACCCTGGACCTTGAAGGCCCAGACCTTCACCTGCGCCGGGTCCAGCTCGCCACCCTCGACGAACTTGTAGTTGGCCGCCACGCCCTCGCCGCTGTAGTTCTTCACGAAGTCCAGCAGGCCGGCGCGGTCGGTCTTGCCCGCCTTGATGCCGGCCAGCAGGATGTTCGCCGCGTCGTAGGCGGTGTCGCTGTAGGTGCCCGGCTCGGTGCCGTTGAGCGCCTTGTACTCCTCCTTGAAGGTGCCGCGCGCCTCGCTGGCGGGCTGGCACGGGCAGGTGAGGATCGTGCCCTCGGCGGCCGCCGCACCGGCGGAGTCGATGTACGCCTTGTCGTTCACGCCGTCACCGGCGACCAGCGGAGCGGTGACCCCGGCAGCGGTGAGCTGCTTGCGGATCAGGCCGGCCTCCTGGTAGTAGCCGCCGTAGAAGATCGCCTTGACGTTGGCGGCCTTAACCTTGGTGACCACGCCGGAGAACTCGACCTGCTTGCCCTCGCCCTGGACCTTGTCCGAGCCGACGACGGCCCCGCCGAGCACCTTCTTGACCTCGTCGGCCAGGCCCGCGCCGTACGCCGACTGGTCGTCGATGACGTAGACCCGGTCGGCCTTGATCACGTCCTTGATGTAGGTACCGGCCGCGGGACCCTGGCTGAAGTCGTTGCCGACCGCCCGGAAGAAGGTCTTCCAGCCCTGCTGGCTCAGGCTGGGCCGGGTCGCCGACGCCGTGATGTGCACCAAGCCCGCCTCGGCGAACAGCGGGTCGGCGGCCTCCGACTCACCGGAGTATGCCGGGCCGACGATGCCGAGGATCTTCGGGTCGTCGATGGCCTTCTGCGCGAGGCCCGGGGCCTGGTCCGGGCTGCCCTGCGAGTCGAGCGGAACCAGCTCGACCTTGCAGTCGGCGTTCTCCTTGTTGTACTTGTCGACGGCCAGCTTGACGCCGTTGTTCTCGTTGATGCCGAGTGCCGCCGAGCTGCCGGTCAGCGCACCGAAGAACGCGATCTTGTTGCCACACTTGTCACCACCGGACGCGCTGTCCCCACCGCTGCTGCTGCAGGCGGTGCCGCCGGCGACGAGCGCCAGCATGGCAGCTCCACCGATCACGCGCGCGAGCTTCTGCCTCAAGGCCCGAACCCTCCTCCGTCGCATGGCCCCAACCACCCGCTGCCAATTGGCCCTTGCGGGGGGCGAACGAACCAGACCGTCGTCGCCGGTCTGGGCCGGGACGTTATCCCACGTGGGAGCTGTGGCGTAAGTCCCAGGAGAGCGGGTTGACCGAACCGTTACACGCCGTGGCGGATTGGAAGCGATCGCTGTAAGAACCGTCGGTCGCGAGGGAGTTTCACCTTTGTTTCATCGGTAAGCAGCCAACGCCGCTCCACCCGCTACCGATCGACGGTCGGCACCGCCGCCCACCAGGCACGAGACTCTCCACCGTCGTCGGCGACCAACATCAGTCGATGCTCGTCGAACGCCGCCGCCACCGCCGTGTCCCCACCATCGGGCACCGCGACCGGCAGCACCATCGGCCGCCATGAACCGCCCGAATCGACCGAGAACCACAGACCGTGACGATTCCCGTCGCCGGTCACCGCCAGCAACCCGCCGCCGCCGGCCGACACGAGCCCATGCACCGACGACACCCCCGGACCCGCCGCACCGAAACCGCCGACCCGTTGCCAGCCCGCGGCACCGGCCCACCCCGCACCGCCGCCGGCGCCAGCCGCCCGCCAAACCCCGAACCCGTCCCGCACCGGACCGACCGCCACCACCGCGCCGCCCACCAGAGCGACCCGCTGCGCCTGGCTCCGCCCGTCCGACGCCGGCAACTCCATCCGCCGCCAGGCCCGCCCGTCCACCGAGGTCCAGGCGAGCGGCAGCGCCGCCGTCCCGTGCGGCGGCAGCACCGCCCCCACCACCAGCCACCCCGGCGGTACGGCCACCGCGTCCAACCCGACCGTGCGGCCCCGAGCGTCGCCGGCCAGCTCCGGCACACCCTCGTGCAGCGTGAACCGCGCCCCGTCCGGCGACGTCCACACCGCCGCCCCGTCGGCCCGGGACCCGACCACCAGCCACCCGCCCGGCCCCGCGACCAGCCTGGAGACGCTCACCGCCCGGGGCCCCCCGTACAGCTCGAACGGGGCCACCGCCTCCCGCAGCGTGCCGTCCGGGTCCTGCACCCAGGTGCCCGTGCGCGGATTGCCGTGCACGCCGCCGTTCCGCGCACCCAGCGCCCCCAGCCGGCCCTGCCGGCAGGCCGCCGCGTAGAGCACGTGCCGCGCCCCGTAGAAGCTCGACGACGCGATCGGCACGGACGACCAGGAGAGACCGTCCGCACTGGCCCACGCCGCCGGGCGGGTCTCCCCCGCCGGGTTGACCACCCCGCCCACCACGAACCAGCGCCCGGCGCAGGACACCACGTCGCGCAGCACCAACCGGCCGGGCGTTCCCGGCGGCACCGGCAGCGCCAGCGGCTGCCACCGCGGGCGAAGCGGCCCGGGCTCGACGTGCGCCTTCGCCCGTACGCAACCGACGAGCAGCACGACGACGACACCGAGCATCGCCACCAGCCGCCGCGCCGCCACGGACCGGAGTCTATCGATCCCCGCCGCTCCAACGCACCGGCCGACCGGCGCTGTCAGGAGGCCGGCTGGGCCACCTCGCCGCCGGCGGTCTCGGCGAGGATCCGCTCGGCGACCTCCTTCATGGTCATCCGGTGGTCCATCGCCGTCCGCTGGATCCACTTGAACGCCTGCGGCTCGGTCATCCCGTACGTGGTCATCAGCGCGCCCTTGGCCCGTTCCACGGTCTTGCGGATCTCCAGCCGGTCGGTGAGGCCGGCCACCTCCGCCTCGAGCGCGGCGATCTCCGAGTAGCGGGAGAGAGCGATCTCCACCGCCGGCACCAGATCGCTCTTCTGGAACGGCTTGACCAGGTACGCCATCGCACCGGCGGCCCGGGCCCGCTCCACCAGGTCCCGCTGGCTGAACGCGGTGAGGATGATCACCGGGGCGATTCGGGCGCCGGCGATCCGCTCGGCCGCGGCCAGCCCGTCCATGATCGGCATCTTGATGTCGAGGATGACCAGGTCCGGCTTCAGCTCCTCGGCGAGCTTCACGGCGGTCTCGCCGTCACCGGCCTCGCCGACCACCTCGTAGCCCTCTTCGACCAGCATCTCGGCCAGGTCCAGCCGGATGAGCGCCTCGTCCTCGGCGATCAGTACGCGCCTGCGCTCCCCATCCGTCTGCGTCTCGGCCACGAGCCTCTCCCACCAGTCTGAGCCTCGACACCCGCGGTACCGGGTGTCGCCGCCCCTAGCGTAGTGGGTAACCTGTCATGGCCAATCAACAGAAGGCCCCTGTAGTCCAACGGCAGAGACGATGGTTTCAAAAGCCATAAAGTGTGGGTTCGAATCCCACCGGGGGCACAAAGTGTCATACAGGCGTTCGAAGATGTCTTCGTGCATTCCCCTGAGATACGTGCCCGAGCGCGGCAACTCTACCTATCCGGCGCAAGCGTTGCTGATGCCGCCCGTAGTGTAGGCCTCTCCTATCGCACTGTGTGGCACTGGTGCCGGGACCGGCCAGAACCGATCACCCAGGGCACTGCACTACGCTGCTTCCGCTGCCGGCCGGACGTCGACAATCCGACAGATCCCGCCGCGTATGCCTACCTGCTCGGTCTCTACCTGGGCGACGGGCACCTCGTGACGTCCGCGCGGGTGCCCGTGTTGCGCATCTCTTGCAGCAACGCGTGGCCGGGCTTGATCGACGCCTGCGACCACGCCATGCGAGCGGTGCTCGCGACGAAGGTCCAGCGCGTCCAGCAGAGGGGCTGCGTCAATGTCCAGAGCTACGGAAAACACTGGCCGTGCCTGCTGCCGCAACATGGACCGGGCAAGAAGCACGAGCGCCTGATTGCCCTTGCCGACTGGCAGGAGACGGTTGTCCAGGCGTGCCCCGGTCACTTCATTCGCGGTCTCTTCCACTCCGACGGCGCACGATTCGCCAACCGGGTGACCGTCCGGGGGAAGAAGTACGTCTACCCCCGCTACATGTTCACCAACGAATCCACCGACATCATGCGCCTCTGCCAGTGGGGCCTCGACCTGCTCGGCGTCGCCTGGAAGATGAACCGCCGCAACTCGCTGTCGGTCGCCCGCCGGGAGGCCGTAGCGGCACTCGATCGCCACGTAGGCCCGAAGTCCTGACGGGCAGCGCCCGTGAGGCGCATCACGGTCAGCTTGTCGCGAGCGCCTGCTCCAGGTCCGCCCGCAGGTCCTCCGGGTCCTCCAGGCCGACCGAGACCCGCAACAGGCCCCCGCGCGGCTTGGCGTCGCCCTCGACCGGCCGGTGGGTGAGCGAGGCGGGGTGCTGGATGAGGGTGTCGACGCCGCCGAGCGAAACGGCGTGGGTGATCAGCCGGCAGGCACCCGCGACGGCGGCCGCGGCGGGGGCACCGCCGCGTACCTCGAAGGCGAGCAGGCTGCCGGGGCCGGACATCTGGCGGCCGACCAGCCCGGCCGGGTCGTGGTGCGCGGGGTGGTGCACACGCGTGACGGCGGGGTGGCCGGCGAGCCAGCCGGCGAGTTTCTCGGCGCCGGCCTGCTGGGCGCGGACCCGCAGCGGCAGGGTCTGCAGGCCGCGGTGCAGCAGGTACGCGCCGAGCGGGTGCAGGATCGCGCCGGTGACTGCGCGGACCTGGCGTAGCCGGGCGGCCCAGCCGGGGTCGCAGGCGACGACGCCGGCGAGGACGTCGCCATGGCCGCCGATGCTCTTGGTGGCGCTGTGCAGCACGAGCGCGGCGCCGTGCCGGGCGGGCTGCTGGAGCACGGGGGTGGCGACGGTGTTGTCGACGAGCAGCGGGACGTCGCCGGCGGCGGTGGCGAGGGCGGCGATGTCGACGAGGTCGAGGGTGGGGTTGGCCGGGGTCTCGACGACGACCAGGGCGGTGTCGCGGCGGATCGCGGCGGCGACCTGGTCGGGTCGGGCCCAGGTGACCTCGGTGCCGAGGAGGCCGGTGGCGAGCACGTGGTCGGTGCCGCCGTAGAGGGGGCGGATGGCGACGACGTGGCGGCGTCCGTCGCGGGTGGCGGCGAGCAGGGTGGCGGTGAGGGCGGCCATGCCGCTGGCGAAGGCGACGGCTTCGGCGGTGCCTTCGAGTTCGGCGAGGGCGGTCTCGAAGCGGGCCACGGTGGGGTTCCAGAGCCGCTGGTAGACGGCGCTGCCGTCGGGCGGGAGGGTGCCGCCGGTGGCGAGGGTCTCGTAGGCGTCGCCGCCGCCGGCGACCGACGGCAGCGGGTTGGTGGTGGAGAGGTCGATGGGCGGTACGTGGACGCCGAGACCGGCGAGGTCGTCGCGCCCGGCGTGCACGGCTCTGGTGTCCACGGCGGTCATGGCCCGAAGCGTCGAACATCAGACCAGCGCAGGGCAATAGAGGCGAACAAGATTCTGCGGATTACACTTCCGCCATCCCCGGATTCGGTGGATGATGCTCGCATGCCCGTGGCACCGAATGATGTACGGCCGTTCGCGGCGCTGGACGACATCGACCGCGCGATCCTGACCGAGCTGGCCGTCGACGGCCGGCTGCCGAACAACGCCCTCGCCGAGCGGGTCGGGGTGGCCCCGTCGACGTGTCTGACACGTACCCGGGCGCTGCGCGAGTGCGGGGCGATCCGCGGGTTCCACGCGGAGGTGGACCCGGCGGCGGTGGGGTTGCCGTTGCAGGCGCTGGTGTCGGTGCGGTTGGCCGCGCACGAGCGGGCGGTGGTGGACGCGTTCCGGGCCCGGTCGGTGCGGTTGCCGGGGGTGGTGTCGGTGTTCCACGTGGCCGGTGCGGAGGACTACGTGCTGCACGTGCGGGCGGCGTCCGGGGATGCGCTGCGGGACTTCGTGCTGGACCATCTGGCGGTGGATCCGGCGGTGCAGCACACCCAGACCAGCCTGATCTTCGAGCAGGCGCGCGGTATGGGTTAGGGCACCGTCCGGAACAAGTCCGGCGCCCGGCGGGTTGCTCAGAGGCGTGATCGACGTACCCTTGTCTGTTCTTGATCTTGCTCCGGTCGCGGCCGGCGGCAGCGCCGGTGAGGCCCTGCGACACACGACCGAGCTGGCCCGGCGCACCGAGGAGCTGGGCTACCGCCGGTTCTGGGTGGCCGAGCACCACAACATGCCCGCGATCGCCAGTTCGGCCCCAGCGGTGCTGCTCGCCCACCTGGCGGCTCACACCTCGACGATCCGGCTCGGCTCCGGCGGGGTGATGCTGCCCAACCACGCGCCGCTGGTGGTGGCGGAGCAGTTCGGCACCCTGGAGGCGCTGCACCCGGGCCGGATCGACCTGGGCATCGGTCGGGCGCCCGGCACCGACCAGGTGACGGCGCTGGCGCTGCGCCGGAGCATGGAGGGGCTGTCGGCCGAGCACTTCCCGCGGGAGCTGGCCGACCTGATGAACTATTTCAGCGGCGCGGAGCCGGGGCCGATCACCGCGACCCCGGGCCGGGGCCAGTCGCCGGCGGTCTGGCTGCTCGGGTCGAGCGGCTTCAGCGCCCAGCTCGCCGGGCTGCTCGGGCTGCCGTTCTCGTTCGCGCACCACTTCAGCGCGCAGAACACGCTGCCCGCGCTGCAGCTCTACCGGCAGAGTTTCCGGCCGTCGCAGTGGCTGGAGCAGCCGTACGCGATGGTCGCCGTGAACGCGGTCTGCGCGGAGACCGACGAGCGGGCGGAGTGGCTGGCCGGGCCGGCCGGACTGTCCTTCCTGAAGCTGCGCTCTGGTCGGCCGGAGCCGCTGGCGACGCCCGAGGAGGCCGCGGCCTACCCGTACACCGAGTTGGAGCGGGAGTTCGTGGCCCAGCGCCGGGAGAGCCAGGCGACCGGTTCGCCGGAGACGGTGGCCCGGCAGCTCGGCGCGCTGCTGGCGCGCACCGGCGCGGACGAGCTGATGCTGACCACGATGGTGTACGACGTGGCGGACCGGGTCCGTTCGTTCGAGTTGATCGCCGAGAAGGTGGCCGGCGAACTTCGCCGGGATGCCTGAAACATGCTCTTCATAGCCGTGTCACCCCTCCGTCGCGCGGCACCCGTAGGTTGATGACCGGTGGTGGTACGGCACTCCCGGTCGGGACGGGTCGGGGGTGCCGCGGTGTGGTGCACCGGGTCGCCAGCGCTGCGGGTTCCGCGGCTGGCGGCCCGGTGCTTTTTCGTCCGGCCGGTCTCGCCCGCCGCCCGGCCCTTGCCCCCATGGCGGCCCACCTGATCGACTCCACCCCATGGCTGAGCACATGGACCCGGAGGAGTTCCGTCGCGCCGGGCACGCCGTGGTGGACTGGATCGCCGACTACTGGACGACGCTCGGGCAGCGGCCGGTGACGTCGCAGGACCCGCCGGGCGCGGTGGCCGCCGCGCTGCCCGCCGGGCCGACCGAACGGGGCGAGCCGATCGAGGCCGTCCTGGCCGACCTGGAGCGGATCGTCACGCCCCGGCTTACCCACTGGCAGCACCCGGGCTTCTTCGGCTACTTCCCGGCCAACACCTCCGGCCCGAGCGTGCTCGGCGACCTGGTCAGCTCCGGGCTCGGCGTGCAGGGGATGCTCTGGGCCACCGGCCCCGCCTGCACGGAGCTGGAGACGGTGCTGCTGGACTGGCTCGCCGGCCTGCTCGACCTGCCGGAGCGGTTCCGCTCGACCGGCCGCGGCGGCGGGGTGATCCAGGACTCCGCCTCGTCGGCGACGCTGGTCGCGACGCTGGGCGCGCTGCACCGGGCCAGCAAGGGCCGCTGGCGGACCGACGGCGTCGACCGGCGCTACCGCGCGTACACCTCCACGCAGGGGCACTCCTCGATCGAGAAGGCGGCCCGGATCGCCGGGCTGGGCGCCGACGGGGTACGGGCGATCGAGGTGGACCCGGCGACGCAGGCGTTGCGCCCGGCGGCGCTGCGCGCGGCGATCGAGGCGGACCTGTCCGCCGGAGTGGTGCCGGCGATCGTGGTCGCCACCGTCGGCACCACGTCCACCACCGCGGTCGACCCGCTGCCGGAGATCGGCGCGATCTGCGCCGAGCACGGTGTCTGGCTGCACGTCGACGCCGCGTACGCGGGGGCGGCTGCGGTCTGCCCGGAGCTGCGCTGGTCGCACACCGGGCTCGAGTACGCCGACTCGTACTGCTTCGACCCGCACAAGTGGCTGCTCACCGGCTTCGACTGTGACGCGTTCTGGGTGGCCGACCGGGGCGAGCTGATCGAGGCGCTGACGGTGATGCCGGAGTTCCTGCGCAACGCGGCGACCGAGTCCGGCGCGGTGATCGACTACCGGGACTGGCAGGTCCCGCTGGGCCGCCGGTTCCGCGCGCTCAAGCTCTGGTTCGTGCTGCGCTGGTACGGCGTCGAGGGGCTGCGGGCGCACATCCGCTCGGGGGTGGCGCTCGCCGACCGGTTCGCCGCGCGGGTGGCGGCCGACGACCGGTTCGAGCTGGCCGCGCCGCACCCGTTCTCGCTGGTCTGCTTCCGGCTGCGGGCCGGCGACGAGGCGAGCGCGGAGCTGCTGCGCCGGGTCAACGGCACCGGGCGGGTGCACCTCACGCACACCCGGATCGAGGGACGGTACGCGCTGCGCCTGGCGGTCGGCTCGCCGCTCACCGGGCAGGAGCACGTCGACGAGGCCTGGGAGCTGCTCTCCGCCGCGGCCGACGCCCTGCTTGCCACCTGACCCGGCGTGTCCGCTTCGTTCCTGGTTGCGCTTGCGGGTGTGGCCCACCGTGCCCGGCTCCGGGCGCCCCGAGTGGGCAGTCTCGCCGAAAGTGTGGCCTTTGGGCGCTCGGAGTGGCTGTTTTCGGGGAAAGTGTGACCTCGCCGCGCCGAGGGCCGATGTCTCAGAGCGTCTGGGCAACACGACGTTCGGCGGCGACAGGCGGCTGTCCCCGACGCCGTGTCGGGGATGTGGCGGTGTCGGCGGGTGTCGGTTACCGCCGTTTCCGCGACCTGGAGTGGGGCAAGGATGGTTCGGGCCCCGACTGGCCGGGGCCTCGTGGTGGGTGATGTCCGGTTTGTGGGTGTGACGGCCGGCATCCTGGGCGCGGAATCTCGGGTGACCGCGGGGCGTTGAACCCGGGTGCACGGGCCGAGGAAGGCCACCCCGCGAGCCGGTGGTCGCTGGCCGGCCCAGGTCGGAATGATGGTGGCCCGCCGGTCGTTGCACATGAACCCGCGACCGATGCCCCGTGAGCCGGGGTCGGCGAGGCCCGGAATGTTGGTGGGCCGCCGGTCGTTGGATATGGTCCCGGCGCCGCGAAGAGGCGAACCCCCCTCGCCCCGCGAGCCGCTGGTCGACAGACTTTTCCCCCCTTTTT
>NZ_JBIAFE010000056.1:0-11422 GCF_042869115.1 Micromonospora sp. NPDC007230 | reverse complement strand
GCGACCGTGCCCGGCGCAGGGATCAAGCCTGACCGCCCGGAGCCGGGCACGGTCGCCCCCAGCCCCCAACCGGAAAGCAGGGATCAAGAAGCCGGTCACCCCCGCCCCCAGCCCACAACCGGAAGCAGGGATCAAGGAGCCGGTCACCCTCGCCCCCAGCCCCAACAAGGAGCAACCGCGAGGCCCGCAGCACCCGGCCGGTCAGAGTTCACGGCGGAGCGGGCGGCGGCAGTGGTAGACCAGGGCCGGCGGCAGGTTGGCCCAGACGGTCCGGCCCACGGTCACCTCGTCGAAGACACCGGTCAGCAGCCGGTGGAAGCGCCGGGCCGGGCGGGTCGGCAGGGCGTGGCGGTACGCGAAGGTGGTGAAGACCCCGCCGACGTTGAGCGCCCCGACCACCGCGTCGAGGATCGCCCGTTGCCGTCCAGCCGGAAAGGCGGCCCAGGGCAGCCCGCTGACCACCACGTCGGCCGACGCCAGCCGGCGTTCCGCCAGCAGTTTTCCGAGCGCGGCGGCGTCGGCGCGGACCACTTCGACGGCGGGGTGCCGGCGGGCCAGGCCGGTGGCGAACGTCGGGTTGAGTTCGACCGCCAGGTGGTGGCCGCGGCCGGCCAGCCGTCGCTGGATCGCCCGGGTGAACACTCCGGTCCCGGGGCCGAGCTCGACCACCAGCGGATGTCCCGCCCGCGGCACCGCGGCCGTGATGTCCTGGGCCAGCGTCGGCCCGCTGGGCAGCACCGCGCCGGTGGTGAGCGGGTGCCGGGCGAACTGGGTGAGGAAGGTCGGCGCGTCGCTGATCACGCTGGTCGACGCTAGGTGCGGGACGGCGGGGCAACCCTCGTGCCGGCGGCCGGCTTGTCGGCCACCTGGAGGAGGCGCGGCGGCCGATGGGAGGGCCGCCGGCGGGACCGCTCCTCCGTATGGTTGGCCAGGTGACGGGTGGGTGGCGCGGCTGGTGGCGGGAGCTGCTGCTCGGGTTGGTCGCAGCCGGACTGGGCCTGGCCAGCAGCTGGATGGCCCGGGCCGGAGTGGCCCGCGAGGAGTGGGCGGCGGTCTTCGCGGTCCTCGCCGGGCTCGCCCTGGTGGCCGTACGGCGCTGGCCCTGGCCGGTGCTGCTCGCGGAGTCGGCGCTGATGGTCGTCGGCGGCGCGGTGACGCTGGCCGGCGGCGGCGTCCCGCAGCTCGCCGGGGCGGTCGCGCTGGGCTACGTCGCGTACTGGTGCGGCCGGTCGGCCACGGTGGCGGCGTACGCCCTCTACCTCGGGGCGACGCTGGTCGACGTCCTGTATCGGGGGAACGCGGGCGTCCTCTCCGGCGGCACGGGGGTGATCCGCCTGGTCATCCTGGCCGCGGTCGTCGCCGCGCCGGTGGCGTTCGGCCGGTACCTGCGCGGGGTGCGGCAGGCCGCGGCGGCGGCCGAGGAGCGGGCCCGGGAGGTGGAGGAGCGCCGCGCGGCGGAGACCCGGGCGGCCCGCCTCGCCGAGCGGGCGGGTATCGCCCGGGACCTGCACGACATCGTGGCCCACCACATCGCGGCGATCGCCCTGCGCGCCGGCGCGGCCCGGTACGCCGTGCAGCACACCGGCCGCACCGACGAGGCGGTGTCCGCCTTCGGCGAGCTGCGCGACACGGCCGGGCAGGTGCTGGACGAGTTGCGGGAGTTGCTGGAGGTGCTCCGGGACCCGGAGGCGGTCGAGCCGACCGAGCCGCAGGTGGAGCCGGAGCAGCTGATCCGGGACGCCGCCCGGCGGGTCCGCGAGGCGGGCGTGGCGGTCCAGGTGACCGTGTCGTCCGCGCTGGCCGGGGTGCCGCTGGTGGTGGGGACGACGGCCGCGCGGGTGGTGCAGGAGGCACTGACCAACACCCTCAAGCACGCCGGGCCCGGGGCGATCGCCTCGGTGGACGTCCGGGGCGTCGACGGTGCGCTGCTGCTCGAGGTGCTGGACAGCGGGCCGGTGCGGCACCAGCTCGTCGAGCCGGACCACGGCCGGCCGGGGCCGGCGCTGCCGGTGTCCGGGTACGGGTTGAGCGGGATGCGGGAGCGGGTCGGCCTGCTCGGCGGCACGCTCACCGCGACGGGCACGGAGGGTGGTGGCTGGCGGGTGCAGGCCCGGCTGCCGATCAGGGAGAACGCATGATCAGGGTGCTCGTGGTCGACGACCAGACGCTCGTCCGGGCCGGGGTCGGCCTGCTGCTGCGGACGGCCGGTGGTTTCGAGGTGGTGGGCGAGGCGGGGAACGGCCACGACGCGGTACGCCTCGCCGAGCGGCTGCGGCCGGACGTGATCCTCATGGATCTGCGGATGCCCCGGATGGACGGCATCGAGGCGACCCGGCGGATCCTGGACCGGCAGCCGTCCGCCCGGGTGCTGGTGCTGACCACCTTCGCCGACGACGTCAACGTGTACGGGGCGCTCGGCGCGGGCGCGATCGGCTATCTGGTGAAGGACGGCGCCCCGGAGGAGCTGATCGACTCGGTACGCCGGGCGGCGCGGGGGGAGACCCTGCTGGCGCCGCCGGTGCTGGCCCGCGTACTGCGTCGGGCGCTCGCCGCCCACGACCGGGACCGGGGGCCACACCCGGACCCGCGCGCGGCGGGCCTGCGGCTGCTCAGCCCCCGGGAGCGGGAGGTGCTGGCGCTGGTCGGTGCCGGGCTGTCGAACGCGGAGATCGGCGTGCGGCTGCACCTGGGGGTGACCACCGTGAAGACGCACGTGTCGGCCGCCATGGAGAAGCTGGAGCTGCGTAACCGGGTGCAGGCGGCGGTGCTGGCGCACCGACTCGGCCTGGTCGACGACGACTTCAACCCCCTCCCGGGTGCCTCGGGAAACAGCCCGTAAGGGGGGCGCCGGCCACCTGGAGGATCCGGGCCGGCCGGTGGGAGGACGGCGGGGCCGCCCCGGCGCGGCACGCTGGTTGACGTGACCCTCCTGGATTCCCTGCTGGACCGGCTCGACACCCTGCCGCCGGGTTACGTGCTGCTGGCCGCCGCGGCGGTGCTCGCCGCCGAGGTGGGCCTGCTGGTCGGCCTGGTGCTGCCGGCCGCCACCACCATGCTGACGGTCGGCCTGCTGGCGCGGACCGGTCGTCTTGACCTGGGCCTCGCGCTCGCCGTCACCACGCTCGCCGCGTTCGCCGGGGACCAGCTCGGCTACCTGGAGGGGCGGCTGCTCGGGCCCCGGTTGCGGCGCGGCCGGCTGGGCCGCTGGGTGGGGGAGCGCCGCTGGCAGCGCGCCGAGACCCTGGTCGCCGCGCGGGGCGGCCCGGCGGTGCTGCTCGGCCGGTGGACCGCGTTCGTCCGTACCCTGGTGCCCCGGGTCGCCGGGGCGGCCGGGCTGCCGTACCGCCGGTTCGTGCTCTTCGACGGCCTGGCGGTGGCGGTCTGGGTGCCGGGGACGGTGCTGCTCGGCTGGGCGGTCGGCGAGGCGTCGACGGCGCTGCCGGCCGCCGCGGGGGTGCTGGTCGTGGCGGCGGTCGCCGCCGCTGTCGGCCACCGGTTCCGGGTACGCCGGGCGCGCCGCCCGGCCGCGCGGGCCTGTTCCGGTCCGGTCCGGGGAGGCCGCCGGCGCGGCGGCCGGCGGGGTGGTTCCCGCCGGCCCGGCGCCGGCCACAGCGCGCCGACCCGCCGGGGTGCCCTGTTCTGAACGCCGGGCCGGGGTGACCGGTCAGTCGAGTGCGGCGACCAGCTCCACCTCGTACCCCTGCCCGTCCGCGAGGTAGGCGGCGTACGTCCCGGGGCCGCCGGCGTGCGGGTGGCGATCCGGGAAGAGCAGCTCCCACCCGTGCCCGGGTGCGGCCGTGACCAGCCGGTCCACCGCGGCCGGCGGGCCGGCGTGGAAGGCCAGGTGGTTGAGGCCCGG
Source organism: Micromonospora sp. NPDC007230 (assembly GCF_042869115.1). NCBI lineage: Bacteria > Bacillati > Actinomycetota > Actinomycetes > Micromonosporales > Micromonosporaceae > Micromonospora > Micromonospora sp. NPDC007230. The sequence goes on along the minus strand of NZ_JBIAFE010000056.1, from coordinate 7,563 downwards.
CGCGAGCCGGTCGTGCACCCGCCCGGAGAGCGCGGGAGATTCCTCGATCACCAGGTACGTCGAGCCGAGCCGCCAGGAGCAGCCGGCCGGCCAGTCCTGGTACGACGTCCAGCCCAACTCGCCAAGGAGCCAGCCCCAGCTGTGTCTGGCGGCGGCGAGGTCGGGTACCCAGACCTCCACGTGGTGCAGGGTCCCGGCGGTCAGCGCTTCCCGCCCGGCACCCATAGCACATCTCCGTTCGGATTTGCCGTTCTTGACAGGATAAAGAGCAGATCGGAGAGCCGGTTGAGATACTTTGCCGGGAGCGTGCTGGTCCGGTCCGGATCATGCGCGATCAGGGCCCAGGCCGCCCGCTCGGCGCGCCGGGCGATGGTCCGTGCCACGTGCAGCAGCGCCGCGCCAGCGGTGCCACCGGGGAGGATGAAGGAGTCGAGCTTGCTCAGGCGCGCGTTGTACTCGTCGCACCAGCCCTCGAGGCGCTCGACGTATGCCTCGGTCACCCGCAGCGGCGGGTACGCCGGCTCCGGCTCCACGGGGGTCGCCAGGTCCGCCCCGACGTCGAACATGTCGTTCTGGATCGACCCGAGCACCGCCCGCAGTTCGTCGTCGAGCTGCCCGAGGGCGAGCGCGACGCCGATCGAGGCGTTGCACTCGTCCACGTCCGCGTACGCGGCGATCCGCGGATCGGTCTTCGGCACCTGCTCGTTGTTGCTCAGCCTGGTCATGCCGGCGTCGCCGGCCTTTGTGTAGATGCGCGTGAGGTGGACGGCCATGACGCACAGCCTACGGATTCCGGACCTGACCATCCCGGCGCGGCCAGGCCAGGCCGGCTGGCCGGCCGGGGTCGGGCCGGGCGACGCCGGTGACCCGGCGGTCAACGACGTCGACGTCATCCGGGTGCTCGGTGAGGCCCGGCTGGCCGGCACGGTGCACGTGGTCGGTGCGAAGAACTCGGCGCTGAAGCTGATGGCCGCCGCGCTGCTCGCCCCCGGGCGCAGCGTGATCACGAACGTCCCCCGGATCACCGACATCGCCATCATGGGGGAGGTGTTGCGCCGGCTGGGCTGCGGTGTCCGGTTCGCCGAGGACGACCCGGTCGACCCGATGGTGGCGCGGGGCGGGGTGGAGCGCTCCCGGTCGGTGGTCATCGACGTGCCGGAGCAGCCCGGCGCGGAGGCCGACTACGACCTGGTCCGCCGGCTGCGCGCGTCGATCTGCGTGCTCGGCCCGCTGCTGGCCCGTCGGGGGTACGTGCGGGTGGCCCACCCCGGCGGGGACGCCATCGGCTCGCGCGGCCTGGACATGCACATCTCCGGCCTGACCCGGATGGGCGCCGACATCTCCGGCGAGCACGGCTTCGTCATCGCCGAGGCCCCGGACGGCCTGCACGGCGCGGACATCGTGCTGGACTTCCCGAGCGTCGGCGCCACCGAGAATTTGGTGATGGCGGCGGTGCTGGCCGGCGGCACCACGACGATCGACAACGCCGCCCGGGAGCCGGAGATCGTCGACATCTGCACCATGCTGAACTGCATGGGCGCCCGGATCGAGGGGGCCGGCAGCTCGACCCTGCACATCGTCGGGGTGCCCGAGCTGCAGCCGGTGCGGCACGCCACGGTGGGCGACCGGATCGTCGCCGGCACCTGGGCGTTCGCCGCCGCGATGACCCGCGGGGACGTGACGGTGACCGGCATCGACCCGGCGTTCCTGGAGGTCGCGCTGGACAAGCTGGTCTCGGCCGGCGGCCTGGTGGAGACCCGGGCCGACGCCTTCCGGGTACGCGTCGACGACCGCCCCGCGGCCGTCGACGTGGTGACGCTGCCGTTCCCGGGTTTCGCGACCGACCTGCTGCCGATGGCGATCGGGCTGGCCGCGGTGAGCGACGGGGCGTCCCTGATCACCGAGAACATCTTCGACGGCCGCTTCATGTTCGCCAACGAGATGATGCGGCTGGGCGCGGACATCAAGACCGACGGCCACCACGCCCTGGTGTGCGGTCGCGAGCGGCTCTCCGGTGCCCCGGTCCGCGCCACGGACATCCGGGCCGGTGCCGGCCTGATCATCGCCGGGCTCTGCGCCGAGGGGGTCACCGAGGTCTCCCACGTGCACCACGTCGACCGCGGCTATCCGGACTTCGTCGCCGACCTGCGGGCGCTCGGCGTGGAGGTGGACCGCGGCACCGCGCCCGAGGAGCCGGATCTCGCCATCTGACGGCTCGCTCGGCGCTCGCTCGGCGGCGCCCGCGAGACCGACCGCCTCGCCGCCGGCCCCGAAGACGTGCCTTAGCACTCGTTCAGGCTCGCCCACTAGGGTGCTGGCAGACACTCAATCAGGCGAGGGAGAAGCAGATGGCGGGTCGACTCGCGGTCGTCGGTGCCGGGCTGATGGGCTCGGGCATCGCCCAGGTCGCGGCGCAGACGGGCTGGCAGGTGACGCTGCGGGACCTGGACGACGCGGCCACCAAGCGGGGCGTCGACGGCATCCGGAAGTCGCTGGAGAAGTTCGCCGAGAAGGGGAAGATCGAGGCCTCCGAGGTCGAGGCCACGCTGGCGCGGATCACCCCGACCACCGATCTGGAGGCGGCGGCCGACGCGGACATCGTGGTCGAGGCGGTCTTCGAGAAGATCGAGATCAAGCACGAGGTGTTCCGCGCGCTGGACAAGATCTGCAAGGCGGACGCGGTGCTGGCCACCAACACCTCGGCCATCCCGGTCACCCAGATCGCCACCGCCACCGAGCGCCCGGAGTCGGTCGTGGGCACCCACTTCTTCTCGCCGGTGCCGATGATGAAGCTCTGCGAGCTGGTCCGCGGCTACAAGACCAGCGACGAGACCCTGGCGACCGCGAAGGCGTTCGCCGAGGGGGTGGGCAAAACGGTGGTGGTGGTCAACCGGGACATCGCCGGCTTCGTCACCACCCGACTGATCTGCGCGCTGGCCATGGAGGCGGTCAAGCTGGTCGAGTCCGGCGTGATCTCCGCCGAGGACCTGGACACCGCCTGCAAGCTGGGCTTCGGTCACGCCATGGGCCCGCTGGCCACGGTCGACCTGACCGGGGTGGACGTGCTGCTCAACGCCACGAAGAACATCTACACCGACACCGCGGACGAGAAGTTCTTCCCGCCGGAGCTGCTCCAGCGCATGGCGACCGCCGGCGACCTGGGCCGCAAGACCGGCCAGGGCTTCTACCCGTACTGAGTCGGGCGGAGGACGCCCCCGGCCGAGGCGGCCGGGGGCGTCACGCTCAGCCGTCGCGCTTGGTGGTCCACCGGAAGGTGGTCAGGCAGAGGACCAGGCCGATCACGCACCACAGCGCCAGCACCAGGGCGACCCGGCCCAGCTCGAACGAGCCAGCCGGCTCCTGGGCGCCGAAGCTGTCCGGCAGGAAGACGGCGCGCAGCCCCTGGCACATCCACTTGAGCGGGAAGAGCGCCGCGACCTGCTGCATCCAGCCCGGCAGGCCGGTGAAGACGAAGAACACGCCGGAGATGAACTGCAGGATCAGCGCCACGGGGGTGACCACCGCCGAGCCGCTGCGGGCGGTCCGCGCCAGCGACGAGATGGCGATGCCGCACAGGGTGCAGGCGGTGACCCCGAGGGCGGCGACCCAGCCGAAGGTCAGCCACCTGCCCGCCGTGCTGGGCAGGTGCAGATCGAAGAAGACGGCCGAGACGGCGAGCAGCAGCACGGTCTCGGCAACGCCGATCGCCACCACCATGAGCACCTTGCCGGCGAAGTAGACCCATTTCGGCATCGGGGTGCCCCGGTAGCGCTTGAGCACGCCCCGGTCCCGCTCGATCGGGATCCAGATGCCGAGGTTCTGGAAGCTCACCGTCATCAGCCCGGTCGCGATCATGCCGGTCACGAAGTACTGGGTGAACCGCACCCCGGGCGTGATCTCCCAGGTGAAGATCGACGCGAAGATGGCAATCATCACGACCGGGAAGAGCATGGTGAAGACCACGGACTCCCGGCTGCGCAGGAACTGGGTGATCTCCAGCCGGCCCTGCCGCAGCGCCAGGGTGCCCGCACCCGGCCGACGCGCTCCGGGGGCGGCGGCGACCGGGGTCGCCGGCTTCGTGGTGGTCGTCATCAGTGTCCGATCATCCGCAGGTAGACGTCTTCCAGGGTCGGCCGGGTCACCGTGAGCCCGGGGACCTCGCCGCCGAAGCGTGCGGCCAGCTCCGCGACCAGCGCCGTCGGCGTCGCGGTCGCCGCGGTCTCCAGCCTCCCCTCCGGGGTACGCCAGGAGACGGTGGTCAGGGCCTCCTGCCGGTTGCCGAGCCGGTTCGGCGGGGCCACCTCGACCACCCGGCCGGCGGCGATCACGCCGACCCGGTCCGCGAGGGCCTCGGCCTCGTCCAGGTAGTGCGTGGTCAGCACGATGGTGGTGCCGGCGGCGGCGAGGTCCCGGATCAGCTCCCAGAACTCGCGCCGGGCCTCCGGGTCGAAGCCGGTGGTGGGCTCGTCCAGGAACAGCAGTTCGGGGCGGCCGATGATGCCCAGCGCCACGTCCAGCCGCCGCTTCTGCCCGCCGGAGAGGGTGTGCGTACGGGCCTTGGCCTTGGCGCCCAGCCCGACCCGCTCGATCACCTTGTCCGGGTCGTCCGCGCCGGGGTAGAAGCCGGCGAAGTGCCGGACCACCTCGGCGACGGTCAGCTCGTCGAACTCGCCGGTGCCCTGGAGCACGATGCCGACCCGCGAGCGCCAGGCCGGGTCCGGGTGCCGTGGGGCGCGCGAGGAGCGAGCTTGCGAGCCCGGCAGTCGCGACCCGGAGACAAGCTCAGGGTCGACGCCGAGCACCCGTACCTCGCCGGCGTCGCGCTGCCGGTAGCCCTCCAGGATCTCCACGGTGGTGGTCTTGCCGGCGCCGTTCGGGCCGAGCAGGGCGAACACCTCGCCCCGGTGGACGTCCAGGTCCACGCCGGCCACCGCGACGTTGTCGCCGTACGCCTTGCGCAGCCCCCGGACCGAGATCGCCAGCTCGTCTTCCATGACGTCCAGTGTGCGACTCCGGCACATCCACCGGCGGCGCGGGGGGTGGTGGTCTCGGACATGTCGCGCCGCTCGTGCCCGGTGGTCCGCTCCATGGACCTGTGTGGTTTTCCACAGCCCGTTTTACTGAACGGTAACTTAGACTCCGGCCATGGACGAGAAGGCTCCCTCGGGGCGGTTGCCGGAGGGCGACCGGCCCTGGGTGATGCGCACCTACGCCGGGCACTCCTCCGCCGCGGCCACCAACGCGCTCTTCCGCCGCAACCTGGCGAAGGGGCAGACCGGTCTCTCCGTCGCCTTCGACCTGCCCACCCAGACCGGGTACGACCCCGACCACGAGCTCGCCGCCGGTGAGGTGGGCCGGGTGGGCGTGCCCGTGGCGCACCTCGGCGACATGCGGGCGCTCTTCGAGGGCCTCCCGCTGGCCGAGCTGAACACCTCGATGACCATCAACGCACCGGCCATGTGGCTGCTCGGCCTCTACGGCACGGTCGCCGCCGAGCAGGGCGCGGAGTTGGCCCGCTGCGCCGGCACCACCCAGAACGACATCATCAAGGAGTACCTGTCCCGCGGGACGTACATCTTCCCGCCGGCGGCGTCGCTGCGGCTGACCGCGGACGTCATCGCCTACACGCTGCGCGAGATGCCGAGGTGGAACCCGGTCAACATCTGCTCGTACCACCTGCAGGAGGCCGGGGCGACGCCGGTGCAGGAGGTCGGCTTCGCCCTGGCCACCGCGGTCGCCGTGCTCGACGCGGTGCGCGACGCAGGCCAGGTGCCCGCCGACCGGATGGGCGACGTGGTGCAGCGGATCTCCTTCTTCGTCAACGCCGGGGTGCGCTTCGTCGAGGAGATCGCCAAGATGCGCGCGTTCGGCGCGCTCTGGGACGAGATCACCCGCGACCGGTACGGCGTGGTGGACCCGAAGCAGCGCCGCTTCCGGTACGGCGTCCAGGTCAACTCGCTCGGCCTCACCGCGGCCCAGCCGGAGAACAACGTCCAGCGCATCGTGCTGGAGATGCTCGGCGTCACGCTCTCCCGGGACGCCCGGGCCCGCGCGGTGCAGCTGCCCGCCTGGAACGAGGCGCTCGGCCTGCCCCGCCCCTGGGACCAGCAGTGGTCGCTGCGGATGCAGCAGGTGCTGGCGTACGAGTCGGACCTGCTGGAATACCCGGACCTCTTCGCGGGCTCGCACGTGATGACCGCGTTGGTCGACGACATCGTCGCCGGCGCCCGGGTCGAGCTGGCGAAGGTGCTGGAGATGGGCGGCGTGGTGGCCGCCGTGGAGGCCGGCTACCTGAAGAGCGCGCTGGTGGCCTCGCTCGCCGACCGGCGGCGGCGGATGGAGGCCGGCACCGACGTGGTGGTCGGCGTCAACACGTTCACCGAGACCGAGCCGTCGCCGCTGACCGCGGCCGGCGCCGAGGCGATCGAACAGGTCGATCCCGCCGTCGAGGACGCCGCCGCGACCGCCGTACGCGCATGGCGGGCCGGCCGGGACGCGGCCGCGGCGAGCGCGGCACTGGCCCGGCTGCGCGCGGACGCCGCGACCACGACGAACCTGATGCCGGCGACGCTGGCGTGCGTGCGCGCCGGGGTGACCACCGGCGAGTGGGCCGGCGCGCTGCGCCAGGTCTTCGGCGAGTACCGGGCCCCGACCGGCCTCTCCGGCACCGCCGGAGCGGGCGGGGACGCGGGGCTGGCGGGGGTCCGTGAGCGGGTCGCCGCGACGGCACGCGAACTGGGCAGCGGCCGGCTGCGGCTGCTGGTCGGCAAGCCCGGCCTGGACGGGCACTCCAACGGCGCCGAGCAGATCGCGGTACGCGCCCGCGACGCCGGCTTCGAGGTGATCTATCAGGGCATCCGGCTGACCGCCGGGCAGATCGTCGCCGCCGCGGTCGAGGAGGACGTGGACCTGGTCGGCCTGTCGGTGCTCTCCGGCTCGCACCTCGCCGCCGTGCCGGCGGTGCTGGACGGGCTGCGCGCCGCCGGGCGGGGCGACCTGCCCGTGGTGGTCGGCGGCATCATCCCCGGCGGCGACGTGGCGGCGCTGCGGGCGGCCGGTGTGGCCCGAGTCTTCACCCCGAAGGATTTCGCGCTGACCGGCATCATCGACGACCTCGTCACCGTGATCCGCGAGGCCAACGGCCTGAGCTGAGAGGCCCCTGGTCAACGCCTCGTGCACGTCCTTGGCCGGGCCGTGATCGACGCCGGGTCGGCGATATGGCGGTATCGCAGCGTGCCGGATACGGCCGGTTACGCGACCTGGCGTGAATCACCCGAGTCCTGGCTGTCGCCTGCCGGGTGATGTGGTGGGTGGTGTCCGGTTTGTGGGTGACGGCCGGCATCCTCGGCCGGGAATCTCGGGCGGCCGGGGGTCGTTGAACACGGGTGCACGGCCGAGGAAGGCACCCCGCGGGCCGGGGTCGCCAGGCCCGGAATGATGGCGGGCCGCCGATCGTTGCACATGAACCCGCGACCGAGGAAGCCGCCCCGTGTGCCGGTGGTGGTCGGGCCCGGAATGTTGGTGGGCCGCTGGTCGTTGGATATGGTCCCGGCGCCGCGCAGG
>NZ_JBIAFE010000055.1:0-13159 GCF_042869115.1 Micromonospora sp. NPDC007230 | reverse complement strand
GTCGAATATGAGACCGCGCACTACGCTTCAACCCGAAACCACAACAGGGCCGCTGCGGCCTAACAACGCCCTCCGGCAACTCCAGGCCGATTCAGCACCGCCCGAGACAGCACCTCGCCGGTTGCCTCATCCACCCCCGCGCGCAGCACAACGCGGGTACACGCGGTCCGGGCAGCCTCACCCTCGGCCAGCCGCAGCTTCCCGCTCACCGACTCAACGCCTCAACACCGATCCACAAAACCGGCTCTCACCGCCGGCCCACGCCACCGGAACCCCCACCGAGCCAACACAAACGTGATGCGCCACAGGGCGAACACCGACACGCTTCCCGACCTTGGAAAGCCGAAACGTTCCACACAGGCCAATCTATGATCACCGATCATCGATCATCAAATCGGTTAGCCTGGGCACCGGCCAGCCGAGCGTCAGGCCCGCGTAGTCCAGGCCCAGCGCGAGGCTCCACAGCACGCCCCGCACTGGGCCCTGCCCGGCGCTCCCGCCGACGAGCCACGGCACCGCGGTCAGGCCGGTCCAGATGAGGACCCGCGGGAGCGCCGCGGGATTCTCTGGATCTTGTCCGCCTCCTGCCACGACCAGCAGCGCAAGCGTGCGGCCCAGCTGAACGGCAACGTACGCGCCGGCGAAGATCAGAGCTCGCTCGCTGAACCCCTGCGGCACGGCGATGGCCATCACCATACTGCCGAACATGGTCAGGACCATGACGAACACCACGACTGGGGTCTCCGGATCCAGCCGGCTGGTCAGGTAGGCGTTCGTTGCCCAGATCAGCCAGAGGGCAAGGAACAGCAGCAGGGTCTGACCGACCTCGCTGACGAGGATCCGCTGTTCCGTGGTGAAGTCGGTGACGAGGCGCTGGGTAACCCGAGTGAGCGCGAAGACGAAGACCAGGTCGAGGAAGAGTTCCAGGAACGTGGCGCGTTGTGTGCCGACCCCCATACGCGGCAGCCTGGCCTCGCGCGGATCACTCATCTGCCGAGACGACCACTACGCCCCCTTGGAATCAGTGATCTGAAGACCCAACGAGGTAGCGCCGACCCCTGTTGTGGGCTTGACCCGTTTCGACGGGCAGGGACCCGCAGGTTCCGCCGGTCAGGGTTCGATGGAACCATCTAGCCATGCGCATACGTAGGTTTCCTCCACGCTTGGCCGCACGATTGGCGCTCGTCTTCATGTTCACCGCCGGCGCGCTCGGGGTACCGGCGCTCGGCGCCGGGCCGGCCAGTGCCGCCGAGCCGGATCCGACGATGAACGACGCGGTCTTCAGCCGGCCGACCGGGACGGCCGCCCAGCAGAACGCGATCTTCATCCAGCTCGCGCGGATCATCGACCGGGTGCCGGCCGGCGGCGAGATCCAGATGTCCTGGTTCGGGTTCGACGTCACCGATGTCGTCGACTCGGAGACCACCCCCGACCTGCCCGGACGGCTGCTGAACGCGCACCGGCGGGGGGTGCATGTCCAGATCATCCTGGATCACGAGCAGGTCAGCCGGCGGCCGTACCAGCGGCTGCTGCCGGTGCTCGGCAGCAACGACGCCGCCGGGTCGTACATCGTGCACTGCGCCGACCAGTTTCCCGGCGCGGACCGGGGCTGCATCGGCACCCGCCGGATCGACTACACCGACTCGTCGGTGACGGCCTACAACCACAACAAGTTCCTGATCGCGTCCAGCATCGTGCTCAACAACGGCTCGACCGTGTCCAACGTGGTCTTCCAGGGCTCGGCGAACCTCGGCTGGTGGGACGCGAACGAGGCGTACAACAACGGGCTGACGTTCAGCGACGCCACCACCTACCAGGCGTACCGGCAGTACTTCGCGGACCTGCGGTCGTACCGCTACAGCTCGGCCGGGAACAACGACTACTACTGGGGCACCCCGACAGGTACGACGTACCGGGCGTACTTCTTCCCCCGGCGGGAGCGCTCCGGACAGCCGGTCAGCGACCCGGCCACCGACACCATCGTCAGCGTGCTCAACTCGGTGGCCTCCTGCTGGTACGACGACAACGGCACCCGCCGACAGACCGACGTACGGGTCAACATGTTCTCGTTCAACCGGCCCGAGGTGGCCAAGCGGCTCACCGCGCTGCGCAACGCCGGCTGCTGGGTCGACGTCGTCTACAGCGAGGCGAACGCGCAGGTGCTGAACGCGCTGGGCAGCAACGTCCAGCTCACCAAGTGCAACTACAACGTCGGGCCGGGCCGGGACATCCGCCCGCACAACAAGTACATGCTGATCGACGGCGCGTACGACGACGACATCGTGCCCCGGGTCTTCACCGGCAGCCACAACTACAACGTCTCCGCGCTGCGCCAAGCCGACGAGGCGATGCTGCGCGTCATGGGCCGGGGTATCCACGACGACTACCTCAGCGACTTCTGGCACGTCCGGGACACCTGCCGGGCCAACGGCGGGGCGATCCGCTGAGCCGATGCACCGTCGCGATTCCCGTGATCCGGGTCGATCACGCAGGTCGCCCTCAAGGTGGCGTGAAGCGCCTGGTATGCGGCGAGCATGCGCCCTTTATGCAGGCGCTGGCGAGACTCGCCGTAGCGATTCATCCGAATGCCCGAATGTCCGCCGTGCGTCGCTTCGTGGCGGACGAGCCGATGATCCGGCCGCGGCGGACCGGATGGCGGTGCGGAAGATCAGGAGGAGGCGGGATGGATAAAGTCAGCATCTTCGACACGAGCCCGGTCTTCGCCCGTGGGCTCGCCGGGTTGCTGGCGGTGGAGGGTTTCGAGGTAATTGAGGTCAGATCCAGCACGGAGGGGGACTACTGCCGGCAGGCAGACATCTTTCTGGTCGACCCGGCAGCGGTCCGGGTTGGCACCCTCTGGGCCTTCGTCGCGGAGGTGTCGTTGGTGGCACCCGTGTTGATGCTCGCTCCCTTTGGTGGCCACCGAACGCCCGGCGAGCGCTGCCCCGGCTCGAGCCTGGTGAGCTACGTGGACCGCTACGCGCCCGCCGACGTCGTGGTGCGGGCGGTCCGGGCGGTGGTCGACGGTGGACGGTTCTTCGGCGGGGCGGAGCCGGCGGGCCAGCCAAATCCGCGCGAGGACGAATCCGTCCCGCTCTCGATGCGGGAACGGCAGGTGCTCCGGCAGATCGCGCGAGGGCTGACGCACACGCAGATCGCCCGGGTACTAGGTATCAGCCGACACACCGTGGACACCTACGTCAAGCGCGTCAGATCCAAGCTCGACCTCGGCAACAAGGCCGAGCTGACGCGGGCGGCGCTGGTCGGTGCGTTCCCCGAGGCGGCCGCCGACGCCTCCGGACCGGTCGTGCTACCGGCCTCCGCCTTGGTGCCCCGGGTATAACCGGACCGGGCCGTGCCGACTGAATGCACAAAGCGACGTCTGCCAGATCCGGGCCGTTCGCTGGCCAGCCGGAGAAACGGGATGAACAATCGGCCGACGTGCGGTCACAAATCTATGATCTTGTTGTCCGAGATCGGGTGGGGCAGGATCAAACAATGTGACCATCGTGGGCGGCGACGGTGAGTGGGAGTTCCGCCTCCTCGGCCCGGTTGAGGCGTACCGGGGAGGCATTCAGCTCCCGCTCAACGGAAAGCAGCGCTCGCTGCTGGCAGTCCTGCTGCTCAATGCCAATCGGGTAGTCGCCATCAGGCAGCTCGCGGAAGCGGTCTGGGGTCAGCGGCTGCCGGCGTCACCCGAGGCGCGGGTGCGGCTGCTGATATCCGAGCTGCGCAGAGCGTTCGCCAGTGACGGTCAGGGGCTCATTCTGACCCGGCAGCCCGGATACCTGGTGCGCGCGAGCCCCGGCCAGATCGACGTGGACAGGTTCCGGCACGCGGTCGACCGGGCCCAGGAGGCGGCGGCCCAGGGCCGGCCGGAGATCGCGGTCGAGCAGTACGACAAGGCGCTCGCGGTGTGGCGTGGCGTGGCGCTGGGCGGCGTGAGCGGCGCGTTCGTCGACACCGAGGCGGCGCGGCTGACCGAGTTGCGGGAGCGGGTCGCAGAAGACCGTACCGAGGCCATGATGGCGGTGGGGCGACACGCCGAACTCGTCTCCGAGTTGGGGCATCTGGTCGCCGAGCATTCGCTGCGGGAGAGGCCCCATGCCCAGCTGATGATGGCCTTGTACCGGTCGGGCCGGCGCGGTGATGCGCTCGAACTCTACGCCCGCCTGCGGGAGCGCCTGGTCGAAGAGCTGGGGCTCGAACCGACGCCACAGCTGCAGCGTCTGCAGCAACAGATTCTCGCCGGCGACCCGGCGCTGAACCCGCCGGTCCCCGCGGTGCGGTCGGCCGCGTCGACCGTCCGCCAGTCGCCGCCGCCGACCAGGATGCCGGCGCGCCAGCTGCCGCCGGCCCCTGGACGGCTCGTCGGCCGCGTGCGGGAGCTGGAGCAGCTCGACGCGCTCGCCGCGCGGGGTGACGGCCCGGTACTGGTGGTGGGTCCAGCCGGCGCCGGCAAGACCACCCTGGCCGTGCACTGGGCCCACACCGCGATGGATCGATTCCCGGATGGCCAACTCTTCGTGGACATGCGAGGCTTCGATCCCGGTGCCCGTATCTCGCCCATGGACGCACTGCCGCAGTTGCTGCATGCGCTCGGGGTGGCGACTGGGGAGATTCCGGTCGGGGGCGATGCGCAGATCGCCCAGTACCGTTCGGCCCTCGCCGGGCGGCGGCTGCTGGTCATCCTCGACAACGTGGCCGAGCCGGACCAGGTGCGACCACTGCTGCCCGGCGGCCCTGGCTGTCTCGCCCTGGTCACCAGTCGAGATCGGCTCGGTGGGCTGGTGGCGTTGGACGGTGCGTGCCGCATGACGCTCGACGTGCTGCCACCGTTGGACGCGATCGAGGTGCTGGCTCACACGGCCGGCGGCGAGCTGATTGAGGCGGATCCGGACGCCGCGGCCGAGCTGGCGAGGCTGTGCGACCACCTTCCGCTGGCGTTGCGCATCGCCGCCGGCCGGCTCGCTGACCAGCCGCACCATTCGATCCGCCGGCAGGTGGACGAGCTGACCCGGCGCGGGCGGATGGCCGGCCTGCGGGTCTCTGGTGACGGACGGGCGTCGGTCAGAGGTGCGTTCGACCTCTCCTACCGGGCGCTTCCGCGCCCGGCGCAGCGGCTCTTCCGGCTGCTGGGCCTCGTGCCGGCGCCAGCCGGGTGGTCGGCCGAGGCGGGCGCCGCGCTCGCCGGGCTGGCGGTGGACGACGCCGGCCAACTGCTCGACACCCTGGCCCGGCTACACCTGATCACGGCCACCGCGGCCGGTCGGTACGTCTGCCACGACCTGCTGCTGGAGTACGCCGCGGAACTCGCCGCCGGCGATCCGCCCGCGCAGCGGGACGCTGCCGTGGACCGCCTGCTCGCCTTCTACCTGCACAGCACCGATCAGGCTGCCGCCGCCACCGTCCCGGCCATCTCCCGACTGCCCCGTCCACCTTTGCCGGCCGGCGTAGTGCCGTTGGCGTTCCCCGACGTGACCGGTGCCAGGGAGTGGATGATCGCAGAGTGGGACAACGTGGTCGCCGGGCTGCGCCACGCGGCGGCGCGGGGGCTGCGCCGGCTGGCCTGGCATCTCGCGGACGCGTTGCGCAGTCACCTGTATCTGACGGCGTCGCGGCCCCAGTGGCTGGCCATCGCCGAGACGGGTTTGGCTGCCGCGATAGCGGCGGGCGATGTGGTCGGCGAGGCGGCCATGCGCTTCTGCCTCGGCTTCTTGCGTTACCAGGCGGCGGAGTTCGCCGAGTCGATCCGCGAGCATGAGCGCGCCGTGGAGCTCTACCGGCAGGCGGGGTGGAAGCCGGGCGAGTCCACGACGCTGCGCAGCATGGGCGTGTCGCTGGCACACCTGGGGCAGCTGCGGCCGGCTCTGGACCGGTTCACGCAGGCGCTGGCGCTCGACCGCGAGATCGGCAACGAACCTGGCGAGGCGGCCAGCCTCCAGAACATCGCCGGAACCTACAAGGATCTCGGTGACCTGGAACTCTCCGCACGGTACCTCAGCGTGGCGATCCCGTTGCTGCGTCGGGTCGGTCGCCGGCCCGGCGAAGCGATAGCCCTCATCAATCTGGGGGAACTCCGACGCGAACAGGGCCGCCTCGACGAGGCCCTGACCACCGTCCGTGAGTCGCTGGCGATCTGCCGGGAAGTCGGGCTGCGCCACGAGGCGGCGGAGGCGTTGATTACCGCGGGAGAGGTCCATCGCGATGCCGGCAGGCACCGAGAGGCTCAGCAGGCACTGGACGAGGCGCTGGACATCGCGCAGCAAACCGGCAACCCGCGACTCCAGATGCTCGCCCTCAATGGACTGGCCAGCATCGAGATCCGGGCCGGCCGGGTCTCGACCGCGGTGGCACGGCTCGACACCGCGTTGGAGGTAGCGGCACGTACCGGCCACAGCGGCGGTCACGTCAAGGTCCTGCTCACGCTCGCCGAGGCGCACTGCGCGCTCGTCGAGTACCGATCCGCGCACCGCTACGCGTCCCAGGCCCTGAGCCTGGCCTCGGAATCAGGGGCGATGGTCGAGGTAGCCGCCGCACACGCCGCCCTGGCCGCGGTCTACCTCGGCCTGGGTGACCCTGATCAATGCATCAGCCACTGCCACGAGGCCCTGCAGACGCAGCGGAGGTCGGGCCAACGGCGGGCGAAGATCCGGACCCTGGCGATACTCAGGCAGGCCCGTCGATTGCGACGAGGGGAGGGCGCCGCGCGGCGTCCCTGACGTTGATGGCCCCCAGTGTCCCGTAAATCGGGGACACGACGTCCTGCCGGCACGTGCCCTACGGTCCGCGTGGGCGAGGACCCCATTGATGGCAGTGATTTGCCGTCGGCTGCGCCCGAGGGAGGTCGTGATGAGAGGTCGCGCACGCGGACGGAGATCAGGAGTTCGGCTCGATCAGTTACCCACCGGGAAGGTCGGCTACGGGCTGGCTGTCGGCCTGTCCACGACGCTGGTGGCCGCACTGCTGGCCGGCGTGGTCTCGCGCCCGGCGCAGGCAGAGCCGCCGGTGACCCAGGCACAGCAACCGGCTGCGCCGTTGGAGCGCCCCGACGAGGCGGCGGCCGTGGTGACGGCGCGGATGACCGGCAAACGGGTGCTGATCAGCGGGCTGACGACGGAAACCACGGAGTTCTGGGCGTTGCCGTCGGGGTCGGTGGAGGCGAAGGTCAGCGCCGGGCCGGTGCGGATGCGCGATGACCAGGGCGGCTGGGTGGACGTCGACCTGACCCTGCAGCGGAAGGCGGACGGCTCGGTGGTGCCGAAGGCACACCCGGCCGGGTTGACGCTGTCCGGGCCGGCCGGCCCCGGCGAGCACGATCTCGTGTCGCTGGGTACGGCGGGGCGGCGCTCGACGTTGGGTTGGACGGGCGCGTTGCCGGCGCCGGTGCTGGAAGGCGCGAAGGCGACGTACCCGGAGGTGCGGCCAGGTGTCGACCTGGTCGTGTCGGCGACGCGTACCGGGTTTGAGCAGTTGCTGGTGGTGAAGGACCGCACGGCGGCCGCGCACGTGCGGCAGTTCCGGATGCCGTGGCGCCCGTCGGGCGGGACGGCGACCGCGGCGCGGGTCGGTGAGTTGCCGGCGCTGATGTGGGACGCGCGGGTGGACCCGGCGTCGGGTGAGCACGTGCGGCGGGCGCCGGTGGGCACGCGACTGGACGGCCTGGGCGAGCGGACCGGGCTGGTGTTGACGCCGGACGCGAAGTTCCTGGCCGACGAGTCGACGGTGTATCCGGTGACGATCGACCCGTCGCAGTCGATCGGGCCGAACTTCGACGCGTTCGTGCAGAACACGTACACGTCGGACCAGTCGACGGCGACCGAGCTGAAGCTGGGTACCTACAACGGTGGAACGGACAAGGCACGGTCGTTCCTGCGGTTCGACAACATGAGCTGGTTGTGGGACAAGCAGGTGCAGTCGGCGACGCTGAGCCTGTGGAATCACCACTCGTACTCGTGTACGGCGCGGGAGTGGCAGGCGTGGCGGGTCGGTGATGTCACCAGCACGGTGCGGTGGACGGCGCAGCCGGCCTGGTTGCAGCAGGTGGGCACGTCGACGCAGACGAAGGGCTACAGCAGCGCCTGCGGTGGCGGCTGGGTGACGATCCCGGTCACCGGCGCGTTCCAGAGCACCGCGACCGGGCATCTGGCCAAGACGACCATCGGTATCCGGGCGACGAGTGAGACCGACAGCTACACCTGGAAGCGGTTCAACTCCAAGGAGGGCACCTATCCGCCGTCGGTGACCATCACCTACCAGGCGGGGGCGCAGGTGACCGCGATGGCGACCGCGCCGACGACGGTGTGCGCCACCGGGGCGCAGCGGCCGTACATCGCGAGTTTGACTCCGCAGTTGCGGGCGCAGATCACCGATTCCGCGGCGGCGTCGGTCTACGCCACGTTCGAGTGGTCCGCCGTGGGCGGGTCGCTGATCGGCTCGGCCACGGAGGGGCCGGGCACGTCCGGGTCGTGGTTGGCGACGAACGTGCCGCCCGGCGCGTTCGTGGAGGACGGCTCGTAC
The DNA here is from genome assembly GCF_042869115.1 of Micromonospora sp. NPDC007230. NCBI lineage: Bacteria > Bacillati > Actinomycetota > Actinomycetes > Micromonosporales > Micromonosporaceae > Micromonospora > Micromonospora sp. NPDC007230. Next base: position 4,639 of record NZ_JBIAFE010000055.1, on the reverse strand, counting down.
GCCTGGCGGGTACAGGGCAGTGACGGCACGAAAGCGGGTTCGTGGTCGCAGTGGTGTGAGTTCACCGTGGACACGGAGGCGCCCGGGGTGGCGCCGTCGGTGTCATCGACGGCTTACCCCTCGGGTGTGTGGTCCGGCGCGGCGGGCACTGCCGGTGGTTTCACGTTCGGCGCCGGCGGCATCGCCGACGTGTCTGCCTACGAGTACGGCGTGGACGTCAACCCGCCGAACCAGACCGTGAACGCGCCCAGTCTCGGTGCCGCCACCACCATTTCGATCACGCCGACCTCGGACGGCCCACACACGCTGTACGTACGCACCCGCGACCGGGCGGGCAACCTGTCACCGATCCGCTCCTACGCGTTCTCGGTCGGCGGCGGCGCGGTGACCGCACCGAAGACCGGTGACATCACTGCGGCGAAGACCGCGATCAGCGGGGTGGGGCGGCCGGATGCGACCGGGGTGACCTACCAGTGGCGGCGCGGCGACAGCGACACGTGGACCAGCATCCCGGCCGGGCACGTGACGGTCGCGGCCGGGGGCGGGGCGGTGACCTGGCCGCTGTCGACCAGCGGCGGCGGCCAGTTCCCGAAGCTGAACTGGGACGTCGAGGCCACCCTCGCCGCGGTGGACGCCCAGCAGGTGCCCCGGGACGGCCCCCTGCAGGTACGGGGCAGCTTCACCGGCGGTACGGCCGCATCCTCGGGCGCGGTGAAGATCACCTTTGACCGGAACCAGGCGTCCGCGGCGGCCGAGAAGATCGGTCCGGGTGAGGTGAACCTGATCACCGGCAATTACACCTTGTCGGACAGCGATGTGTCGGTGGCCTCGTACGGCACCGAACTGACCGTGGAGCGTTCGTACAACAGCCGGCGGGCGACGGAGACCGACTCGGCGAACATGTTCGGCCCGGGTTGGGTGTCCGGTGCGACGGTGGACGGGGCTGAGGCCAACTACACGTCGCTGACCGTGTTCGGGTCGCTGGTGCAGGTGGGTCTGCCGGACGGCGACACCATCGGCTTCACCAAACGCACCAGCACCGCCTTCGACCCGGAGATCGGGCTGGAGTCGATGACGCTGACGTACGACAGCGCGACCGACTCCTACGCCCTCACCGACGAGGACGGCGACACCGTGCGGTTCACCCGCGTCGTGGGCACCGCGACCGGCAAGTACTTCCCGACCCTGGTGGCCGAGTCAGCCAGCAACCAGACCACCACGTACAGCTGGGAGCGGGTCACCGTTGCCGGAGCGGAGGTGGTCCGGCCGACCCGGATGCTGGCACCGGTGCCGGACGGGGTCAACTGCGCCACCCTGACCCGGGGCTGCCGGGCGCTGACCTTCACCTACGCCACCACCGGCACCGCGACCGGCACCACCGAGGCCACCTGGGGTGACCACCCGGGCCGGGTCAAGGAGATCGCCTTCACCGCCTGGGACCCGGATCTGCCCACCCCGGCCATGCGTACCGTGCCGCTGGCCCGGTACGTGTACGACAACACCGGCCGGCTCCGTGCCGCCTGGGATCCGCGGCTGGACTGGACCGACGCCGGCACGACGCGGCACCTGTGGAAGACGTACGACTACGACGCCAACGGTGTGCTCACCGCGACCAAGCCGGTGGGCGAGGAGCCGTGGCAGTTCAGCTACACCACGGTCCCGGGTGACCCGGGCGCGGGACGGCTGCACAAGGTGACCCGCACGGCGCTCGCCGCGGGTACTGCCATGAGCACCATGGTCTACCAGGTGCCGCTTTCGGGTGCCGGGGCGCCGTACGACCTGTCGCCCGGGCAGACCGCCCGGTGGGGTCAGCCGGAAGCGCCGACCGACGCGACGGCCATCTTCCCGGCCAACCAGATACCGAACGGCAACCCGGCAAACGGCACCATGCCCTCGTCCTGGGAGCGCGCATCGGTGACGTACCTGGACGCCAACGCCCGCGAGGTCAACGCCGCCGCGCCGGGCGGATACCTCGCCGCCACCTGGTACGACGAGTTCGGCAACACCGTGCGTTCGTTGACGGCGGCCAACCGGGCCCGGGCACTGGCCGACTCGTCCACCGACGATGCGGCACGGGAGACGATGCTGGCGCAGAGCTACTCCACCCGCAATGTCTTCAGCGGCGACGGGCGGCGGCTGCTCTACACCCTCAATCCCGAGCGGGACGTGATGCTGGCCGACGGCAGCACGGTACGCGGCCGACCGATGACCCGGAGCACCTACGACGAGGGTGCGCCGCTCACGGGCGGGCCGTACAACCTGGTCACCAAGCAGGAAGAGCTGGTGCGTTACTGGGGACCGACCGGCACCGAGACCGACGCTGAGCTGCGTACCACCACGACGAAGTACGACTGGTCCCTGCGCGAGCCGACGGTGACCACCGTGGACCCCGGCGGCCTTGGCCAGACCACCCGCAGCACCTACGACCCGGGCACCGGGCTGGAGGTGCTGAACACCACCCCGGCGGGCGGCACCAGCACGAACACCCCCGCCACCACCCGCGCGATCAACTACCGGGCCACCTCCGGCTCCGGCTACAGCGAGTGCGACCTCCGGCCCGAATGGGCGAACCTGCCCTGCCGGGTGCAGCCGGGCGGCCAGGCGGCCAGCGGACCGGAGCTGCCCGCCACCGTGACCACCTACGACATGTTCAACCAGCCCCGAGTGGTCACCGAGAAGACCAGTGCCGCCACGCTGCGCACCACCACCACGACGTACGACGGCGCGGGGCGGGCCTACGAGACCACGGTCACCGGCCCCGGCACGGCCGTGCCGGCCGTGCGCAGGATCTACGACCAGGCCAGCGGCCAGCTCTTGCGCACCCAGTCGATCAGCGGCGGCACGGTAACCGCCCAGATCATCCGTGGCTACGACAGCCTGGGCCGGCTGACGTCGTACACCGACGCCGACGGGAACCTGTCGACCACCACGTACGACCTGCTCGGCCGGGTCGCCACCAGCACCGACGGCAAGGCCACCCGCACCTACACCTACGACGGCGGCAGCGAACGACGTGGCCTGCTCACCTCCGTCAACGACAGCCAGGCCGGCGTGTTCGCCGGCAGCTACGACGGGGACGGCAGGCTGAAGTCGGAGAGCTGGCCCAACGGCGTCGTGGTCAGCCGTGACATCGACGCGACCGGCGCCGAGGTCGGACGGTCGTACATCAGGACCGGCTGCGGCGCCGCGGACTGCACCCTCTACCGCGAATCCGTCCAGACCTCGACCCACAACCAGGTACGGGTGCACAGCTCCACCCTCTCCAACCAGGAGTACGCCTACGACCCGGCCGGCCGGCTGGCCCAGGTCCGCAACATCCTGGGCGACCGCTGCACCACCCGGGCGTACGCCTTCGACGCGGCCACCAACCGCAAGTCGTCGACGGAGTACGCCCCGGCCTCGGACGGGTCATGCCAGACCACGACGGCGGCGGCCACCCGGAGCTGGACCTACGACACCGCGGACCGGGTCAACACCGCCGGGTACACCTACGACCCGCTCGCCCGCACCACCACCGTCCCGGCGGCCGACACCGCGAACCCGGCCGGCGGCAACGTGGCTGTCACCTACCACGCCACCGACCTGGTCGACACCATCACCCAGGGCGGACGCACGACCGACTACCTGATCGACGTCGAGGGCGAGCGGGTCCGGTCGTGGACCGACAACGTCTCCGGTGCGGCCGCCACCTCAATCCACCACTACGCGGACGACGAGGACAGCCCGGTCTGGACGCAGGAGACGCCGAGCACCTACACCCGCGCCGTCAGCGGGCTGGCCGGCGTGGCCGGAACCTGGAACAGCGGCACCGGCGAGGTCGACTGGCAGATCGCCAACCTGCACGGTGACATCGTCGCCACTGTCAGCGGCAACGACGCCGGCCTGAGCAGGACCAGCGAGGCCACCGAGTACGGCACCCCGCTCGACTCGACGAACGTGGGCAACCAGCGGTACGGCTGGCTCGGCGCCGAACAGCGCGCCGCCGACACGCCGGGCGGGATCCTGCTGATGGGTGTCCGTCTCTACAACCCCACCACCGGGCGGTTCCTGCAGGTCGACCCGGTGCCGGGTGGCAGTGCGAACAACTACGAGTACTGCGTCGGCGACCCGGTCAACTGCACCGACCTCAACGGGCAGTACGCCACGGGGAAGTGGCAGTGGCTCCCCAACAAGGTGTGGCAGAGCGGCTGGAAACAGATCAAGCGGGGCATCTACCGCGTGTATATCAAGTTCCGGCAGCGCGACATGCGCCTGTTCCGCTGGATATACACCAGCAAGCGTCGCACCTGGATCGTCGGCTACCAGATCATCACCAAGCGGTCGTTCTCCTTCAAGACCAAGCACTGCGTGTGGCGCTGCAAGACGACGCCCTGGATCCCCATCCCGGTCCCGAAGTTCGGCGGATACCTGACCTGGATCCAGACCTACATCTACTACCGTCCGATCCGAGTCCGCCGCTAGTTTCTGCGGTCGCGGAGTTCGGCCTGGCGGTGGCCGCCAAGCCAACCAGGCTTGGCGGCCACCGCCGCGGGGGGGGGGGGCCCGGCGGGGGGGCCCCCCCCCCCCCCCCCCCCCCCCCCCCCCCCCCCCCCCCCCCCCCCCCCCCCCCCCCCCCCCCCCCCCCCCCGGGGCGCCCCCC
>NZ_JBIAFE010000054.1:0-13704 GCF_042869115.1 Micromonospora sp. NPDC007230 | reverse complement strand
ACTGGTTCACTCGCGTTACACCGTCTGGCCTCGCCGAACAGGCCCGCACCGTCTGGCAGTCCCGGCACGTCCCGCCCTCGTCAGGGCCGCTTGCCACCCTCACCGCCGTTGCACGGATCAGGCTGCCCTCAGGCTTCACCAGGCCGCTGCGACGACCCGGCGGGAAGGGTCTCTCACCCCTCCTCGATCAATCAGCGCTACATGGCGCACAGCTCCGCCGCGAAGAAACTCGCCGCGGACTTCAGGATCTGGTTCGCCCGCCGCAGCTCACGCACTTCCCGTTCGAGAGCGGCGATGCGTTCGGCGTCGCCGCTGGTGGTGCCCGGCCGCTGCCCGGCGTCGGTCTCGGCCTTCTTCACCCACGTGCGCAACGCCTCCGGATGAACCCCGAGCTGACCAGCGATCCGCCGGATCGCTCCGACCGCGGACGCCGGATCCCGGCGGGCCTCGACCGCCAACCGAGTCGCACGCTCACGCAGCTCATCGTTGTACTTCTTCGGTGCGGGCATCGCAGGTGTTCCTCCCAGGTTTCGATGTCTCCATCAAACCCGGTGCGGGACAACCCTGGGCGAGATGTTCAAGGGATTCGACGTACCCGGCGACAAGCAGCAAGGAACGCTGCGGCGACTGCGGGCCTACCTCTCGGCCCACCTCACTGCCGAAGCGATGGCTCGCGTCGAGTCGGCTCTGACCACGCTGCAGAACGTGACCCACGTGCGCAACGCTGGCCAGCACATGGATGCGGCGCTCCAAGCGGCCGAGGCGTTGCGGTCGTTCGGACTGACCTATCCCATCAGCGACCTAAGTGAAGCTTGGCGAAGCGTGCAGGCGCACGTGGTGTCGGCGCTGGGCGCGCTTAGGGAGGAAGTCCAAGCAACTCTGCCCACGCCTGGCGCCCGCCGATCTTCCGCCCGACGCCAGCGCCGCCACACCGCTAGCAGATCTGGGTGAGGGGTGCTGCTACTCCGCACGTCGTGTGTTGTGCCTCCGTAGACAGGCAACGGGCAGATGGTGGATCCCGTAGGTCGGACCTTCGGGCGCCGTGAACCCGTGAGCGAGGGAGTACCGGCGAAGGAGTTCGATCAAGCCGGAAGAAGCGGCGATGAGCATAGGCACCCGAGTGTCAGTCCATGGGTGTGACCTCTTCCTCGATGAAGGCGGCTTCCTCGGGGTCGAGGCCGTACTTGGCATAGAGCTGGGCGTCGATCCCGGGGATGTCCTGCGACCAGTCGATGTCCGAGGCGGAGCTGAAGTCCTGGTTCGGGACATGCCGCCAAGTGTGCGCGGCGTTGTGTTGCGTCACCTTGAGGATGCCGAGCATCGCACGGGCGAACTTCGACTTCACGTACTTCAGCAGCGCCTCGGCCTCGGACTTGGTGTCGAAGGAGCCGATGGTGAGAAACGTGCTGGTAACCGCGACCCCTGGCCCAAGCACAGTCGGGTTGTTCAACGCTACGCCAAAAAAGTCGGTTGTCGATCCCGACCCGTTCGCCGCAGGGACCGCAACCTTGTAAGCATCGAGCGAGGGAGGGCCGGTGATGTAGTCGCGGCGCAGCCAACGGGTGGCGCGTTTCCTTCCCGACAGGCCGAGTACTTCAACGTAATCGCGCCCATCAGTAGGCATTTCCTCGTGGAAGAGGAATGGAAGTCGCCCAAAGGCGCCAGCGTCGAGCTTGTACGGGTTGCCTTCCGACATTAAAACGCGTGCGTCAGGGTTCTCCTCGTGCATCTTGTCCGTGTAACGGTGCTGACGGTCGTTCGTGATGCCCAAGTCAGTGAGAGAGGAACCGCGCGACGCCTGGACCTTGTGCAGAATCGCGTCTAGTTTGGGGTGCTTGGTGAACTGTCCGATGGGACCGAGCTTGCGCTCCGAGTCGCGGTATGTGACGGCGATACCACCCTTGATGGGATCGGTAAGGCCTGGGAACAAGCGATTTGAGTCAGGCTCGAAGTGCGCCACCATCAGGTGCTCATCCGCCAGCATCTTCGCGTTCCACGCCTTGGGAGTGAAACCCGCATTGGAAAGGAATCGTGCCGGCGTGATGAGCACTACCTTGGTGCCGACCTCGTAAGCCGCGTCCATGAACTTGTCGTAGATCGGCATGTTGTGGGTCGATTCGCCGACTGAATCTTCCTGGTAAGGAGGGTTGCCGATCACGACGTCGAACTTCTTGATCATGTCAGTCGTCTCCCAGCATCTCGGCGATTGTCTTGTTGCGTTGTTCGGGGATCATCGCGGCGAGGTTGCCGACCCGGAAGTGCCCTGAGCCTTCGATCCAGGCCTTGCGCTCCGGGACGCCGCCTGAGACGGATTCGATAGTGATGCGGTGCAGGATCTTGTTATGGCTCATCTCGTAGATCTGTGAGGTGAGGATGTGGCGCAGGCGTTCGTCTTGGTCGGGGATCGCCTCGGCGAGGCCGGTGTCAAGCCGGCGGACAAGCTCCATGAGGAACAGCCCGGCGGTTGAGAACAGGTCGGCAAATGTCTTCGTCGGGTCGGTGAAGATGCCGGGGTTTTCGGCTTCTAGTACGTCGACCATCTTCGTGACGACGGCCTTTGGGGTGAATACCAAGGACGTCTTCTGCTTGGGAATGTAGGCGAAGATGTCTTCTGTCAGCGCGTCGTCGAAGTAGTCGGCGAGCTCAGCCTTCTTGTTGAGAAACTCCTGGATGGCCTGGTCGAAAACGGCCTCGTCGAACAGCCCGGGGATCGTGGTGACGGTGCCGTCCGCCTCGGTGATCTCCTGGCCGTCGCGCAGGATGCGGAACTCCGCTTCGCTGATCCCGGTGATCTCCTTGAAGACGTCGTCTGGGGTGTAGTCGTCGAAGTTGGCCAAGCGAATGTCCCGGTCGCCGTAGGCCATGAGGAACATCGGAATGGTGCGCGCGAAGCCGCGAAGGTGGCTGCGGGCGTCGTCCATTGCGGTGTTGGCCTGCTTCTGGGCCTTCTTAGTCTCCTCGCGGGTCACGACCTCGGGGACGATCCTGTCCATCGTCTCTTCGACGATGCTCAGGATGTTCGCCTGGAATGCCTGATCGGCCTCTGCGCGCTTGGTCGCGACGGCTTGCGCCGCGGCCTCTGTGGCGGCTTCCTTGGCCTCGTCTTCGAGGTGTCGCTGGGCGATCTGATGCTCGACGTACGCGCGCTCGACCTCGGCCTTCACGTTGGCCTCGGTGGCCTTGGTATCGCGCTCGACTTGCTTGGCGGTGAGCCCGTAGGTCTCCTTGAGCTCGGCGCGCTTTGTGCGCGCGTGCTCGGTAACGGCCTCGGCGATCTTGGCCGCCGCCGTTCGCGCGGGAGTGCTCGCGTCGACCGGCGGGATCGACTCGACCGACCAGACGGGCTTGCCGAGCTCGGCGACCTTCGGGTTGATGATTGTCTCGACGTCGACCTGCACGTTGCCGTCCTTATCAGTGACGGGCGGAGGTACGGGAAGGTCGAGGGACTGTCCGGTGTTGACCTTGCCCCGCTTGGCGCTCGGCAGCTTGTCGAGGATCTCCTTGAGGTGCTCGCTGTAGCGGAAGATGCCTCCGACGTTCGCGAACAGCAGGTTGGAGAGGAATCCGCGTCGCACGACCTCGCGTGCTTTGAAGACCTGCGGGAAGGTCAGCACCTGGGAGGCGTCGAGCTCGATCATCCGGCCTTCGGAGTCTTCACCGAGGACCGGGAAGAAATTGAGCAACCGTCGGATGTTCGCCGTCCGGACCATCGGGTCGCCGGTCGACTTGGGTGACAGGTCGTTGGCGAACGCGTCGAAGATAGTCAGCGTGCGTTCGGGCGCGAAGTCGAAGATGTAGGCGTTCTTCTTCTGGAGCACCGTGTTGTCGCCGCGGACGAACGTGTGGGGGTTCTGCGCGCGGAACGCCGCCTGCATGTAGAGCGCGGGCGAGGAGAGGTTGGACAGCATGATGACCGCAGTCCACTCCGGCACGGTCACACCCGTGGTGAGCTGGCCGACCGAGAGCGTGATCGTCTTGCCGCCGACTGCCTCGGCCATCTTGATCGCTTCGCGGACCTTGTCGAGGGACTTGCCCGCCGATGTCGTGTCGTCGCTAGCCTCATCGAGGCTCTCGTCGCTGGCGGAGCGGCCGTCGCCAGCGGCAAGGACGATCGTGTAGTCCTTGAAGACCTCATGCCTCTTCAGCAGGCGTTCGAGCGCCTTCGCGGAGGAGACCCGGTTGAGAAGCCAGAACGAGTGCCGGATCTCGTCTCGTAGCTCGGGGGTCGAGAACGGGTACTTCTCGTTCGTCGTCAGCGTGTCGAGGAACTTGAGGACATCGGGCTCGTACTCGAAGAAGCCGCTGTCCTTGGTGCGGAAAAACTCGGCCAGGTCGAAGGTGTAGTCGACGTTTGCCTCGTCCTCCTCAACCGCGACGCCCTCAGCGAGTCGGTCGGTGACCATGCGAGACAGTTGATAGGTGAGCAGGTTGAGGGTCGGCAGCGCGGCGTACGGGTTGTCCTGCGAGTCGTCGGACCACTCCTCGCGGGCGGCCTGCTCGTCTTCGTACGTCCAGTTGAAGATCTGGTCCTTGCTGAGGCGCCCGGAGGCGAGCGCCTTGAACGGCGTGCCCGACAGGTGCAGGGTATGGTTGCGCTTGATCTGGTCGAACGCGATGTCGGTCTTCGTCGTGTCGACGCCCTCGTGGGCCTCGTCGATGACGAGCAGGTCCCAGTCCATATCTGCGATGTGCTTGAGCTTGGGGTAGCCTCCGCCGAAGTACTGCGAACCCTTGAGGTCCTGGAGCGAGACGAACTCGATGATCCGCGGGTCCTCGTCAAGGTGCTCCCTGGAGTACGCCCGCCACTGCTCGCGCGTCATCGGGGAGCGCTCAGCTAGCGAAGGTGACTCCGAGACGAACTGGTAGCGCGTCTGATGGCCGATGAACCGCTGGAAGTCGTCGTACCAGGAGTTGGCGATCGCGGGCCGGTTCGTGACGATGAGCGCCCTGCGGACGTCCATCTTCCGCATCAGGTCGTAGGTCGTCAGCGTCTTGCCGAACCGGGGCTTGGCGTTCCAGAGCACCTCGCTGAAGCCCGCGCCGAGCGCGGTGATCGCCTGCGCGACCGCGTCATCCTGTTCGGGACGGAGCGTGTAGTCCTCTTCGGCAACCAGCTGAGGTGCGGCGAAGTTCTTGCTGATGAAGTCAAGGATGTAGTTACGCGAGGTGCGCGGGGCGGTGGCGAAGTGGTGCCATTCGGTGCGCTTCTTAAACTTCGGCGGCGCCTCGCGCTCCACACCCTGCTGCTTGAGGAACGAGTGGAAGTCGGTGTCGGTGAACCGCCCACCGTCCTCGGTGATGAACATAGCTCGAAAGGACCAGACCAGAACCTTGTCGACCGACAGTTGGCTCGCCTGCTGGGCGATGCGCGTCTCGGAGGAGTCCTGCTCGGTATACCCGATCTTCTCCCAGCCGTCGTACTTGGGGATGTCCGGCGTCTTCCACGAGTAAATGTAGGGAACGACCTCGCGGAACGTGCTGATGTTCGGACTAGGCATCCGCTTTCGCCTCTTCGTAAACCTTGTCGATCCTGCAGATCTTGTAGCTGTCGTACACGGTGAAGTCGAAGCCGTTGTCCTCACGCAGCGAGGCGAGCGTGAAAGGCTCGCGCTGCACCATGCCGGGCTTTCCGTCGATCCGGCGCCACCAAGAGAACTGGATGTCTCGTCCTTGGGGTGTCTTGCCGGTCAGGGTATTGCCGCGGATGATGTTGGCGTCGATCAGGAACTCTGCCGCCCGGTGAAGGTCGGTCTCCGGGCCGCAGGGGGCGCCGTGAGCCTGATGGAAGCCGAGGAACTCTGCAAGCATGGTTGCCTTCGCATCCTGGTGGTTGTCCTCCAGGAACTCGACCCCGTAGATCGAGCTCAGCGCGAACAGCGACTCATTCATCCACTCCTCGCAGGGAATGCGCTTCTCGATGGCCTGGAGTTTGCGTCGAAGGATGGCCACCAGAAAGTTGCCGTCACCGGCGGCGGGTTCAAGGAAGGTCTTATCGATGAAGTCAGGGCCGGTCTCCAACTCCTCGCGCACAAGGTCGAGCATCCTATCCACCATGTAGCGCGGCGTGAAGACCTCACCGTAGGTCTTGACCCGGTGCCGCGACTTCACAACCAGCTCCTCGACGATCTCGTCGGTCACCGTCACGCTTCAGACCCCAGTTGCTCACGGACCCGGGACCGCTTGAAGGTTCCCACCTGCCTGATCTCTGCCCTGTGCCTCCGATAGAAGTAGGAGTTGCCCACCGAGAGCCGCGCACGCGTCTCGTCAGAGCGGGTCGCGGAACTTCCTGTCTCGGTCGCCTCGGCCATGGCCCCCTGTACTCTGAGTTGAACATGCCGACGTCTTCCGGCAGCAGCGCCGCGCGGATCGAGCGCGGGGCTGGCCTCCGGACCCGGAGCGGAATACGCCATGGACACGCGAGAATCCTACGCGGCACCTCGGACACAATCCCGCCCGCGCTCTGAAGCCACCATCGCCGTGCCGTCGGCAAGCGACCCACCGGCGCAGCCAGGCGGGTGGGCGCCGGCGGGGGTCTGCTCGGCTTGCCCGGGGTGGGGGGTGACGGGATGCGCGGCCATCCCGGAGCCGGGGAGCCCCCGCCGGAGGCGCAGTAACCGCAACCACGCAATCGGCCCGGCTGCGCGCTGCGGCCCCGACGTGGACAGCTCGTTCGCGTCGTCCAGGCCGGGTCGGTCGGCTGCGTGCTATCGCCCGAGCTTCCTCTTTGCCGAGTGTCGCTGCGCCCCGGGGTCGTCCGAGTTTTACATCGCTGGGGCCGCCTGGTGCTCGCCGGCACCTCGCCGCGCGCCGGCTCGCACTGGACCGATGACGGTGGCTCCCACGAGCGGCGCGGCGCCTCAAGCACCGGGGGAGGGCAGAGACCCGGACGGTCCCGATCCCGCCCCGGCTCGTCGAGCTGCTGTGCGCGCACGTCGAGAATCACGGGGTAGGTCCGGATGGTCGGTTCTTTCGGGGCCTGCACGGCGGGCCGCTCTCCGAGTCGGTCTACGACCGGTGGTGGAAGCTCGCCCGCGAGAAGGCGCTGACCGAATCTCAGGTAGCCTCGCCCCTCGTCCGCCGACCCTATGACCTACGTCACGCGGCGGCCTCGCTCTGGCTGAATGCCGGCGTCCCGCCGACTGAGGTAGCCCGGCGCTTGGGCCACGGCGTCGCCGTCCTGCTCCGGGTCTATGCGAACTGCATCGATGGGGAAGGAGACACGATCAACGACAAGATCGGGAATGCCCTCGGGTGACCCGTTGTTGCGGACAGGGCTGCGGCAGGTGAGGGCAGAGTGGCTGGCTGAAAGGGCAACGGCGCTTCGTGAGTGATCCGATGAACTTCCTGGGGAACTTTAGGCTGCAGCCCACCGTGTCCAGCCGGTTGGCGGACGAGGTCGCAGAGGCCATGGCCGCGCGGGCGGCCGAGGAGGCTGAGCGCCACGAGCGGGCCGAGCAACGTGAGACCGAACTCTTAGAGCAGAACGTTGCCCTTACGCAGCGGTTCTCGGACTTCGTGACGAAGGTGGAGCGCGACCGGGCTGACGACCAGCAACGGCTTGAGCGCGCTGAGCAGAGAGAGCTTGAGGCTCTCGCCTTGGCCAAGGACAGTCGGCGTGTGGCTTGGATTGCGCTGCTGGTCGCGATCGTCGCGATAGTTGTGCCCCTCGTCTGGCCCTCTAACCAAACGAGCGCCCCGGGGGTGACGCCTTCCGTGTCGGTGCCTACGCCCGCCAGTTCTCCCACCCCGTCGGAGGAAGTTGGCAGGCTCTCTGGTTCGCCGTCGCCTTCGGCATCCTGAGACGTTGCATGAATCTGGGGGCGTGGGCAGATGGTGGGCGGCTGACCGGGTGGCTTGTGCCTGGACGAGTAAATGGCCAGTTCGGAGGCGCTGAGGCGGCCAAGAGTGCAGACGCCCTGTAAATCCGTCGCGAAAGCTAGAGAGGCTCGAATCCTCTACCTGCCACCACGTGCGAGATCGGCCCCCGACCAGCCAAAGGCGGTCGGGGGCCGATCTTGTCTGGTCTCACTGAGTCCAGCCGTTACCCGCCGTCGCTCACAGTCCGGGACGTATCGGGGGGAGGATCGGGAGACGAGCTGGTGTCGGCGGCCCGTCGGCCTCCGATACCGCCCGTACTCTTGTTACTGCATCAACTGCACAACAGCCGTGAGCGGGGTGGCAGCCCCGAATCCCAGCAGACTGATCGCGATGATGATGATCACCAGGATCAGTGTGAGACGGATGGTCGTACCCCATCCTCCGGTGACGGCGGCCTGCACCGTGGACCACATGGTCGGTCCTGTCGGTGCAGGCCGGTCCTCGGCGGGTGAGTCTCGTTGACTCATTCGTACCCTCCCTTCCCCTTGTCACGTGGGATTACCTCCACGCCTTCTCGTCGCCGGCGCTCGCGGCGGCCTGCAGGGTCTCGATCTCACGCTCGAAGTCGGCGAGCGAGTCGAAGGACCGGTAGACGCTGGCGAACCGCAGGTAGGCCACCTCGTCCAGGTCGCGCAGCGGCCCAGGATGGCCAACCGGACTTCGTGGCTCCTGATCTCGGCGGCCACCTGACAGTGAGTAGGCCACTGAGGCCCCGGATCCACTCCCGGGCTGCACGGGTCCGACTCTCGCCCTCGGCTGTGCTCTGCCCGTCGTCCACGGCTCGCCTCTCCAGTCGATCAGCAGCAGTTGCCGAGGGAGCATGAGACGCTTGCCAGGATCTGGCAAGAAAATGCGGCAACCCTGTGGATAACAGGCCATTGTCCACAGATACGGCCGGTAGTTTGCCTGGTCACAGCGTTGCTGTCCGTCCTGCTCGCTGGTTCGGACTGCCGCTCGTAGGCCGCCTCGGGCTATAGCCGACGATCAGCGGGGGATCCTGAGCGGCTTCTACGCGGATCCGAACCGTCTCAGCCCGCCGACCTCAAGCACGACGTCCGCCGGCTGCTCGGGAGCGATTTTCATCGGCTATCACGTACCGACCTGAGCAACTCGGCCATCTCGGGGGTCAGCCAGTACACCACGGTCTTCCCGTCGGGATAGCGCCAGTCCCACAACCACTCGCGTCCAGCCTCGATGCAGTGCCGGCCAGGCCAGCCAAGCAGTCCTGCAACCGCATTCTTGCCCGACATGCCCAGCCGCTCCGCCAACTCATCGCCGCTGAACTCACGCCCCGGCGCGTCGATCAGGATCGAGAACAGGGCCTTCGCGCTGTCACTCAACTTGCCCCAGACCTTCCTCGCTAGCTCCTCGTCCGACGAGCCCCATGGCTCAGGAGCCCCCTTACCCCCCTCAGAGCCAGGTCCTCCCGTGCCGCCCGTGGCCAGCCACTGGCCGTACATCGAGTAGAAGTCCGCCAGCCGTTCGCTCGGCACCTTGACCGTGATGTCCAGCATCAGCCCTCCTGGCTACCGACTCAACCCTCCAGAAGGGAGTGGTCGCTCAGAGCAGGATAGAAGATCAAAGGATCCCCTACAAGGGGCTCCGAGGCCCTGTCGGCCTAGCTCTTTGGCCCGATTTGGGTTTCCGTCACCTGGCGTCACCGTCGAAAGGGCGGGCTGGTCGACCTCACGCTTGTCGGGCACGTGACGGCGAGGCCGAGATCCTGGCTTCGGCTCAGGGCAAAGACCTCATCAACGAGTTCGTCTACGACGATCCCGGCTACGACGAGAAGGTCAACATCTGGGCTGAGTTCCAGAACCTCGCTCGCCGTGAGTTGATGGGCTCAGAAGATCCAACGCTACGGGTGGGGTGAGGCCCGTGGTCGCGACCAGGACATCGGCCATCCTCCCGCGCGACTAGTGTTCTGCGCCGGAAATTCGCCTACAAAATCGGGCGAGTGAGTCGAGGATCTCTTCGGCGGTCTTGGTCCAGACGAACGGGCGTGGATTGCTGTTCCAGTCGGCAATCCACGTCCGGATGTCGGCCTCGAGGCTTTGGACGCTCTTGTGGGCGCCGCGGCGGATCTTCTGGTCGGTGAGGTAGCCGAACCAGCGTTCGACCTGGTTGATCCATGAGGATCCGGTCGGGGTGAAGTGCATGTGAAACCGCGGGTGCCGGGCGAGCCAGGCGCGGATGGCCGGGGTCTTGTGCGTTCCGTAGTTGTCGCAGATCAGGTGCACGTCCAGTTCGGCTGGCACGGTCTTGTCGATGGTGGTCAGGAACTTTTTGAACTCGGTGGCGCGGTGCTGGCGGTGCAGTTCGCTGATCACGGTGCCGTCGGCGATGTTGAACGCGGCGAACAGGCTGGTGATGCCGTTGCGGGCGTAGTCGTGGGTGCGCCGCTCGGGCATGCCGGGCATCATCGGCAGCACGGGCTGTGAGCGGTCCAGGGCCTGGATCTGGGATTTCTCGTCCACGCACAGCACGACGGCCCGTTCGGGTGGTTGTGGTAGAGGCCGACGACGTCGACGACCTTCTCGATGAACTGCGGATCGGTGGACAGCTTGAACGTGTCCGCTCGGTGTGGTTTGAGCCCGAAGTCCCGCCAGATCCGGCCGATTGTTGACTTGGACAGCCCTGACCGCTCGGCCATCGACTTGTGGGACCAGTGGGTGGCGTTGCGGGGTGTCTGCTCCAGGGTGGCGACCACCACCTGTTCGACCTGGTCCAGGCTGATCGACGGGGGCCGGCCCGGCCGCTGCTCGTCGATCAGCCCATCGAGGCGTTCGCGCACGAACCGCCGCCGCCATTTGCCCACGGTGGACAGGTGCACACCCAAAGCCGTTGCCACATCTGTGTTCGACGCACCGTCCGCGCACGCCAGAATGATCTTCGCGCGCATCGCAAGGACCTGCGCCGACTTCGCCCGCCGTGACCAGCGCACCAACGTCGCGCGTTCCTCGTCGGACAACACCAGCGGCGGGGTGGGACGCCCGGTCCTCGGCATCCCACCACCTACACCCACGTATGAGGCGAATTTCCGGCGCGGAACACTAGCAACAGCCGGGGTCAGTTACCTCAGGGACGGAATCCAGCGCCGGGGAGACATCGTTCACGTACGAGGACGGCACCTTCTACGTCGATCTTCGTTTTCGGCCCTGCCCGGGGACTCACCACGAGATGAGCTTGTGCTTCTCGGGCTCCTGGTTCGACGCGGTAGACCAGCCCGATTTGCCGCCTGAGGAGCGCCGATACCGAGCGTGGTATGGGGCGACTGTGGGCAGTACCGGCAACTGGGTCGATGCCGGCGGCGTGGCCTTCTGTGGGATGTCTCGTCGGGTGCTCTACCTTGAGTGGCTGCCAACAGCGGCGGCAGAGCTGGGCCTACCACAATTCACCGTGATCGAGCTACACGTCGACAACAACACAGTCGAGGAACTGCGTACCGCGTTGAGGTCGCTGTTCGACTGGAACATGCCGGCCGGACCTCGGCTGGAGCTCGCACCACCGACGGGGCCAGTCGTCGAGCAGCTTAAGTTTCGCTTCCCTAGCGTTCGCCTGTCAACGGTCAGGACGAAGTCCTGTCCGGCGGTCTTTGAAGTTCCGTTTGGGCGGAAACCCCTGGCTCCCCGCCCTACCTGAATAGTTACGATTTGGGTAGGTACTTGTATTCGAAATGAGTCAGGTGCAGCGCGGCGGCGACGATGTCGCCGATCCGGCGTGGGCTGGCGGTGGTGTGGCGTAGCGTTTTCCAGCGTCCAATCAGGATCGTGAAGCCGCGTTCGCCTTGCCAGCGCAGCCCGCGCAGCAGCCGGTTGTAGGCGCGGTTGTCGGGTGCGAGCCGGCTGCCGTCCGCAGGCTGCTTGACCGGAGTCTTGATGCCGTGACCTGCGCTTTCGTAGCCGGAGTCGGCCAGGGTGGGCAGGTCCAGTTCGGCGGCGGACCAGTTCAGCGCAGCGGTCACCCCAAGGTTGCGGGCACAGCTGGTGTCGTGCAGGTGCCCGGGCATCGCCGCCGATGTCCAGATCGGCAGTCCGTCCGGACGGATGATCGCTTGGATGTTCGCGCCGAAGTCTCGGTGCTTTCCGGAGTACCAGGCGTCGATGGTCTCGCCCTTGACCGACAAGGTGGTCTCGGTGAGCCGGTCACAGTCGAACAGCTTGCCGTCGAGGATCACGTGGGACCAGCCGTCGTCGGCGACTCGGCGCAGCGCGGTGTGCAGGTCCTGCGCCTGGGCGGCGAGCGCGGCGATGCCCTCGTCGCGGTAGCGGTACGCGGTCGCCCGGGAGATGCCGAACCCGGCGCCGAGCAGGGTGATGTCCTCGGCCTTGCGGAACCAGACCAGCACCAGCAGTGCCTGGTAGAAGCAGGTCAACGCGCGGGTGCCGCGCCGCGTTCCCTTGGCTCGGCGTTCCGCGGCGAGCAACTGGCCGAGGTACTGCACGAGTTCCCTCGGGACGTCGACCATGGCACGATATGCGATCACGTGGGGTCCTCACCGTGTGGGTGATCTTGTGGTGAGAACTACCTACCGAGGACCCCACGTCCACTTCCAGCACTGTCCGGTCTGACCGCCTACATCCGTGTCGCACCAATCAACACATTCGGGTCGCTGAGATCAGCTCACTGAGTATCGACGCCAGGGCACAGTTCTCGGCGGATCAGGCATAGTCATCCGTCAGACGGACGGGACGCCCGGAATACAATGCCCTCTCATGTCATCCGAGCAGGTCAGCGTCGGGCCGGTCGAACTCAGCTACACCCTCACCGAGGACGACTGGCTCGACGGCTTCGTCGCCCACCGGCGCCGCGTCCGGCGTCCCTGGCTGGTCCCGGTACTGATCGTCGCCGTGCTCGTCGGGCTCATCCTCGGGTACGTCATATCTAACGGCTCCCGGGCCATGTCGGCGGCTGTCGTCGCAGCTCTCGCCATGGTGGCTCTGGTCGGCATCGGGCTCGGTCTGCTGCTGTTCCGGCTCCTCGTCGCCGCCCGCTGGATCTATCGCTTGCAGGTACGCATGATCATGCGCGGGAATCCCTGGCTGTCCGAGCCGATCCGAGCCGCCGTGGATGACACCGGGTTACGTCTCAGCAGCGCAACCCGGAGCGAAACCGCCGCATGGTCCCAATACCTGCGGTATGTCGAGACAGAACGGTCGTTCGTTCTGCGCGCGTCTGAGCGGCTTGGTGCGGCGGTACTCGTGCTGCCCAAGCGCGGGCTGGTGACGGGAGAGCCCGCGGCGCTGCGGGCGTTGCTCGAAACCCACTGCCACCGGTCCGCTTGATTAACGGCCCAGCCTCTTTCAAGAACGCCCCGCGCACCTGTGCAGCTCCACCCGGACGGGCCCTCGAAGCACCCGAGCGCCCCGCCCACCGCCCGCTCCCACACTGCAACGGTCGCTGACGGGTAGCGCTCAGCCGCAGGCATCGGCCCGGACGTGCACACCGCACCAGGGCGGAAGATCAGCGGCCCACACCCGCCAACCGCCGGCGTCGCGCCGGGTCTCGAACCGCCACGGATGAGCTGTGCCGCTGAGGTTGATCCGTTCTTTCCACCAGATCGCATGGACCTGGGCGGTCACCGTCGCCCGGTCGTCGCCCTGGTCCTCAACCTCGATCGGCGCAAGCGTCTCAAGCTTCGACGGAACATTGCCCCGCTCCATCTCTCCGCGGTACTGACGCCACTGCCGCAGTAGGTCGTTATGACGGCTCATCGAAGTTAGGCGGGGTTGAGCTGCCCACGGTGGCGTCGGGTGGTGGCGGTGCGGGTGCGGAGGCGCTGGTTTTCGGGGTTGCGGAAGCCGTAGGCGTCGCGGGCGATGGTCT
>NZ_JBIAFE010000053.1:0-14418 GCF_042869115.1 Micromonospora sp. NPDC007230 | reverse complement strand
CGGAAAGATCCACTCGGGCCGGGCTGCGGAGATCACCTGCACCCAAGCATCCTCGATGATCGTCCTTAGCGGACAGACGTCGGGGTTACGAGACGCCCCTTAGCCAAACCATACGGGACTGTAAACAACAATGCACCCGGCGTACTCATCTGCCGCCGTTGGTGCGCTGCCGGGTGGTGCAGGTCAGGTGCCGAAGCCTGCGTAGCGGCCTCCGTATCGGCGTGCGAGGGCTGTCAGCTGCGCCACCCGGGCATGATGGGCCGGGTCGGGCGGCAGGTCGGGGAATGCTGCGGCGATGTGTCGCCGACTCGGAGGGACAGGTCGCTCGAACGATTGCTCGCTGGTCTGGCCGCCGAGGTCGGTCAAGCTCGCGATGCATGCGGCCAGGGTTTCGGGCTCGTTTGGGAGGTCAAGGTAGTAGGTGGTTCGCCGCGGCGACGGCTCGGGATAGTCGCCGTACTCTTCCGACATCGCCCAATGCATGCGTTGGCACAGATCGGCCAGCAAGGCATTCATTTCGCCGGCCGAGGCGCCGTCAGGCAACGGTCCGTGGTCGGTGAGGCGGCTGAGCAGACGGCGCACCAGGTCCGGCGGGAGCTCGTCGGCCATGAGGTGACCGTGGACGGTCACCAACACGCCGAACAGGGCCTGCAGATCCGACATGGGCAGTGCTCGAGTGGGCGATTCCATGCACGCCACGGTAGTGACCTCGGCTCACCTCATTGCTCGCCAACGTCAGCCGTCACCCAAGATTGAATGCACTGTCATAGCCGCGATCAGCGCGCTACGGAACGTCATGACGAGTTCCGATCAGCTCCCGGATCTGCCGATAAGAGTGACTGGCTGCGCTAAAGTGAGACGAACCGCGAAAGGTGATCTCTACTTGAGTGGTCACACCCATCCTCGGCGGGCCCTCCGTTACAGGGATGGCTTGCGCTCGACCCAGCCTATTGAGCGATTCGCTCTTCAAGCCAGGTCAACTCTTTTCGCTGAAGGGCGACATCCGCAAGGTCAACGTCCTTGGCGTGAGCGTCTGGCCGTTCGTTCAGCAATTGGAATGCAGTTTGTAGCCGACGCTTGTCTTGGAAAAATCGCTGGAATATTGGCCATTCTCGCGCGATGATCGAACTAAGCTCGATCCAATATAGTTTGCTCATCAACGCGTCGGGCGTCAGACCGGCGCATTCATCTCGCCGCCGCGCATCCAGAGATGCCGTTACTGCGGCCGTCCATGGTCGTTCCGCTGGAAGGCTCATCTTCAGGACAACCCGAATGAACTCGCGCGCCTTGCGCTCAAGGAGATTCCGTCGCCGTGCGATCGATGCCAATTCCTCAGCCCATTCACTCTCATCAAGATCAAGGCCTCGGCGCACTGCTCCGCCGCTGTTGTCGGACGGAACCTCGTCCGACTGCTCAAGGAGTAGCAGGCCTTTTCGGACCATGTCACTTTCGACGATGATCTCATTACCTCTTTGGCGAGCGAGACCATATCGAAGTAGCGGCCTAGCCTGGCCAAGTGGGAATGACCCGCTCCGGGCGCATTCGAGAAGCACGTCAAACATTGGCTTGTCAACGCGTCTCAAGTTCTGCAGAGCAACCCGCGCAATCTCGGCACCTTCGGTGGCAGCAAACTCTTGACAAAGTTCCCGAAGAACATCTGTGTCCAATTCAACAGGCCTGCCATCAATGCCTACATGCCTGTGCACGTAAGACCCGGCCATCCTGATCCAATACGGCATGTAGGCGGCCGTCGAACTAACGATCGCTCTTCCTTCAGGCGTTAGCTGAAGCCCGCAACGTCGAGATAGTGTTTTCAGCATTGCGTCGGCGGCGCCCGGTTCGAATGGGCTAAGGTAATCTTCAGGAACAAAGTGGAGGACAGAGTTCTCGACGCCTTCGATCTCGGCAACCCTGAACCTTTGGCTACTAACTCCGCTGACCAGGAGGCTGAGATTAAAGTCATGCCGCTTTGCCTCCTGAACAAGCGCGCGAAACTCTCGCCAGAGCTCGTTGAACTCGGTCTTCCAGTGCGGGCTCGTTGGCGAGTCTGGTGTGATATAGTCGATTTCGTCGAGTATTACTAGGAGCGATGATCCGGACCTAGTTGACCAGAGACTCTCGAAGGTGGTCATTAGGTCATTGTCGGCTCGATGGAGCGTTTGGCTAATATGGGCGTAGCCCTGCTGGACGGCCAGGCGAGAAACTCTTGCCAGCGCCTTCAAGGCTTCTTGGGAATTCATTTCGTTAAACCGTCGGATCGAGCAATCGACCATCGCAACCCTTGGCGACCCTGATTTTCTCGCGAGGTCGATTACTCGATTAATCATCGACGTCTTGCCGACTTTACGCAACCCGAATATTGCCGAAATCCTACCCGCTTGAAGCTGGCGAACAAGATCGACCGCCTGCTCACGTCGGCCGAAGAAATCATTATCGTCGCTTACCGGTCCGGTAACCTGGAAGCTGTCTGTCGCAAACAGTTCTCTCGCCAGTCGCTGGCGAACTACGCCGGCAGGTGGCATCGCGCCACCCGATGGACGAAAGATGGGCAGTACTGTAAGTCCAAGTTCCCTACCCCAAGCACGTAGGTGTTCGTCGCCTTCTGGGTCGGCATGCAAGATCACTACCAAGTTCGGCTGGAGGCGCGGCTGCTCAGCTGCTATAGCCTGCTGGCAGACGGATAATGTGCGCGCGTGAAGGCTCGAATAGTTAGCGATCAGGAGAAACACCTCTCGCTCGATATCAAGCGACCCGCTAACGGTTTTCGTCGGCTTCGCATACATGCTTACATAGTTGCCGTTAAAGGCACGGAACTTTTTGTAGCTATTAATTTCAAAGAGTCCGGCAAGTGCGTTGGCGAGATCGGCGGCCAGACTGTCACTGCCCACCTGAGGTCGAACATCAGGCTTAACATTCGCCAGCCTCGTCGAATTCGTCATTCCCGCCTCCGCCCACCATGGATTACCGCGCTTGCCCATGGTCGACCCTACAACAAGGAGTGCATTGGGCCGAGACAGTCAGCTCCCGGCTCCTGGGGCGCGCTATGTAATTCTACGCCAATACGGTCGAATCGGCTAATTGCGTTGTATCGCACTTTTCTGATTGCCGGGCGGATGCCAGCGTGTGGCGTTTGAATCTCCGGCCACTACGGCTGTCCCTAGAGGAGCAGCGCCCTCTCATGCCGCAGACAATGCGCGGGTCGGCACCAATCGCCGCTAGGTGAGCACCAGCGCTGACTACGTTCGGTAGCCGAGAGCAGCGACCAGTCAGCTCGTGGTGGGGCCAGTTATGGCCGTCCCGGTGGAGCCCATCTCGTCCGTCATAGCCAGCGCAAGGCCGCGGTTCGGCCCGGCCCTGCCGGTTGATCAGCGAGTCTGCCTGACGATCGGACGGTTCCACGTGCCGCTCGCGCCGAGCCTCGAGGCAGAAACGGGTCCTGGGTCGCGCTGTGCGGTGCTGTCCGTGGTCATCAAGCCACGGGCGACACAGGACGGCGGGTTCACTGGCGGAGGCTGTCGGCGAGGTGACCGTTGATGTGCGGTGGGCTGCTGGGTGGTGGTGGTGGTGGCCAGTGGCGGCGGACGGTGCGTTCGGACCGGCCGATCCGCTCGGCGATCTGGGCGGGGTGAAGGTCGGGGTCGCGATGGTGCCAGTAGGCCACTGCGGCGGCGGTGTCCGAGGGCACTTTGTCTGGCGGCCTGTCATCTGAGGGATCCGGCGGCTCGTCCGTGGGGCTGCCGTCGCCGGGTGGCATCGGTCGGGTGTCGCTCGTCCGCATCACCTCCCGCGTGTCGTTTTCACGGGTGCGGGTACGCGGTCGAGGCTGGTTGGCCGTGGTGGGTGTGCCGCCGGTGTTGTCGGCCTGGGGGTGGTGTCGGTGGCGTTTGCCGGTAAGAGGGGTAGGTGGCCGCGCCGGCTCGGCGGTGAGGTTGTCGATGGCTTCTGGCACCGGACCTGGTTCGGATGGGCGTGTGGATGCGGTGGGCGTCGTGGAAGCCGATGGCATGCCTCGTTCTTGGGTGGTGGCGCGGATCCTGGCGGTGAGTTCGACGAGGCTGACGCTGGCGACGATGACGAGGCCGTCAACGGAGATGGGCAGCAGGTAGGCGGCGCCGGCATCGGTTTCGCCGTAGCGGGCGGCGACTCCGACGAGATGCCAGTACGAAACCGTGCGCCACGAGGCGCTGCACGATCGAGTGGAGGTGAAAGACCACCACCGCCGTTCCTGTCGCAGCAGGGCGGTGTAGCTGAGGGCAGCCTGCCCCGGGGGGTGCCGGGTGTGGGTGGGAAGCGGCCCTGACAAAGCCGGGACGGGCTGGCACTGCCAGACGGCTCGGGTCCGGCGAGCGAGTCGGGAAGGTGTACGTGAGGAACCAGCGTGTAAAGCCTCTCAAGACTAGGCACCAGCTCGAACCTGGCGGATGTGGGCTGGGTTGCGGCGCGTATCCCGACACCGGTTCGGTGTCGGGTAACTCCCTGGCGGGTTTGGTATTGGCTGGCGGGGAGGCCACGGTGAAGGTCTGCGGCGTAGCCGTGGCGAGGTCGCAGGGGCAGAGCTGGGCACCTAACCCGACGAACGATCGTGTGGTGAACGTGGGAACCCGTCCGGGACCGCCCCGCCTGTCGGCCAGCCAGGCCGTGCCGGTGGGGCAGGCGCACCGTCAGCTGACGGTCCCGGCCGGGGGCGGAGTCGCCGTAGTAGTCGGAGGTCGGGAAAGCCGGCCACAGGGCGAAGGGCGACAGCGAGTACGCAGCCGAGATGCTGGAATGCCAGGAGGCCGCCGGTGAATACTGACGCGTCGCCGTCCGTGTGGCCCGAGTTGGGGCAGGCGGAGCGGCGGGTACTGGAGATCCAGGCGAAGCTGCACCGATGGGCGGGCGAGGATGAGGCCCGCCGGTTCGATGATCTGTTCAACCTCGTCACCGATCCCGCGTTCTTGATGGTCGCGTGGGAGCGGGTGCGGACGAACAAGGGTGCACGCACTGCCGGAGTGGACGGGCAGACCGCCCATTACATCCGGGTGCTGCGCGGCGAGGAGCCGTTCCTCGCTGAACTGCGCGCCGACGTGAAGGCCGGTGTGTTCACCCCGTTGCCCGTGCGGGAGCGGATGATTCCGAAATCCGGCGGCAGGCTGCGCCGGCTGGGGATTCCGACCGTTCGGGACAGGGTGGTCCAGGCCGCCCTGAAGCTGGTGCTGGAGCCGATCTTCGAGGCCGGGTTCCGCCCGTGCTCCTACGGGTTCCGGCCTCGACGGCGCACGCACGACGCTATCGCTGAGATCCGCCACTTCGGCGCCAAGGGCTACGAGTGGGTGCTGGAAGCGGACATCGAGGCGTGCTTCGACACCATCGACCACGCGGCCCTGATGGACCGGGTGCGTCGACGGGTCGGAGACAAGCGGGTGCTGGCGTTGGTCAAGGCGTTCCTGAAAGCCGGGGTGCTCAGCGCCGATACCGGCTACCAGGAAACGAGCACCGGCACGCCGCAAGGGGGCATCCTGTCACCGCTGCTGGCCAACATCGCCCTGTCCGCGCTCGACGACTGGTTCGTGCAGGCGTGGCAGAGCGAGATGGGCAGCCCGTGGCGTCGGCACAACCGGCTCCGCACCGGCCGCTGCAACTGGCGGCTGGTGCGCTACGCCGACGACTTCGTCGTCATGGTGGCCGGCGGGCGTGAGCACGCCGAGGAGCTTCGGGATGACGTCGCTGCGGTGTTGGCGCGGATCGGGCTTCGCCTGTCCGGGCCGAAGACGCAGGTGGTCCACCTGGACGAGGGGTTCGACTTCCTCGGCTGGCACATCCAGCGCCGGCGACAGCAGGGATCGAACAAACGGTACGTCTACACCTACCCGGCGAAGAAGGCCCTGGCCTCGATCGTCGGCAAGGTGCGGACGATCACCCGACGAACAGCATACGCACATCTGTCCGACCTGCTGCAAGCGTTGAACCCGACGCTTGCCGGTTGGTGCAACTACTTCCGTCATGGCGTCTCGAATGCCACCTTCGGCTACCTGTCCCGCTACGCCTGGCGGCGGGTGCTCGGGTGGATACGCAAACGCCACGACGGGGTGCCGTGGA
This sequence comes from Micromonospora sp. NPDC007230, assembly GCF_042869115.1. Taxonomy (NCBI): domain Bacteria; kingdom Bacillati; phylum Actinomycetota; class Actinomycetes; order Micromonosporales; family Micromonosporaceae; genus Micromonospora; species Micromonospora sp. NPDC007230. The sequence goes on along the minus strand of NZ_JBIAFE010000053.1, from coordinate 8,340 downwards.
AGCACCTGATCCGTCGGTACCTGCCTGGATGGAAACCGACGCACGAGGGGATCACCCTGTTCGACCCGCAGAAGGTGGCGATCAACCGCTACCGCTACCGCGGGACGAAGATCCCCACCCCGTGGGACAGATGGCATCAACCGGCGGCCACGACCAGCATGTGACCTGACGGCATGTGCTCGTGGAGAGCCGGATGCGCGGAGACGCGCACGTCCGGTTCGGGCGGGCGGGTCAGGGAGACGACCGGACCGAAAGGCCGGCACCGCGCCCTGACCCGACCCCACCAGGTGGCGATGGCGGCGATGACGGCGGTGGCGGTGATGCGGATGACGCCCAGGGCACGGCGGTGGTGGGGGACGCGGGAGATCAGTTCGACGGTGAGGAGCAATGCCAGGGGTGGCCATGCGGCGATGATCTGGCTGATCGGGTTCGGTCGGGCGTGTAGGACGTTCGCGGCGACGGAGGCGGCGACGCCGAGGGTGAGGGTGGCGCGTACCGCCCACCGCAGTCGGTGCAGATGTTTGCCGCTGGCGGCGTGGCCGGCCGGTGTGGTGTCCAGTGTTGCGCTCATGCGGCTGGCCTGTCGGTGGGGCTGGTGCGGCGTTGGGGTTGGCGTAGGTCGGTGATGAGCTTGTCGGCCAGGGTGAGGGTGTCGTCGGCGGGTTCGGTGTCGATCTCGGCGAGGTGTCGGGTCAGGGTGCGGCGCAGCGCGCGGATGGTGTCGAGGTGGCCGAGGCGGGCGTGGGCGCGCATCGCGGCCTGGTAGAGGGTTTCGGTGTAGGGGTGCTGTTGCAGGGCGGTGTCGAGGACGGCGGTCTGGGCTGCGGGCTGGTCGGTGAGTTCCTCGATGAGGGCGATGGTGGCGTCGAGGGCTTCTTGGCGTACGGCCTGCCGGTAGGGCTCGAGCCATTCGTATTCGCAGCCGTCGGCGAGGGGGCGGTAGGCGGTGACGGCGCGGCGTAGCGCCTGGATGCGTTCGGGTGGGGATGCGGCGGTGTCGGCGGCGCGGATCGCGGCGCGCATGCGCCATAGGTCGATGTTGAATCGGTCGGGGTTGAGTTGGTAGCGGTGGTGGGGGTGGGTGAGGTAGTTGCCGGGTCCGGCGTTGTGGCGTAGCACGGCGCGGAGGTCCGAGACGTAGGTGTGTAGGCGGTGGACTGCTTTGCTGGCGGGGGCGTCGGGCAGCAGGTCGTCCAGGATCGCTTCGACGGAGGCGCTGCCGTCGCGCACCGCCAGGTACACCAGCAGTTCCAGGGACTTCGCGCGTAGGTTTCGCTGCGGATCGGCGTCGATGATGCCGGGCGGGCCGAGCACTGTCACCTTGACCTGGTCGGGCTGCGACGGTGGCGTGGGTGCCTGCGGGGGGTCGATGGCTGGTGTGTCGGACCGGGACGGTTCGACGACGGCTGGGGGCTGGCCGCTGCGGCTGAATGTGTCGGGTTCTGTCGGGATGGTGTCGCCGCCGCTGGTCGGGGTGCGGTCCGTCGCCGGGCTGGCTCGCTCGATGGCGGTGGGGCTTTCCGCAGCGATGGGGCCCGGTTCGGGGCCGGCCGTGGAGGCCGTAATGGGGGATGCCGCGGCCGCGTCCTGCTCGTCGGTGCGTCGCCGATCGGTGCGGTTGGCCTCTGGAGGTGTTGGCTCCGTGGTGCTCTGCAAGGGTGGTGCGGGCTGGGCGTGGGTGGGTGGGGCTTCGGTGGGGGCGGGTGCGGGCGGCTGCCCGGTGTGGGATTCGGCGAGGGTCGCGAGGAGATCGGTGGTCTCGGTCGGGTTGAGCACCGTAAGGCGGCCGACGTCTGCGGGGTGGGAGCCCAGCGGGGCTTCGTCGGCGGCTGGGGTGGTGGTGCCGTCGGCGGCGACGTGGACGGTGTTGCCTTCGGGCCAGGCGCCGAGCAGTACGCCGTGGATGTCCAGGCGTTGGCCCTGGGTGAGCAGGGCGGCGATACGGGAGCGTTCGTGGCGGCTGGTGGTGTCGGCGAGCAGCATGACCGGTGCGACGGGTTCTTCGTAGGGGTCGGCGGCGCGTAGTTCGGTGACGGTGTCTACCTCGTGCTGGTAGAGCAGTCGGGTGCGGTGCAGGGCCTGCGCTTCCAGGATCTCGAGGGCTTCGTCGAGGCCGGCGGTGATGGTCAGTCTCGGTGTGTGGGGCAGGTTGATGGTGGCGGCGCCCAGCAGGGCTGCTGCGGTCGTCGATGGCATGATCACCTGGGTGCGGGCGTCGGGGTGGTCCGCGCCGCCGGTGGCCAGGGCCGCGGTGAGGAACCCGCGGGCGGCGGCGTCTGCTCCGGGTCCGGTCAGCCCTAGACCGGCTGGCGGCCATACCGCCGACAGCGGGTGCGCGAGGGCTGGCGCTACCGGCAGGGCTTGACCGTCGTCGCGGGCATGGTCCAGGTCAGGCGAACGATGTTCGCCGTCGGCATTGTCCTCGTCGGGGCTGCCGCTGGGGTCGGCGGGATCGTGGGCGTCGATGGCGCCTTGGTGCACGTTGTTGGCGTCGTGGCCCGCCTCGTCGGGCTGGGCGGCAGCGAGTCTCAGGTTGCGGCGGATCTGGTTGACCACGCGGGGCATGGGCGCCAGGTCTGGGTCATCCATGCGGGGCGATGTTGAGGGCTTGCGGGGCACGTAGCGGCGTCGGCGGTGCGCCCATACCAGGGCGACGGCGGCGGCGATGGGCACGGCGAGGCCGAGGTCGACCCAGCTGCCGGTCGGCAGAGGCACCCCCCGCGCATGGCGTTGCTCGCCTCGGCCCTCTGGGGTGGTTGCAGACGCCGGACGGGACGCCGTAGGGGTGGGCGAGACGGCCGCGTCATCACGGGGTGTGCCAGTGGCGGTCGAGGGCGATTCCGGTGGCGGGGCAGGTTGTGCGGTGGTGGCGGGCGCGGGGTAGGCCGGCGGCGGGGTCGCGTCGGATTGCGGCTTACGTGGTTCGGGTCGCGTCGGGGATGTCTTCTGAGCGGGCGGCGTGGCCTGGTGCGGGTCCCGGGCGGTGGTGGGCAACTGGAGGGTCCAGCCGGGATAGATCAGGTCTGGGTCGCGCAGCGTCCCCCCAGTCTTGAAGTGGGTGCCGCGGTTGACGGCGAAGATGTCGCGCCACCGGTCCGCGTCGCCGAGACACCGCTGAGCGATGCCGGACAGCGTGTCACCGTGCCGGACTGTGTAGGTGTTGGGAGCTTCGCCTTCGGGTCGGGAGGTGCCGGGCGAGCGGTCAGCGGCGTGAGGTGTGGGGGTGACGGCGCCTGCCGGTCGGGGCGGGTGGACGGCCTCGTCCGAGGTGGTGACGGTGGGGGTGCCGGCGGCGTGCGCGGGGACGGCGCTGGCGCTGATGGCGGTGACACCCAGGATGGCGGCGGTGAGGCTTCGCAGGGGTCCCGGTAGGTGCAGCGCCGGCAGCCATCGCAGCATCCGTGTGAGCTGGGTGTAGGCGTGGCCGGTGACGGCGGTGGCGAGCAGCGCCCACAGCAGCCATGCCGCGATGTACGCGAGGACGGCGAGGAAACCGGCGGTCAGGGGCTGCTGGATCCATTCCTGGAGCGTGGCCGTCCACGGCCCGTCTAGGTCAGTCGAGGCGGCGAGGTGAATGAGCACGGCCGGTACGACCGCGAGCAGAAGTGCACAGGCCGTCGTCGTGGCTGCCGACGCCGTTCGGGTTCTCATCGCTGCCTCCTGCCTGTCGATTGTGGTCACCAGGGCTGGGCGGCGAGTGACGTCGTGCTGGGGTGCCGCGTGCCGGGTGCTGATGCGAGTCGACGCTATGGCGGCCGGGCGGCCGCCGTCGCGGCTTGCTGGCTGACAGGACCTCACAGCGCCTCACACAACCTGACACCCGCAGGTCAGGGTCCTTCGTGTCACACGGGGGGCTGACCGTCGGCGGGTGTGAGGTGACCGGTGCGCCAACGGTTTTGGCGGTGAACAGGTTGGTGTTATCGGCCTGGAACGGCGCGGTTGCTCAGCGATGCGGCCGTTTCTCTGAGCTCGTTGCCGGGTTCGAGGCCTGCCTCGGTGAGGCGGCGGGTGTAGCTGTCGTGCAGTTCGGCGGCCGCGTCGTGGTCGCCGAGGGCCGCGAGGACGTTCATCGCGCGCACGTGCAGGTCGGCGTTGTAGGGGTCGACGCGGATGCCTTGTTGCAGCAGGGCCAGGGCGTGGTGGGGGTCGGATGCGGCGGCGGCGAGGGCCATGTGGGCGTCGATGACGTGTCGGCGGGTGGCTTCTCGGACCGGGTCTAGCCACGGCCATGGGCGGCCGGCGGCGAGGTCGCCGGGGTAGGCGTCGATGATCGCCTGCCACGCGATCGTGGTGTTGGTGACGGCGGTGGCGGCGTGCTGGACTGCGGCGTCGAAGCGCCACAGGTCCACGTCCAGGTGGTCAGGGTTGAGGCGGTAGCGGTCATCGGTGTGGTCGACAATCGCTAGCCCGCAGGCGGCCCGGACGGTGCCGCGCAGCTCGCTGAGTGTCGTGTAGAGGCGGCCGGTGAGCGAGTGTCGGGGCAGGCCCGGCCAGATTGCGTCGACGAGGTCGCGGCTGTCCGCCCCGTCGGGGTGGGCGGCGAGGAACACGAGGGCCTGCATGGCTGCGGTGCGGCGGATGACGATCGGCTCACCGCCGAAGGCCAGCATCGGGTTGCCCAGGACCCGCAGCTCGAGGCGGTGGCCGGGGTCAGCGGGTCGGGGACGGGGGTCCTGTCCGGTTGCCTGCCGCGGCACCCTGGGGCGGGATCGCTGCACGGCGTGTGGGGTGGGATTCGGTGCGGGCTGGTCGGATGGTGGGTCGGTGTGGGCGATCACGGTGAGCAGGTCGATGGCCGCCTGCGCGTCGAGGACGCACAGCCGTGGTCCGCGCCACTCGGGCCGGTCCGGGTCGTGGGTGTGGCCCGTCGCGTCGACCTGCCATGTCGCGGCGGTTGGCCACCCGCCCAACACCACGACGGTCGCGGCGGCAGGCGGCAGGACGGCCACCCGCTGCGCGACCGCGCCGGACGGTGGTTCGTCGAGGATCAGGACAACGGCCGCCCGGGCGTCCGGCGGGTCGTCGCCCCGGCGTGACTCGTCTAGCCCGTGGCGGTCGTGGCCTCGAGTTCGGGAATCAATTGCCTGCACCGCCTCGTCGACGCTGGAAACGACGTGCAGCCGTGGCAGGTGCCGACGTAGTTCCTCGGCGGCGGCGCCGAGCAGGCCGGCGAGGGCGGTGCGGGTGACGACGAGCGACATCGCCGGGTGGCGGCGTGCGGGCAGCAGGGCGGTGACCAGCAGGCCCCGGGCCGCGGCCGCGGCGCCCGGTCCGTTGAGCCCCACAAGCGGGGCTGGAAGACCGGAGACGAGGGTCGGCACCGCACCGGAGGATCCGTCACCGTCCGGGGTGGCGTCGCCTGGCTGCGGTGTCGGGGGGTGCTCGGCGAGGGCGGCTTGCACGGCGGTGGCGGTCGCGGGTAGCGGGGCCAGGTCCGGATCCGCGCGTGCGGGAGGGCCGGGCTGTCGGGGCTGGTAGGCGAGGCGGCGGCGTAGCCAGACGAGGGCTGCGGCAGCGGCAACCTGGTCGGCGACCTCCCGGGGCAGCCAGCCGCCGGACACCGCCACTCCGTCATCGCTGCGGCTGCTGTAGGGGTCGAGGTGGGCGGTGTCGTGTCGGCTATCGAGGGTGCCAGCGGCGATGGGGAGGGCAGGTTCCGGCGGCGCGGCGGTCGCCGTGTTGGCGCTGACGGTGAGGACTGCCGCTCCGGCCATTCCGCTTGCCGTGGCCTGCAGGGGCGTGGGTAGGGGCATGCGGCGCAGCCAGGCGGCCCCGGCGCGGAGGCGAGCCAGGGCCCGGACGGTGACCGTGTAGGCCAGCACAAGCCACACGAGCCACGCCGCGACGGTCAACGCGGCTGCCAGGGTCTGCTCGGTCAGCGGCTGCTCCACCCACGCCCGGACCTGCTGCCCGTCCGGCCACCCACGCATCGGCGGGCCGACGACGAACAGCAACACCACCGGCGGGCCGACCAGGAGCAGGAGAACGAACAGCAGCGACAGCACCTGTCGCGGCCACCGCAATCTCACCCACCCCCACGTGGCGGCGGATCAACTGCCGGCATTGCTACCTGTGCCTGCCTGGATGGTGTGGGGGTGGCGGGGCGGACGATGCGGGTCCACAACCGGGCCGCCCACCATACCGCCACGGCGATGGCGTAGAAGACCGCGAGAATGCCAGAGGCCTGCCAGCTGACGATCGCGGCGGCGATCAGCGCGAGCGGCGTGGCGAGGATCAGGCGGAACACCAGCGGTGTCACCAGCGCCATGACCACACCCACGCCGAGCAGGAGGCCACCGATGCGGCCGGCGATGTCGATCCACAGCACCAGATGCGGCCGCCGGGCGGCGGTCAGCGAGTACTGGATCAGCAGCATGCCCGCGGTGGCGGTGATTACGGAACCGGTCGGCACTGTCAGCAGCGCGGACCAGCCACCGTGCGGCGCCCGCCACTGGCGGGCGGCGACCACCGCCACGGCTACGGCCATCAGCACAATCGGGGTGATCGGCCACAACGCCCAGCGCAGGAACCCACCCATCGGCAGCCTGAAGTACTGGCTGGCGACCACCGCGTACAGGCCGGCGACCGCGACTCCGAGGGACACCGCGGCGAGGATCCCGACGCTGACCTTCCCACCTTCCGATCTGATTTCCGACGTGGGGCTGTGGACGGCGATGAGGGAGCCGAGGACGGTTCCCGCTGCCAGGCACGCCAGCAGGGCGAGCACGGCCGCCATGGCCAACTCGCCCCAGTTCAAGAGCACCCAGTAGTGATATCCCCGCAGTATTCTGCTGCCGTTGTTGTACTCCGCGGTGAGGAAGTACTGCCAGATCAGGGCAAGCGACGCCAATCCCGGCACCGCGATGGCCACCGCCCGCCGCACCGGCGGCACCGGCACCTCGACCGGTGGGCCTACCGCCGCTGCGTCCGCGGCACCCGCATCCGCGGCGCCCCGTACTGCCACGGTGGCAGGGTCTGGGACCAGGGTCGGGGTGACAGAGGCGGTCTCGGTGAGTGCCTTTTCCAGCAGCGGCATCCGGGCGACTCCGCCGACGCAGTAGACACCGGCGAGGTCGGTGGCGTTGATCTCTGCCGCGGCGATCGTTTCTGTCGTCAACTGGGCGACGCGGTGCAGGACCGGGTGGGCGGCTTGTTCCAGCAGGCCGGTGTTGAGCACCACCGCGGAGCCCTGGGGCAGTGGAACGGTCACCGCGACCCGGTCGGCCAGGGCCTGTTTCGCAACGCCGACGCTGGCGAGCAGGGCCCACCGTTGACCGTCGCCATCTGCCGGGCTGCCCTCGTCGAGCGTGGCAGCGAGAGCTTCGTCAATAGCGGTGCCGCCAGCGGCCGGGTCCGCGAGGGTGGCGAGCACCTCGAACCCGGCCGGGCCGCGCCGCAGGACGCTGACCTCCGCTCCGGCGCCGACATCGCAGACCACGATGAACGACCCGACCGGCAGCTGCACCCCCGCCGCGACAAGGTGACCGGCCACCGCCACGGGGGCTTCGATGAGGCGGGGTTGGGGCAGGCCTGCCCGGTGAGCGGCGTGCCGCATCCATGTCCGCCGCCGCGGCCCCCACCCGGCCGGCACCACCAGCCGCACATCCTCCACCACCGACCCGACGACCCGCTGCGCCTCCCCGGCGACCCGCCGCAGCGTGGCGGCGACCAGATCGAGGGGGTCAACGGCCACGTCGGCGACGGTGAGCTGCTGCTCTGGAGACTGCCGCGGGGCCGGGATGAACCGCTGTGGGTCGGTGGCGGCGCCCTGCCACGCCTGGTGGCCCGTCAGCACGTTCCCGTCCCCACTGAGCAGTACCGCGCTGGGCAGGGCGGGCTCGCCGTCGAACATCAGCGGCAGCCATCTGCCGTCGGGCCATGCCACCACCGCGGTAGTGCTCGCGCTGCCGCAGTCGATTGCCAGCCGCGCTTCCCCCGCTCGCATAGACCTCAGTCAAACATGAGGATCACGTTCACGTCACCCACTAATCCTCGATCCGAACAGCAGGGAACCCCGGGCATCGCCCTGTCGGTACGCAGCGACGCCGAGATCGACCCCAGCATCCAACATAAGCACCAGCTGTGTACCGGGATCGTTGCGGTGCCCTTGTCCTGGGCGGTTCGGAAGCAGGCAGAGGCAGATCGAGGCGAGGTGTCCCCAGACGCGGCCGTTACCGTGTACGTGCTCAAGCTGAGCAGCGGCGAGGAGATCGGCCTGTCGCGGGTACTGGCCGCAGGCGTCATAACGGCTCTTCGAAGTTGAGCGGGGTTCGCTGCTGGAGCCGGCCCGAGCGTGAAGGGCTCGCAGCTCATCGGTGATCATCTGAGTGTCGAATTCGG
>NZ_JBIAFE010000052.1:0-15331 GCF_042869115.1 Micromonospora sp. NPDC007230 | reverse complement strand
CACCGGGCAGTTTTCCTTACGTGGCAGGCACTTCGCTATATCTACCGACTCACCACCCATCGAAGATCACGATCGCCGTGAAAGGCCGAGGTTAGCAGCCAGGAGCGACCCCGGATCCCGGGCAGGGTCATTGCGTAATGGGGTAGCTGCTGGTGACGGTGGTGATGAGGTCGTGGGGCGATGGCTGGCGCGGCGGGTGGCTCTGGCATTGAGCCTTTTCCAAGCTGATCTTGCAGCTCAGGACGGGTGCGGCAGGCCCAGTGATCAATGGGTGCGAGGCTCCAGGTAGGACAGCTGTCGACCAAGACTCGAAGCCCCGACTCCCGGCAACCGACCGGCGACTTGCCGACCTACGGTTTGACAACGGTTTTCATTTGCTGGAAGGCTGCAGCCGACGGGAGGAGAGCTCATTGCTCGCTCCGCGCGAAGGGCCGACTGCGGCACCAGCTCCGGACCACGCTCGACCTGGCGCTGCTCGTGCGTAAGGCTGGCCTGGCCAGAGGCCGTCCGTCAACAAATCTGACAGTAAGCCCGGCTCGCCGAGCTGCTTCTATTCGGAGGCCAAGAGCACGGCTGCGCGAATCTCGGCGTGGTTCAGGTGAGGTCGAGGCGGGCCAGCTCCCGGCGTGACCGGATGCCGAGCTTGCGGTAGGCCCGATAAAGGTGGTGCTCTATCGTGCGCGGGCTGAGGAACAGGTGCGCAGCGATCTCGCGACTTGTGCTCCCGTCCCTGGCCAGACGCACGACCTGGAGTTCCTGCGGCGTGAGCCGCTCCAGCGGGGCGGCGGCCGCCGGCCGGGCTGCCAGGACGGATTCTCCTGTCGCCTTCAGCTCCGCCTCCGCCCGCGCCCGCCACGGCGCGGCCCGCAACCGCTCGAAGGTCTTCAGCGCCGCCCGCAGCGGGGTGCGGGCGTCGGTGCTGCGCCGGGCCCGGCGCAGCCACTCGCCGTACACCAGCTCGGTGCGCGCCTGTTCGAAAGGCCGGTCCGCGCGCCGGTGCGCCGCCAGGGCGCGCAGATAGTCGTCCTCGTCGTCACTCAGCAGCCCGCGGCAGCGGGCACTGACCGCCTCGGCCCATGGCTGGTTCCCGGCGCGTGCCCAGGCTTCCAGGCGGCGCAGGGGCTCCTGGGCCCGTTCGGGCTCGCCCAGCCGCACGGCCGCCTCGACCTGCTCGGCTCCGGCTGTGACCAGCACCGTCAGGTGGCGCAGCGGTCCTCGCGCCGCGGCCTCGAGCCGCTCCAGCACCCGGTCGTAGCGTCCGAGTCCCATGTCGAGCAGGCAGAGTGCGGCGAGGCCGGTCATGCCACCGGCGTCCGGCTGGTCGCTGGCGAGTCGGACGCAGCGTTGCTCGTCGCCCTCGATCGCCGCCACTCTGGCCAGCACCGAGTGCAGCCGCGGCATGCGCTGGTGCATCCCGGTATCACGAGCCAGCTGAACGGCCTCCGCGATGGACGCCTCGGCGTCACGGTGCCTGCCGGCCTGCACCTGCACTCCGGCCAGATCCTGCAGCACCTGCGGCAGCGCCCCCACCAGGCCCTGACTGCGCAACCGCGCCACCTCGGCGCTCGCAAGGGCGGCGGCCGCGTCGTCGTCGGCCATGACCATCGCGCAGAAGGCGGCCCACGGCATGGTGGCGCCGTCCGGCAGCGTGCGCGGCGCCTGGCCGGTGACGTCAGGCAGCGTGTGCGCAACGAACTGTGCCAGCAGCGGCAGGCCGCGCGCGTAGTCGTCGTCGATCAGGCGCGCCAGTCCCTGGACCATCAGATCCTGTGTGCCCATGTCGGCCAGCCGTGCCGCCGCGCACCGGATCACCTCCGCCTCGCCGCAGAGCCAGGCGTACCCGGCCGCCGTGCGCAGCATGGGCACGGCGCGCACCGGATCCGCAGCTGCACACCGTTCCAACAGGAGACGGGCGGCCGACTGGCCCTGTCCCCGCTCAAACTCCACCGCCGCTCGTATCTCGGTCAGCGTGGCGAGGGACGTGGGATCGTCCAGCAGGCCCTCGGCCTGGCCGACGAGGCCGGCGGCGTGGTCGGCATGGCCGGACGAGAGCGCCAGCGCCGCCGCCTGGCCCAGCCGGGCGGCCCGGTCGCGCGGTCGTGGGGTGAAGGTCGCGGCCTGTTCCCACAGCCCGGCGGCGGCGGCGAAGGCGGCCCGACCGCGAGCTCGTTCGGCGGCGCGCGTCAAGGCCACCGCCACGCCCTCGTCAGGTGAGGTCGTCGCCGCCGCGAGGTGCCGGATCCGGCAGTCGTCGTCGGTGGCCGCGTCCGTTAGCGCTCGGTGCACGGTGATCCGTCGCGCCAGCGGCGCGGCCTGGTAAACGGCGGTGCGGATCAGAGGATGGCGGAAGGCGATGGCCGCGGCACTCACCTCGACCAGCCCGGCCTTCTCGGCCTCCTCCAGGTCTTCCGGTCCGACTCCGAGCGCGTCCGCGGCGCTCAGCAGCATCGGCAGGTCGCCACGGCCCTCGGCGGCGGCCATCAGCATCATCAGGCGGGTCCTGTCGGGCAGCAGGGCGATGCGTGAGCGGAAGAACGCGAGCACGCGGTCAGCGATCGGGATCGGACCGGCCGCCGCATGGTAGCGCCTCCGTTCGGAGGAGAATTCGATCAGCGCCAGCGGGTTCCCCTCGGACTCGGCGATCAACTGCTCCCGCGCCGCGGGGGTCAGACCCCGGTGGGCCAGGACGCGTTCCGCGTCCTCCTTCGACAGCCTCGACGGGCGGATCTCGGGCAGACCAGGGGCGGCGAAGCCCTCCTCCCGCGCGGCGAACAGCAGCGCCACCTTCTCCTCCGTAAGGCGCCGGGCGGCGAACAGCAGTGCGTCGGCGGTGGCATGGTCGAGCCAGTGCGCATCGTCGACCAGGCAGAGCACCGGCCCGTCGTCGGCCAGATAGGCCAGCAGGGTCATCACGGCCAGCCCGGACAGGAACCTGTCCTGCCCGGGCGAGCCGCCCGAGCCGAGCACCGCTCGCAGGGCGGACGCCTGTGTCGCGGGCAGGGCATCGAGATGTTCCTGGACCGGCCAGAGCAGTTGGACGAGCCCGGCGAAGGCGAGATCGGCCTCCGTCTCGATGCCAGTGGCCCTCAGTATCCGCACGCCGCTGCCGGTGCAGTACTCGGCGGCCCAGTCGAGCAACGCCGATTTGCCGATGCCGGGCTCGCCGCGCAGGACGAGGCCGCCGCTGTGGCCGGTACGCGCGGCGTCCACGAGGTCCTGGATCGCGGCCTGCTCGCCCGCCCTGCCATACAACAACAGACCATGCCTTTCGTGCGGGGATACGTACGGCCGTGCCGTCCGAGATACGTACGCGATCCCAGTAGCCCGGTACCGAAACCTTACCGATTCGGCCCGTAGAGGCCCGTTCATATCCTCGTCGAAACGAAGACGATCTCGTGACGAGGAGAGTGATCGTGAACGAGCTTTTCACGCCAGTGACCATCGGCGAGTTGGATCTTCCCAACCGCCTGGTCATGGCGCCCATGACGCGGAGCAGGGCACGTGGCGGGCTCGTCGGTGAACTGACCGCCGAGTACTACGCCCAGCGCGCCGCTGCCGGCCTGATCATCACCGAGGGCACCCAGCCGGGCGTGATCGGCCAGGGCTACATCGACACCCCCGGACTGCACACGCCAGAGCAGGTGACGGCCTGGCGGCTGGTCACGGACGCGGTGCACCGGCGAGGCGGCCGCATCGCGGTCCAGATCATGCACTCCGGGCGGATCGGCCATCCCTGCCTGTATCCCGGAGGGGAGCTCCCCATCGCTCCGTCGGCGATCTGCTCCGGAGAGCGGCTCTACACCCCCGAAGGGCTGCTGGATTGCCCGACGCCGCGGGAGATGACGCATGCCGACATCGACCAGGCCATCGAGGATTTCGCATCCTCGGCCCGGCTGGCGATGGACGCCGGCTTCGACGCGGTCGAACTGCACGGCGGCAGCGGCTACCTGATCCACCAGTTCCTGTCGGACAACACCAACCGGCGCACCGACGCCTACGGCGGTTCGGTGGCCGGGCGCATCAGGTTCGCCGTGGAGGTCGTGCAGGCCGTCACCGACGCGATCGGGCCTGGCCGCGCCGGCATCCGGATCTCACCCGGCATCACCTACAACGGCATGAACGAAAGCGACACGGAGATCCTCTACACGGAGCTGGCCCGCGCGCTCGCACCGTACGACCTGGCGTACGTGCACGTCTCGGAGAACGACACACGCGACGTGACCAAGCTCATCCGCGCCGAGTGGGAGGGCCGGCTCGTCCTCAACCCGCACCCGTGGAGCGGCGAGGAGCCAGCGAACCCCGCGGACGGGATCCAGGCACTGCGCTCCGGCCTGGCCGACGCGATCTCCTTCGGCCGGCTGTGGCTGGCCAACCCCGACCTGCCCACCAGGATCGCGGCGGGTGGACCGTACACCGAAGCCGACCCGAGGACCTTCTACGGCGGCGACCACCGCGGCTACACCGACTACCCGGTGCTGTCCGCGAGCGGGAAGGGCAGATGAGCAACTCATCCCCCACCCCCTCCACCCACGCCGGAGCGCCCGATCAGCTCGGAACTCCGGACCGCGGGATCCCGGCGGCCTGGCTGGCGCTGCTGGCGGGACCGCTCTCCTTCGGGGTCGCCGGGCCCAGCCTCATCCTGCCGGACGCCGCCCGCGACCTCGGACTGACTCTGGGCGCCGTGACCTGGATCGTCACCGCCTTCGGCTGGGCCATCGCGATCGGCACCCCCTTGATGGCGGGCTTGCAGAGCCACCAGGGCGTACGCCGGGCCCTGCTCACCTGTGCCGCGCTGGTCGCCCTGGGCGCAGTGCTCGTGGTGAGCGTGCCCTCACTGCCGTCGCTCGTGCTCGGCAGCGCGGCTCAAGGGCTCGGCACTGCCGGGTTCACCACGATCGCCATGAGCCTCACCCGCTCGGCGCGCTCCATGGGACTCGTCACGGCCTCGCTGGCGACGGTCGGTTCCACCGCGCCGCTGATCGCCGACCTGGCCGGAGAGTTGCTGTCCTGGCAGGCGGGCCTGGCCCTGCCCGCGCTGAGCCTGCTCGCCGTTCCCGGCGTGCTGCGCCACCGACCCGCCGACCCGGCGCCGGACGCACCCTTCGACCCGGTGGGGGCGGTGCTGCTGACGGCATTGGTCACCGCGCTGGTGTTCGTGCCCCACTCATGGCCGGTCGCGGGGACGGCCGCCGTGGCCGCCGGTGGGCTGCTGGCGCTGCACCTACGGTCTAGGCGCGACGGATTCGTGCCCGCCTCGATCGTCCGCGCTCCGGTGTTCCTCCTGACGTCCGGACTGGCGTTCCTGCTGGCCGCGACCAACTTCGGCATGATCTATCTGCTGCCCGCCCTGCTCGCCGGACAGGCGGACTGGACCAGCGGCCAGGTGGGAGCCGCCATCCTGTGGCCGCTGATGTTCGGTGGGTTGGCCTCCTACGGGATGATCGCCGCCACCGCGAAAGCGCCGGTGAAGGCCGTTGCCGGGCTCTTCCCCGGGCTGGCGGCGGCAGGCGCGGGGCTGGCATGCCTCAGCCTCTCGCCGGCCGTCCTCCTCATCGCCCAGGCGCTTACCTCCCTCGCCGCCGCCTCCGGACAAGGGGCGTTCGCGGCACGCGCCGCCGCCGCGGTGCCCGACGGCGCCAGATCGACGGCGATGGGCCAGTTCAACCTCTGCTACCTGCTCGGCGCCGCATTCGGCCCCGCCATCGCCGCCGCGCTCGCCGGCTGACCTCGACGATCCGGCCCTCGGAGTGTGGAGGAACGAGAACGTACGCTAAGCCTGTTCGCCCAGCTCACCGGTAGTGCGTGATCGTCGTTGAGTGGAGGGCACCATCGCTCCCGTTCCGTTCGCACATCTCGGCGTCGTAGTCGGGTCAGAGTGGTGCGCGCCGCGCTGCGTCCGGTCACCGGCCGCACCAACGTGCTGGCATTCGTGGCCGGGCTGATGTCCCGGTACCCGCTGGAGGAGGCCCGCCTGACCGAGGCCAACGGCGAGCCCGCAATCTGGACCGTGATCGGCGAGCAGCGGCAGCTGGTCATCTTCGGCATCCGCGACGGACGCATCCACGAAATCTTCGGCATCCTCAACCCCGACAAGCTGTCGGGCCTCGACCCGGCGAGCACAGCATGACCGCTGTCGGGTGATCTTCCCGAGTCGAGCCAGCGGCCATTCCTTCCATCCGAATCCGATACGAAAGGGAGCACCATGACGACGACAACAGCTGCGACTGACAACGCCACCAGCGCGGCGAGCCGGGTCACCGTGCTCGGTCTCGGTTCCATGGGATCGGCGATCGCCAGAACGTTCGTCGACCGCGGGTATCGCACGACGGTCTGGAACCGGACGGCGAGCAAGAGCGCGCCGCTGGTCGACGTCGGCGCCACGGCGGCCGCGACGGCCGCGGAGGCGGTGGCGGCCAGCCCGCTCGTCGTGGTCTGCCTCCTGGACGGCGCGGCGGTCGACGAAGTGCTGGCCTCGGTCGATGACGTGGTCGCAGGCAAGGTGCTGGTGAACCTCACGAGCGGCTCACCTGGTCAGGCGCGCGCCAACGAGCGCTGGGCGAGTGAGCGCGGCGCCGAGTACATCGACGGCAAGCTCATGGGAGACCCGCCGTACGTCGGGACACCGAACATCACCGTCCTGCTCAGCGGTTCCCGCAGCGCCTTCGATGCCCACGCATCGACCCTGCGGGAGCTGGGCGGCGTCGGCTACCACGGCGAGGACGCCGGCTTGGCCGCCGTGGAGTTCATGGCCCAGGTCGCCATGGGTTACGAGATGCTCATCGGCTTTCTGCACGTGCTCAAGCTGGTTCGGGCGGAAGGGGTCGACGTGACGGAGTTCGCCGAGCGCGTCGCCGGCTCGCTGGCCGCTTATCCGCCGTTGCTGACCGCGATCGCCAAGGCGGTCGCGAGCGGGGAATACCCGCCGGACCTCGGTTCGCTCCGCGTCCAGGCCGCGCTGATGGACGACATGGTCGACCACCGGGAGTCCGTCGGCGTGGAAGCCATGCGGATGCGCCAGGTCAAGGAACTGATGGATCGCCGGATCGCCGACGGCCACGGCGAACAGGGATTCTCGAGCCTGTTCGAGCTGCTAGCGAAGGAAGGCTGAATCGAGTCATGAGCCACCACGACGAAACAACCTCCTTTTCCGCAACACCATGCGAATCACCGACGGCCACCTGGAGGATTTCCGCAACGCCATCGCCCGAGCCGTGGAGTTCGCCCAGCAGCATGGCCCGCAGCTGATGGTGCAGACCTTCGTGGACGAGAAGCGGATGCTCGCGCACAGCTTCCAGCTTTATCGGGACTCCGACGCGGTCCGCCTGCACTGGAAACCCGCGGACCCGTTCATCCAGGACGTCATGAAGCACTGCCGGGTGGAGCACTTCGAGGTGTTCGGTGAGCCGGACGCCGAGGTGGCGGCGGGCCTGCGCTCGTCGCTCGGCGAGCAGACCCCGCTCACGTTCTCCCCCCGCATCGCCGGCTTCCTACGCTTCGGCGCGGCACTGGATATCGCTGCCGAGTGAGCCGCCGCCGGTCGCTGCTAGGACCAGCCGACTGGCAGGGTCGTGTAATCCAACTGGCGCCTATTCACGCTGACAACCGGACAGTCGGTCGCTCTGAGTATCAGTGGGGCGGCGCTCGGGGCTCCGTCGGTAGCGACGATAATGATCGACATGAACGTCCGATATGACGAGGTTCTCGACCCGTTGCGCCAGGCATACGACACTCGCGCGGCCTGGCGCGACGGGCTCACCAAGGAGCCGTGGAAGCTGGCGGAACGTCAGGCGTTCCGGGACCGTCTGGCATCAGGTGCGCGGCTGCTGGAGATCGGTGCGGGCACCGGGCAGGACAGCGCCTTCTTCCAACAGGAAGGCCTTGACGTCGTCGCGGCGGACCTGTCACCGGTGATGGTCGAGCACTGCCGGGCCAAGGGCATCGAGGCCCACGTGATGAACTTCCTGCACCTTGGCTTCCCGCCCGGCTCTTTCGACGCGGTGTTCGCGATGAACTGCCTGCTGCATGTGCCCAACCACGACCTGCCCGCCGTCCTGGCCGCCATCCGGGCCGTCCTGCGTCCCGGCGGCCTCTTCTTCGTCGGGGTGTACGGCGGCAGCGAGAGCACCGAGGGCCCTATCGACGACGATCAGCACGTGCCGCCGCGCTTCTTCTCATGGCGAACCGACGAACAGCTGGTCGGCTTCGCCACCGCCGCACTGTTCGACGTGGTGGACTTCCATCCGGTCGACACCGGTCGTGGCTACCGCTTCCAGTCGCTGACCCTGCAACGCCGCAACGGCGACTGAGTATCCGGCAGCAGCGGACCCGTGGTCACGGTGTGTTGCGGCTGGGGCTGTAGCGGTTCCAGGTTCCACCGGCCGCGGCGTGGTGGCGCTGGGTGGTGGTGTGGTGGAAGCCGAGAGTCTGGGCGATGACCGGCGCCGGGGCTTGGAGGACAAGTTGGTGCAGTGCGGCCAGGCGGCCGGGAACGGTGGGGACGCCGAGGTCACGGATGAGCGGGGCAATCGTGCGGGTGGTCAACGGTTGGCCGGCGCGGCGGCCGGGGAACAGCCAGCGGGCGTTGCGGTTCGTGGCGGTGCGCATGTTGGTGCGCTGGTCGCGTAGCGCCAGCAGCAGCTCGGCGACGGGTTCGGGAACCGGCGTCGGCGGGCCGCCCAACCGGAGCAGGATGTCGGGGCCGGTGGTGTCGATGTCGTCGATGGTCAGGCCCAGGATGCGGCCGAGCGGTTGGGCGTATAACAGCAGCAGGATTGCGGCGACGCGGGCGCGGAGCTCGCCGGTGTCGTCGGTGATCAGCTTGCGGAGTAGTCCGATGCGCCGGTGCTGCGTGATCGGCGATCGCTGGCCGGGTCGGTGCGCGGCGACGTGCAGCCGTGGCATGTGCCCGGCGTGGGCGGCCCAGGTCAGGAACGGTTTGAGGAGCTGCCGTTGACGCGGCGGATGGGTGACGATCCAGCGGTCCAGGTCGTCCTGCCGGAGCCGGGCGAGGACGAGTCCCTGCTCCTGGACCCCGGCGAGGAAGTCGCCAGCCCGCAGGACTTGCTGTCCGAGTTCGCCGCGGGTGCTGCGGCTCACGGGCCCGCGTTCGGCGCGGCGGCGCAGCCAGGGCAGCAGATGCCAGGTGGCGTACTGGCGCAGCAGCCGGCGCTGTTCGATGTCGGTGATGGCGTCCAGGTACTCGAGCAACCATCTCTCGAACAGCAGGATCTGCTTGTCGATCAGGGGCAGGACACCGCACTGCATGAGTAGTTCCCGCAGGTGGGCGGCAGCTCGCCATGGTTGCAAGCGGTGGAACGCATCGTGGCTCAGTTCGATGTCAGCTCGGCCCAGACCTCGCAGCAGATCCGCAGCCGAGGCGGGGCGCCCGTGCCGGGAGGAAACCCAGGCCAGGCCCGTGAGCGGGTTGTCCATGCTGGTCAGCAGCTCGGCCAGGGGCGCCAGTTCAGGGCGGATGCGGCCGGTGCCATCGTCGAGGAGCTCGGCGACGCGCCGGGTGAACGTGCAGCGGGTGCACCGGCGGCCGGCGTGCAGCTTGCCCTCCTGCCCGCACTCGGCGCAGGTATACGAGATGGAGAATCCAGCGCAACTGGTGCAGATCGGAGCCCGGTCCTCGGCCCGCCGTCCAGCCAAAAGCCGGTCGTGACTGCAGCCGGGGCAGCGACCCTGGGTCCGCAACGCCCGATCTTGGCAGGTGCGGCAGACCTGGCCGTCAGGCCACCGAACGGTGGAACTTCGCCGACCGCAGCGGACGCAGTCGCGGACGAACCAGCGTTCGTACTGCTCAGCGGTGTAGCTGCGGCCCATCAGTCCGGTCGCACGCGGGCGCGCTTGGGTCGGACCGTGGCCAGGTCCACCGGCGCCGGGGCGTCGCCAGCGACGGCCTTGCGCGGCGCGACGTTGGCCGCCGTCGTGACGACCAGGTCGGCGGGGGTGACCTCCAGGATGTCGCACAACGCCGCCAGCACCGGCAGCGACAGCCGCTCGGGTGTGCCGGTGACCAGGCGGTGGACCTGGGAGGCGGACAGGTCGATGCCCCGTTCGTGCAGCAGCGGCACCAGTTCGGTGGCGGTGAACACGCCGCGGGCGGCCATCATCTCCCGCAGCCGCCACCGGTAGCTGACCTGGCGTTTCATGCTCATCGCGCCGCCCTCCGCGCCGGTCGTAGTGCCGCGTTCATGGTCGCGTCGAGAGCCTGCCGCAGCGTGCGGGTGCGGAAGTCCGACGACACGCAGGTGTAGATCGCCGTGGTCGAAGCGTGTTCGTGGCCGACCTGCTGCTGCACGAACAACGGATCCCAGCCGGCCTCGATTAGGTGGGTGACATACGAGCGGCGCAGGGAGTGGAAGTCCAGCCCGGCGTCCAGGCCGAGGGCGTCGCGGTAGGCCGACAGCCGCGCGTTGAGCTGGGCCAGCCCGACCCGCGGCGCCCGTTCCGAGGGCCACAGCGCCGCGTTACCTTCGGCGGCCAGCAGTGGCCGGATCTCCTCGATCCACTCGGCGAGGATTTCTGGCACCCATGCCCAGACGGTCAGCACGCTCCGTCGTTTCGGCGGCGAGCCCTTCATCGCCTTGCCGTGGCGCACGTAGAGCACGCCGTACTCGCCGAACTCGCTGGCGTGCGGGTTGCGGCCAAAGTCGGCCACGTCGAGCATCCGGGTCTCGTTGCGCCGCAGCCCGTACCCGTAGGCGACCTTGAACAGGGTCGCGTCGCGGAACGCCGGCAGCCAGCCCTTGCGCCCGGCCGCCCGGATCCGGGTGACCTGCTCGTCAGCGTAGTCCAGCAGGGCCTGCATCTCGTCGAGGGTGAACGCGCGCTTGGCCGGGTCGCCCTCGGCCGCGGCGACGTGGACGGCGGCGTTCCACTCGTGGACCACCTGCACCGGGTGCGTACCGAAGCGCTTCTCGCACTCGCCGACCCAGCCGTAGGCCGGGTCGGTCAGGTACGCGCAGAACAGCCGGACCGCCTCCTGGTAGCCGCGCAGCGTCGAGCGGCGCACCCGGCGCACGGCCCGCAGATCGGTGCACCACTCGTCGACCAGCTGCGGAGTCCACCGCCACGGCAGCGTCTGCGCGTGCTCGGCGAACGCTCGCACCGATCGCTGCCGGCTCTCCACGGTGGCGAAGGACAGGTTCCGTGCGAGTTGCTGGTTGCGCCAACCGTCGAGCATCGCGGTGAACACCTGCTCGTCCGGTCGCAGCAGCCGGACGCCGTCGGCCAGTTGCAGGGCCGCCGAGCCCGGAGCGGCACGTTCCACGTCCACCGACAGTGACCTCCCACCACTCGCATCAGATGCGAAATTCTCGCATCTGATGCGACCCGCTTGTCAAACGCGCAGGTCAGACTAGGCGTACCTACAATCCTCGCGGCAAAGAGCCGAATGGACGAGGTCTACAGTCGACAAGACCGCCACTAACGCGACGAGCAGCGCGAACTTCCGCCACGGTACGCACGCAGACTGTCTTGTATTCGCATCAGATCGAATACGCGGCGGTTGTAGCTTCCAGCCCGAAACCAACGACAGCACTGGTCAACTGGTCCTCGGCACGAGCGGCACTGCCGTCCGGCTACACCCGTTCTGACCAGCGTTGTCGTTGATTTTTCGCTGCTTACTACCGCGAGGCCAACCCGGACGGCGAGCCTTGGGCGGTGCGGTCACAGCGGTTCGAGGTCGTCCTCGTCCTCTCGGTCGTCGCCGGCGAGCATCTGCAGGGCCTCGCGGAGCCAGCCGAGCTCGTCGGGGTGGATCCCGAGTTCGGCCAGATTAGTACGCACCTCGACGGTCGTGGATGCGGTCCAGGGCGTTGTTCAGTTCGTCGGGTAGGGGGTCGGCGGCGGTGATGGTGTGGGTGCCGGCCTGGATCTCGACGGTGCGGTAGCGGCGGGCGGTGCGGACGAACTTTTTGATCGACCAGCCGGTGCGGTCCTCGATCCTGCGGCTGACCGGGAGGGCGGCGAACACGATCGCCACGGTGACCAGCAGTTACCCGAGAACGCAATGGCCCTGGCCCGCTACCTGCGTCCCTCTGTCCTGCGGTAGCCAGAAGTGGGCCCCTCAATTACGAGCTTCTGCATTGCGCTCGACCGTACACAGAAATCGGCTGAAGATTCGACTGCTTTATACCGACCCAACCGCCCTTTTCGGGCAAAGTTCTACTTTCTCCCTTAAGTCGTCACTATCATGTATGTATTCGTCGACCAAGAAGATCACCCCCACCGCCGAGCGACCCTCATCGGCCCAATGTCCGAAACGTTGTCGCGCCTGCACGTGCCTGGGTCAACGGCGACTGGTAGTGACGGACGCGCCAGCGCCGCCGCGCGCTGCCTGCGGCAGAACAGGTGCGCCTCGCGGCGCATTGTTGTATCCCCGGTGCAGCCGGGAGGAACTCGGAGGGAGGTTCTTGGGTCTGATGGCTTACCTGGATCCGAAAGGGTGAAGGGGACAAGAGCATGCCAGGAAAGCAGTGGTCGCGTCCAGGCGTAGGGGTGTGAGGTGCTGCGGGACCCGCGGAATATGGTGAAAGCTGGATTGCCTGAAGCCTAATCTCCAGTTGATGCAAGCCGCCATCCACCGGAAAGACGTCTGAACCGGTGCCGTGCCCTGCGTTGGTATCACTGATTTGCTGACGCAACCTCCGGGGCGCGGGCGATGCCCAGTGAGGGTATTCAAGGAGATGAGTGGGCCACCTACGTTCCGCTCGACACGTACAACAGGGACGAACGAGGGATCGCCTACGGGACGCGAGTCCTATGGCGACGGAGGTCTGGTAGTAGTCGCAGGAGTCACGACCTGCCAAGGAGGGCGGGAAAGCCGTCTACAGGGCGAAGCAGACCAGGTGATCGGATATCACCCATCCGGGAGGTATGCGTAATGCAAAACGCCGAACCGGTCCGGGATGTCCTGCGTGATGGCGGGTGCGCGCCCGCCAAGTCTCTCACGTGACGATCACTGGAGAGCCCGTTGCTGGGAAACTGGCACGGCGGGTTCGGGCCGGGGGCCGCTGGAAAAGGACCTGAACAGGCACCTCGCCAGCGGCCTACCGGTGCTGCGCCGCTGGGTGCCCGCTTTCGACTGTCGTAGCCGGCATTTAGCTAGGCGGCCGGGTGGGCGCCCGGGGTATGGCCGAAGGTGTGGCGGAACACGTCGATGAAGGCGCTGGCCGACGACCAGCCGCAGCGGTGGGCCACGACGGTGACCGGCGTCTTGTCGGCCAGCAGTATCAGTGCGTGGTGTAGGCGTAGCTGGGTGCGCCACTGGGGGAAGGTCATGCCGAGGTCGCGGCGGAACATCCGGGACAGGGTGCGGTCGCTGGCGCCTACCTCATGGCCGAGTTCCGCGAGCGTACGGTTGTCGCCCGGGTCGGCCTGCAAGATGGCGCACACGGTGCGCAGCATAGGCTCGGTCGGGGCAGGCACGTGCAGCGGTTGCTGGGGAGAGGCCCGGAGTTGGTCGAGCAGCACGGCGCGCAGGCGGGTCCGTTCGGGGCTGTCTCCGCTCCCGTCGTGGGTGTAGGCGACGATCAGTTCGCGCAGCAGCGGGCTGACGGCGAGCACGGTCGGAGTGTCCAGGCCGAGCGGGTTGTCCGTTGCCGGCAATCCGAGCATGTGCAAGTCTAGCTCGCCGTAGGCCCGGTGGGCGTGCACCGTTCCGGCCGGCACCCAGATAGCGCGCGTGCCCGGCGCGACCCAGGATCCTTCACTGGTCGTGACAGCCAGGACCCCGCGGGCGGCGTAGACGATCTGGTGATCGTCGTGGCGGTGCGCGTCGATCTCGCCCCCCGACGCGAGTCGCTGAGTGCGTGTGGGGGCCACCGGGGTGTGGCGGATTTCCGTCATTAGTTGGCAGCTTATCGGAAGCCCGACAGGGCGGTGAGTTGGAACCATCGCCGAGTGCGAAGGAAAACCTCAATCGCTCTGCTCTCCGTTGGGCATGCCTGCGTCGACATCTACCAGGGCACCGTCGCGGCTCTGGTGCCGTTGTTCGTCGCCGAACGGGCTTACACCTACGCGACGGCATCTGGCATCGTGCTCGCCGCCTCACTGCTGTCTTCGGTGGCGCAGCCGATGTTCGGCGCGCTCACCGACCGTTGGGCAATGCCCTGGCTGCTGCCCGTCAGCACCATGCTGGGCGGGGTGGGCATCGCGCTGAGCGGACTGAGCGGCAACTACACACTCACTCTCTTCTTCGTGGCGATCTCCGGTATCGGCGTGGCCGCCTACCATCCCGAATCCGCGCGCATCGCCCGCGAAGCCAGCGAGGGCAGCCACACCGCCATGGCGTACTTCTCCACCGGCGGCAACATCGGCTTCGCGCTCGCGCCGCTGATGGTCGCCGCCGTCGCGGCCATCGGTGGCCTGGGCTGGACGCCGCTGATGGTGGTGCCAGCTCTCGCTGGCACTGCGATGGCCTTGCCCGTCCTGCGCGCTCTAGTCAAACGCAAGAGCGCCAAAAGTGGAGCGGCAGCGCCGATCGGGCACGACGACACCGCCTCGTTCGTGCGGCTGACGCTGGCCGTAGTGTCCCGGTCGATCGCCTTTATCGGCCTGAGCACGTTCATCTCCCTCTACGCCCAGCAGCGCATGAACGGCAGCTCTGCGGCGGGCACTGCCGCCCTGTTCGTGCTCTACCTCGGCGGTGTGATCGGCTCGGTCCTGGGTGGTTCGGCGGCAGCCCGATGGGGCCGGGTGGCAGTCTCCCGCTGGTCCTACGCGATCACCGTCATTGCGATCACGGGCGTGGTGTGGGTGCCTGGGCCGGCCATCTATCTGTTCGTGGCCTTGGCCTCGGCCGGCCTCTATGTTCCCTTCTCGCTCCAGGTCACCCTCGGGCAGGACTACCTACCCACAAAGGTCGGCACCGCCAGCGGCATCACCCTCGGCCTGACGGTCAGCATCGGCGGCCTCGCCAGCCCTGTCATCGGCGCGATAGCCGATGCGACGTCGCTGCGAACCGCGCTGACGCCGCTCATCCTCATGCCGGTGCTCAGCTGGCTGTTGTACCAAACCCTGCGAGACCCGGAAGTGCCGAAGCCTGATCTCGAGGAGCGCGCGCAACAGAACCGGCCCTGCCCTCCCCGGCTTCCGTTGACTAGCTCGTAGCACGCAAACCTCGCCGGTATCCCAGCATGGCACCTTCTGTTCTGGCGGCGAGCCATGCCCGATACTCCACGGTCCTCAGAGGGCGTTTGATTTACGCCTTTTGCGTCTTGCAGGGTTAGTGAAGTGATCTCAGCGACTTTCCGGTAGGTATTTGTACTCGAAGTGGGTCAGGTGTAGCGCGGCGGCGACGATGTCGCCGATTCGGCGTGGGCTG
>NZ_JBIAFE010000051.1:0-16119 GCF_042869115.1 Micromonospora sp. NPDC007230 | reverse complement strand
CGTCGAATATGAGACCGCGCACTACGCTTCAACCCGAAACCACAACAGGGCCGCTGCGGCCTAACAACGCCCTCCGGCAACTCCAGGCCGATTCACCACACCCTCAAAGGCCAACTCGACCTGGAACTACACGGCGGCCGCAGCATCGAAGGCGTCAGCACCCGCATCGCCCAGCGCCTCCTGGCCCCGACCGCCGCCATCTGGCACAACCGAACCACCGGCCAACCCATCACCCGCTCCCTGATCGCCTACGACCATTGACCAGAGTTAGGACTTACTCGTCTAGGTGGAAGGCCTACGGTCGCCCGACGCAAGCCACCACGCCTCGCGCCCAGGCGACGCAGGGCACCCTCCCCCACCCGGCCCCACGGTCAGGTGGGCAAGCGTCCGGAAGGACACGCACCAACGGACCGGAAGCTGCCCCACGCAGCCCACCGGCACCAGGGCGTGAACACCACCAGCACAACACCCACCACCGGCCACCAGCCACGAGGAGCCGCCCTGGGCGCGGGATTCCACCTGCACGCCCACGCCTCCCCGCCACGGTGGGAAACGATCCCGGAAACTCAATCCGACTCAGGATCACTGAGCTGATCAGAGACGCTCACGGCAGAGCCGCCATCCGCTCGAGGAACAGCTCTCGGAAGGCAGGCGCGTCCACCGCTGTCGCGATCCGGCAGTTGGGCTCGGGTGGGTTCTCCCACATCAGGAGGTCGGCCACCGCCACCCCGCGGGTGACCCGGCCGGCCGTTTCCACGGCGACGTGCGCCTCGGTCCAGGTGACCAGATCCGGACGGGTGACCACCGCGACGGCGAGCGGGTCGTGCAGCGCACAGCTGCCCTGCTCGATCGCCTCTCGCGGCTTGACCCGCTCCTGGAAGTCGATCCAGGCCTCGGTGTGGCGCGCGGCGATCCGGCCGAACTCCCCTTCGGATGCCAGGGCTCGGGCGTCCGCACGGCTCAGCCGCACCTGACGGGTCACGTCGAGTCCGACGAACCGCAGGCGCGCGCCGCTCTCGCAGACCGCCTGGGCGGCCTCCGGGTCGCACCAGAAGTTGTACTCGCCCGGCATCGCCGCGACGTTCGTCTGCTCGAGGAACACCCCACCCATGACGACGACCTCGCGGACCGCGCCAGCGACCCCCGGCGCGGTCGCGAGCGCGCGTGCGACATTGGTCAGCGGTCCGATCGCGACGATGGTCAACTGCCCTGGCTCGGCGAGCACCCGACCCGCGATCTCCTCGGCGGCGACGACATCGGCTGGGGCACCCTGCACCACGGGCACGTCGCCGCGGCCGAGCACCTCGAGCAGCTCACGAGTCAGCCGGGTCGAGGTCACGACGTCGCTGTTGCCACCGACC
This sequence comes from Micromonospora sp. NPDC007230, assembly GCF_042869115.1. Lineage (NCBI taxonomy): Bacteria > Bacillati > Actinomycetota > Actinomycetes > Micromonosporales > Micromonosporaceae > Micromonospora > Micromonospora sp. NPDC007230. Next base: position 14,758 of record NZ_JBIAFE010000051.1, on the reverse strand, counting down.
GTCGCGACCAGTTCGACGCGGAGACCGGGGTCGGCCAGGGCCAGCGCGAGCGCGAAGCCGTCGTCGATGTCCGACCCCGGTGCCCCCATGGCCAGGTCCGTGTCGAGGATGATCCGAATCGGTTCCCGGGTCAGCGGCTCGCCCACAGCAGACCTCTCTCGGTCAGCGTCCGCACATCTGGGTGGTCGAGGTCGTCCAGCTTGTGGCCGATCGTCGAGACGAAGACTCTGCCCTTCCCCCATTGGCGGGTCCAGACCGCGGGGCAGGTCAGCTCCTTCCGCCACGGCGTGTCGTCACGCACGCCGAACGTGGTCGTGGCGAGCACGTCGTTCAGCTCGTCGGTGAGCACCCAGTACTGCTCGGTGTTCAGCGCCCAGCGGTCCAGGCCCTCGACGATCTGATGCCCACGCCGCTCCGGCACGACGGCCACCTCGTACTCGACGAAGCCGCCGGGATGCGCGGCCCACTGCCCGCCCGTGAGGTGTAGGTAGTCGGGCGAGCCGCGAAAGGAGTCACAGACGCCACCGTGCCAGCCGGCGAGACCGGTGCCGCCCGCGACCGCGGCGGACAGCCCGAGTACCTGTTCGTCGGTGGCGATGCCCTGGGTGTAGCACTGCACGACGAGATCGGTCGCGGCGAGCTTCTCGCCGTCGGCGTACACCTCGGGGCTCTCGTGCACCTCGACGGCGTAGCCGTGCTCCTCGAGGAAGGGGATGAACCTTTCGGTCGCCGCGACCGGGCTGTGCCCCTCCCAGCCACCCCGGACGACCAGGGCCTGACGGGTGCGCCCACTGTCCATGCTTCTCCTTGTGTGAGGGTCCGATCGGCACGGTAGCCAATCGATTTGCAAAACGCCAGGGATCTGCCAGGGCGATCAGCGTGACCACCTTCGATGTACCGGGGTGGTCCGCCGTCGAGGCGTGGGTGTCCGACCTCCACCGCTCGTTTCGGCGCACCGGGCCACACGACATCGCGGACATCGCCCAGGCGGCGCCCCACCCGAGGCGAGACCTGGTCGCGATCACCCGCGACCCTGCGCCGCGAGCCGAACGACGAACCCCGGCGGCAGGTCGTGCTCGTCGATGCGGCCGGCACGCTCCGCCCGGTACTGCTCGGGGCATCCACGACGGACTACAAGTAGACGTCGGAGGCTCTGCGAAAGGCCAGCGCCGGCCAGCCATCCCACTTCGCTTCATAGGCCAGGTTCGGACCCTCGGGCACGGAATTGACGGGCGCGGCGAGCATCGGGGCGACAGGCCGACGCAGCACCAGCCCATCCGGCGACGTCTCCCACCGCCAGGCCGGGCTCACCCCTCCGACCCCATCGGCCCCGACCGCGAGCGCCGCTCATGTCCTGTCCCTCCCCCGACATCGTGAGGCAGCGGGATCGGGCCTCGGGCGCAGATCAGGCACAACGAATGCATGTGACCTGCGCGTAACGAAATCAAGTTGTCCACCTCGGTGTGCCTGCCCTGACGCCGCTCGCCCTGCGGAAACCCGGCTTGGCATCTTGTCCTGGCCTCGGCGGTCGTACACCCGACAGCGTCGCCGATCAGGGCCCGGAACCCGGTTAGCGTCGCGGAAGTTGTGACCGTTGTGCACGGCATGATTCGAAAACACGAGGAAGGAGACCCAATGGTGAGGCTCAAGCTCCTGTCTGCCGGCGTTGCCGTCGCAGTCGCCGGCCTCGTCGTCGCGTCGACACCCGCCGCGGCGACGGCGGCCACCAGCAAGACCCGCGCCGAGGGCATGACTGTGATCGCCACCGGGCTCGACAATCCGCGGGGCCTTGCCGTGACGCCCGAGGGTGTCGTGCTCGTCGCCGAAGCCGGCAGAGGTGGCCAGGCGCCATGCCTCGTCGGCGGCCAGGACCAGGTGTTCTGCCTGGGAGCCACGGGCGCGATCACCGCGGTCCGGGGACACCAGCAGAAGCGGGTGGCCACCGGGCTTCCGTCACTGGGCACGCCGACCCAGTCCGAGGTCCTCGGACCACACGACATCGCGCTGACCCCAGCCGGGCCGCTGGTCACCATCGGCCTCGGCACGGACCCGCAGCGCCGGGCTCAGCTGGGTACCGCCGGGGCACTCGTCGGCCAGACCGTGCGGCTCGGGCCGTCGGGCGCGAACTCCTTCGCCGACCTGGCCGGTTGGGAGGCGGCGAACAACCCAGACAGCGACCAGCCCGGCACCGGGCCCGACAGCAACCCGTACGGCCTCGTGTCGTACCGGGATGGAGCCGTGGCGACCGACGCGGGCGGCAACACCCTGCTGCGTCTCGACCGCAGGGGCCGCATCTCCCCGCTCGCCGTGTTCCCGACCACCCCGACGCCGAGCCCGTTCGGCGGACCGAACATCCCGATGCAGTTCGTGCCGACCACGGTGACGACGGGTCCGGGCAGCGCGCTCTACGTCGGCCAGCTGACCGGATTCCCGTTCCCCGTCGGCGGGGCCAAGGTATGGCGCGTCGCGCCCGGCCAGGCCCCCACCGTCTACGCCGAAGGCTTCACCAACATCGCCGACATCGCCTTCGACCACAAGGGCAGGCTGCTCGTCCTTGAGATCACCGCCAACGGCCTGGTCAGCGGCGACCCGACCGGCGCGCTGATCCGGGTGGAGCGCGACGGATCGCGCACCGAACTCGCCCGGGCCGGCCTCATCACGCCCACCGGCCTGGCGGTCGCCCCGGACGGCACCATCTACATCTCCAACAAGGGCACCATGGTCGGGCAGGGCGAGGTGCTGCGGCTGCACGTACGCCAATGACCCACTGAGCAATCGCCGGTAGACCCCGCTCCGTCAACGCGTCCCACCGCCCGGCCTCAAGGCGTCGGCCGGGCGGTGGGCAGCCAGGTGAGCAGCGGCCGAGCGGCTCCCGCCAGCGGGCGTGCTGTACAACCTCACCTCAGCCGCGCTGCGATCGGATGGTCACCGCACTCCCCTCTCCACCTCTTTCTCGATCGTTCGCATCACGCTTGTCAGCACCGATGCGTAGGACGGATCGGTGGCGTAGCCAGCGGCGGCGACTGCCCGGGCGAACGCGTAGGGGTCGCCGACGTGACCAAACGCTGGCGCATAGCGCTTGTTGCGCCGGAGGAACGCGCCGTGCGCGGAGAACGCCTCGGCTGGCGAGGGGTATGCGCGGAACCAGTCCTTGACGACGTAGTCGTACCTCCCGTCGGGCCGGGGTGTCACCGAGATGATCTCGGGGAAGACGGCGTTGGGGTGGCGGAGCACCTCTTTCGTACGAAGGAGTTGCCGGGTCGATTCCGGATCGCTCGCCTTGGCCTTGATGCCGAAAAAGTTGTTCCGCGGTGCGTGTCTTCCCCACCCGGACTCGAGGGCGGCCTGGCCGAGCGTGACCAACCACGGGACGCCAGTCTCGTCCTGGCTGCGTTTGGCGCGCGGCAGGTGCTCCCGTACGAAGGTCGCGACGTGCGACCCGCTGGCCGGGGCCGGCGCCGGTGTTCCGTTCAGTCCCGGTACCGGGCCGGCGAAGAGGGTGCTGGGGTGCAGCGCACCCTCCCAGCTGAGATCGACGTGAATGTGGTCGGTGTGCTTGTTCTGGCCGGGGTACGGTCGCCAGCCCTCGGCTCGCTGTCCCCAGTACCAGATCCTCCCGTTCCAGATGATTACCGCGACCTGTAGTTCGACGGCGTTGGCGACGAGCCATGCCACGTACGCGTCGGCCTGCGCCCGTTGGCCTGGATCGCCGGCCCGGGCGTAGAGGTCGGCCGACCTGCCTTCGCCGTGCAGGGAGGGTTTACCGGACGCCATCAGCCGACAGTTGAAGGTGCCGGCCTTGCGCCCCGTCAGCTGTCGCCACTGGTCAGCGATCGCGCGCGCACCGAGCTGTTCCCCCTTGGCACACTTGCTGAACTTGCCCAGCGTGACCCGGCCGGCGGTACGCTCGGGGGTCCTGGTGGTGGGTGTCGCGGGAGTCGGTGGCGTCGGCGGGCTCGGGGTCGGCGTGGGACGGGTCTGCCTGGCTCGCGCTGTCCGGTAGGCGTCGATTTCGGCGAGCGCCCGTCGGTCCGCGTCCTTGCTCAGGTACGTCCACCGGGTCCAGCGTCCCCGCACGTCGATGTGGGCGAAGGATCCGCCGATGCCGACGCCGATCCGGTCACCGCAGGCGTCGATCGCTGCCTTGGCGATCTCCATGCCGGTCATGTCGGCGATGCTGATGTCTGCGGCCTGGCCGCTGCAGTGCCGGCTGTGGGTGGGTTTCTGGCCGCGTCCGCGGTACACCTCGACGTTGTGCGCCCAGGAGCGGTATCCGGAGGTGATGCGTACCGGCTTGCCGACGCGGTCGCGGATGGCCTGCAGGCAGCGGACGAGTTCCGCCGAGATTCTGGCCTTGTCTGCGGTTCGCCCGCCGCTGCTGACGAGTTCGCCGACGGTGAAGTTCGCCGACAGCCGCTGCGCCCGTACGGCAGGGCCGGTGTCATACAGTGGCAGACTGGCGCCGTTCGGGTCCCAGTGCTCCTCGTCGGGCCCGGTGGGACCGGACACGGTCGTGAGTACCAGGCCGGACGGGAACGCCTCGTGCTGCCCCGGCCAGAACTCGCCGGCGACTTCCCGGTCCCGTTGCCACTCCTCCGTCTCGACCTCGCCGGACTCCTCGTCCGAGGGCATGACGTCGGCCGTCGGACCCTCGTCGGCGCCGCCGTAGCGTTCCTCGAAGAGGAGTTCGTCCTGCTCACCCTCGACGTCTTCGAAGCGCCACCCCGTCGAGCCGAAGTACTCCTCGTCCTCTGCTTCGTTCTGGGTGCGGGGAGCGGACGTGTCCGGCAGTCGCGCGGCGGGGTCGGCGAGCAGGCGCCAGCCGTACCGCTGCGGGATGTCGTTGTGCCCGACGCGGGTGCGCTCCACCCGGAACGTGTCCGACGCCGATCCGCGGATCGCGCGGTACACCTGTTCGCTGTGCGCGGCGGTGCCTTCGCCTCCGCGGTAGATGACGCGCAACGACCCGGCGCCGCGCGCGATGCGCCGCCGGGCCCACTCGATCAGTGGCGCGGAATTGGTGTAAAGCGCATCGAAGGTGACGACCTCATCCGGGTCGGTGTGCTTCAGGATCGCCATCAGCGGAGCGCCACCGCCGGAGTGTGCCGTCAGGATGAGGCGCCCCGTCGTCACGCTGGCACCGGTCTCCGCCGTGAAGCGGGCGAGAGCGTCGTTAATGAGGGCCTGGATCGCGCCCGGCCTCGTCAGCGCGGGGAAGGAGTAGCCCGTGCCGGAGCGCCCGCCGAAGTAGTGGCCGCGCGGCAGCACCATGACAGTAGGCGACGTTCGTCCTGGTGAGCCCGAACCAGCGGGATCCTGGAAGTCGAGGCCGCTGATCGGTTCCTTGTCGCGAACCAGGTTCATCGCGCGGCCTCGGCTCGAGTACCCGTGCAGGTGGACCACCACGTCGACGGTCGACGGCTCGGTCATCGCGTTCCACTTCACGATCAGGTCGGGCGGTTTGCCGACGTGCGCGGCGAGCATCGGGTGCCGCTGCACCACGAGGCGTCCGGGGAGCACCTGGACCGTGGGGGTCGACTCCTCGGCCGGGGTGTCCTCGGTGAAGGGACCAGTCTGCTCAGCCGCGATGTCCGCCAACTCCGGCTCGGGGCCGTAGTCGGCCAACTCCGGCTCGGGGCGGTAGTCGGCCAACTCCGGCTCGGGGCGGTAGTCCACCGGCTCGGGCGTGAGGTCGGCCAGGTCCGGCTCCAGAGCGTGATCCTCCGATTCGAGTTCGGAGACCGGCTCCACCGTCGGGCTGTGGCCGGCCGACTCCGGCTCCGCGGACGCGTACTCCTCCCGCTCGTCAATGCGGGCGAACACGTCGTTTCGCAGCGGCCACCGGCCGGCGTGCTCGCCCTCTGGGGGCTCCACGAGGGGGGCGAACACCGTCGATTCCGCCGCCGTGTCCATCTCCGCCTCCGATCACGGCCGGTGCGCGGCGCTCGCGCCGTTCGCGTTTGGGCCAAGCGGTGCAGGGGGCGCCGGATTGAACCGTGGCGTGGAGGAGGTGGGCGTCGGGAGCCGGGTTGGCTGTGCCTGGGGCGCTCCACCTGCGGCACGACTCGTCGTGACCGCCAGGTCCTTGATCCGGTCCCCCGTGGCCGACTGCCACAGGTCGATGATCCGGTTCATCGTCGCCCGGATGGGCGGGTTCGGCGTGCCGAACGAGCGGTAGAGCAGTTCGGCGTTCGCTGGGGCGCTGAACTGGTCGAGCTCGATGAACCACAGCACCGGCGACAGTAGGTCGGCCAGCTCGAACAGTTCACGGGCGTGCCGCGGCGGCACGATGCCGACTCGGGTGCCGATCGCCGCCAACCGGTCGGCGGGATTGCCGCCGGTGCCCCCGGCGCCGGCACTCAAGTCTTCCACCACCGCCGTGTCGAACTCGACCGTCAGGTGGAACCAGCTCAGCATTGCGCCGTAGGCGAACTCCTCGCGCGCCAGGAGCCCGCCGCGCCGCCGCAGACGCAGCAGCTCGCCGATCGTCTGGCAGAGGTAGCCGACGTAGTTCGGGTCCGTGGGATTGGCCCCGACCTGGTTGCGATCGTTCTCGATGCCGACCCATACCTGGCGCAGCAGGTCGGTCCACAACTCGATGAAGCGCAGGTTGGCGCCCGGTCCGGTGTCCTGCTTCCAGGGCTGTCCCTGGATCGGGCCACGTGGCGGGTGCGGCAGGTCGCAGCCGAACATCCGCCAGTACGCGTTGCGCCGGTTCACCTCGGCGTCCGGTCGGAGCTGGCTGGTGAGCCCGCCGACGTGGAACAGCGGCGGGTCACGGAAGAAGAGTTCCTCGGTGGCCCGCACCCAGGCCACGGTCGCTACGGAGGGAGTCGGCAAGGTCTCGCCGACGACGTACCGCCGAACGACCTCCGCCATGATCTGGAGGATGCCGGTGCTCTCGACCAGGTACGGGTAGATCATGTGTTCCCAGGGCAACGGTCCAAGGTCGACCCCGAGCGCCGGAGGCCCCGCGAAGGCGGGCTGGGTGGTTGCGGGCGACGTCGGCCGCACACCCGATCGCAGACCGACGTCACGGAGGTTGTCGGGCAGCTTGAGACGGTCGATGACGGCTGGGTCCCCGAGGGCCTTGGGCGTCGCGGATGCCTGGGGCCAGGACGCGACGCCGCCGCCGGCCCAGATCTCCTCCAGCCAGCGGCTGAGCTGTATCGGATGAATCGCGAACGTGGTGGCCGGGTCCGGGGCCAGCCCGCCCTTCAGGGTCGGATCACTGATCAACTGGGCCAACGTGCGGAACATGTCGATGACCTTTCGCTTTACTTGATGGGCCCGGCGCCCGCAGCGGGCACGCGACGGACGAGGGCGAAGGCGAGTGGCCGGTGCCCTTCGTCGTCGAACTGGATGGTGCGGACCTCTCCCGGCTTGAGCAGTTGGGGTGGCTGACCCGTCAGCTCGGACGCTGCCACCGCTCGTTGCTTGCCGTCGGCCAGGAACAGGGTGATGTGCTCGGTACCGAACGGCAGCCCGTCGACGAAGACCAGCCGCGGGGTGTCGTCGGGATGCAGCTGCACCTGCCGCAACGCCAGGTCCGTCTCACCCCGGCGGCCCATGTTGCCGAGGGCGTTGCGCAGCGCCCGGAAGCGCAGCTCGATGCCGGCCTGCCCGATGCCCATGCCCCCCAGCGGTGGGCGCTCCCGGTCTGACACCAGCGCGGCGAGCGCTTCGGCCTGCCGCTCCTCGATCTTGGCGATCTTTGTGAGAATCTCCGCCAGTTGGTTGTTCTGATTGGTGGTCATGGTCGTCCCCCTGTTTTTATGCGGCTGGCGCCTGCTCGCTGCCAATCCGGCGTAGCCAGTTCTCCACGTCGGTGCCGGGTGTGCCGGCGGTGACGCCGCGCAGGACGATCCAGCCGAGAACCCGCATCGGCTCGATCCGCTGCAGGTAGCGCGAGGTGTAGAGCGACGGGCCGGCGCGCTGCGCCAGCCGTTCCAGCTCGGCGGGCGCCACCCGCCGCGGATCGAGAACCGTCGCGAGCGGCACGCCGCCGAAGGCACGCATCGCCGTCCGGGTGCAGGCGTCCACCAGCGCGGGCAGGCGGGGCAGGGTGGCGGCGGCGACCGCGGCGGCGTCGTGCGGCGCCCGCTCCACCGGGTGGCGCGCCAACCACGCCGCTCCCAGAGCGTCCCACGGGCCGGGCCCGAACCACGACCGGCACAGCGCGACGTTGAAGAGCACGCGCAGCCAGGCAAACGGATGCGGATCACCGAACGGCATCCGGAACACCGCGCGGGTCTCGCCGTCGACGACCGTGGCGAGCGAGGGTACGGGTGCGTAGCCGAGCAGCGCGAACGCGTACACGTCGGCCGCCACCTCGCCGGCCCAGCCCCGCCAGGTCTCCGCAGCCAGCGCGGAGAACGGCGCGAGTGTGTCGTGCAGGGCTGCGCCGAGCTCGGCCGTCCAGCCGGTCAGGTGAGCGACCTGATGGCCGGTCTCGTGCATGAGGGACGTCGGTCGCCACAGGTTGTGGCGGGTGATCTTGACGGCTGCCACGGGTGAGAGGGAGGCGTCCCACAGCCGGGCACCGGCCCGCAGGATCGACGCACCGATCCCCTTGTCCAGATAGGTCAGCACGGGCGGGACGTCGATACCGACCGGGCGGAGGCCCCGTTCCATGCTGTCGACGGCGAGCGCGTCGAGCCCGCGCAGGATCCCGGCGATCCGCGGGTTGGTGCGGGTGTTCACGGCGTCGCCGAAGAAGTCGATGACCGTCTCCGCCCGGAGGTAGTCACGCCGCAGCCGCAGCAGGGCAGCCCGCACCCGGTCGAGGTCGGCGGGGTCGGTGGCGGCGGCGAGACTCGCTACCAACTGGTCGGCCTGGGCGGTGACACGCGCCGCGACCGCCCGCAGGCTGCCCCGCACCCCGAGCCCGAGGTACGACTCCAGCGCCCCCCATGCGGCGGGGGCGGCGACGGTGTCGAGCTCGGCGAGTGCGGCGGCCGCGCGCCGCCAGTGTCGCAACTCCACGGCGAGCGTGGCGCGATCCTCGGCGGTGGCCGGACCCACCTGCGGGTCCACCACCAGGGCACCGTCAGCCACGACCCTGCCTCCCGGGCTGCACGCCGACGTGCGCTGGCGGAAGGTCCGCGGCCAGGGTCTGCCGGGAGAGCCCGGTGACCGTGAGGGTGATCGTCACGCCGTCGGCCGGGTCGCTCACCGCTGACGCCAGCTGCGCGGCGTTCTTGTTCAGGAAGTTCGACAGCCCGGCGGTGAGCGCGGCGACCACCCGGTCAGCCGCGACGCGGGCTTGGCCCGGATCGGCGATCAGCGACCGCTTGAGCAGCCGGGCGGCCAGCACGGCGGGCAGTGTCCGGCGGTACTGACCCTGCAGGGCGAGCAGGACCGACGGCAGGTCACGCTGTCCGGTCGAGGCCGCCCCGGCCAGCCGGGTGAGGATCTGCTGTGCCTGCCGCTCGGACAGGCGTAGCAGGACGCGCAGCTGCCCGGAGGCGTCGAGGCGGACGAGCATCCGCCGGTACCGCCGCGACCGGGGCGGCATCCCGGGCACCCGGACCCGGAAGAATCGGTCGCCCGCCTGCGGTCGCGGCCGGCCCGCCTCCGTTCCGCTTGCCGATCGCGCCCGGCCGAGCGCCGGCTCGCCGACCAGCAGTCCGGCGATCTCGGGGGTGAGGTACTCGTACTCGCCGCTGTCCGGCGACCGCGCGCCGGCGGCCTCGTCCTGGGTGAAATGGCCGAGATGAGTGCCCGGTAGCGCCTCGTAGAGATGTACCTCGGCCTGCACTGGCCAGCGCTCGACGCCCCGGTCGAGCAGGTGGGTCTCCAGGGTGCCGCCGTCCGACCACGGCACGCAGCGGGCGAGCTGGCGACTGACCGGCACCAGGAAGGTTCGGGTGTACCGCCGGAACCGGAAGCGGGGTCGCGCCGCCCTCGGCATCAGCACCCACACGCCGCCTTCGCCCGCGGTCTCCCGCTCGGGCAGGTCCGCACGCAGCAGCCGGTCGGGCAGGTACGCTGCAGCCGCCTCGGCGAACGCCTGCTGCAACGCGCCGTCGAGCTGAAGCTGGTCCTCGAAGGCGGCGGGGGGCAGTTCGAGCAACCGCAGGACGGTGCCCTCGACAGTCGACGCGAGGGCCTCACCGGCCAGCGCCTGCTCCTGGTCGGGCGCGACCTCGAAGCCCAGCATCCGCAGGCCCACGTCGACGATCGGCTGCGAGATCGCCCGCGCCGCGTCTGCACCGATGATCCCTTTGATCAGGTCGGCGACTCGGTCGGCGATAAAGCGGACGACCTTGTCCCGCCCGATGATGGAGATGCCAAGTTTGATCAGCGGCTGGACCGCCAGCACCGCGGGGATGAACTGTTCGATCTCGGCGGACGGTCGAGTGCCGGCCGGCAGGTCGGTGAGCTGCCGCGCCAGGCGCGTCCGGGCCCCGTCGAGGTCAGCGAGCCGATCCCTGCCCCCGCCGTCGGGCCCGGTCTCCCACTCGGCCGTCTCGACCATCTCGTCGAACGTGTCCGGTGCGAGCAGCAGGCTGGCGAGCTGCAGGTCCAACTCCTCGGACAGCCCGCTGACCGGATCGGCGCCGGACGCCGTTTCGCGCTCCCCCAGCCCCAGCTTCCCGGCGAGCGCCTTCGCGATCGATTGAACCGACGGCGGCAGCTTGTTCAGGGCGGCCCCGAGCACCCGCTGCAACAGCGGCCGGACCAGAGCCTTCAGCTTGTCGAGCAGCGGCCCGATCGGCAGGATCCGCCCGACGGCGGCGACACCCTTCTTCGCCAGGTTGACCGCACCCTTGACCACCTGTTTCGCCTTCTGCAGCAGGCCGCCGAGGAACTGGTCGAACCCCTCCGACCCGAGCGATGCCGCCTCGCCGGCCGAGGCGAGGAAGGACTCCAAGTCGCCACCGCTCATCGCGTGGACGTCGGTGCTGCGCACGCTGTCCGCGAGACCGTCGATGGCCCGCTCGGAGGCCTCCGCCAATGGCTCGAGCCACTCCTCCAACGCAGTCCACGACTCCGCCTCCGGCGGCGCGGCGGACCACGCCGCCTGTTGCGCCACGTGCCGTGCCGCCGCCTCGTCGACGAGCTGCTCCAGCGCCTCGGCGAAGTCCTCGTCCCGCAACGTCTCCAGCAGCTCCGCCGCCGTCTCCTCCGTGCGGTCGCGCAGCTCGCCGGTCAACCCGGCGCCGAAGGGCGACTCCAGCAAGCCCACGTCCGCCGGCGCCGCCTCCGGGTGGGCCGCAGCGACCGTATGGACGCCCGCGAAAGGCGAGTAGTGCCCGACCGCATCGGCGGTCCCGGCGTACGTTCCGCCCAGCACGCTCATTCCGGCCCCCCTGACTCTCAGCAACGGGGACGAGCGTGCCCGGCCGGCGTATGCCGGAGCGTCAACGCCGCGTATCCGTCGGCGTTCGGGTGCCCGGCGGGCACTGGGCAAAAGGCCACCAATCAGCACTGATGGGCGAGTGGTCCGTCGTGCTCGTTACATTTCCTTGCTCCCGCCATGAACGCGGGACGAGCATGTTTCGTAGGTTCGGGCACCTGTTGAGGAGGCCCTCAATGCCGGTGATCCACCGCAAAGAACCCGCCACGGAATCTCGTTCCTCGGCCTGCGTGTCACTGCTCGGCGGCTTCGACCTGCGGGTTGCGGGCGCCCCCGTCGCCCTGCCGATACAGGCCTGCCGGGTGCTCGCATACCTCGCGCTGGACTGCAAGAATCGACCGAACAGCGCGCGCAATCAACTGGCCGAGCGGCTCTGGTCCGATGTGTCGACCGACCGTGCGTACGCGAGCCTTCGCACTGCACTGTGGCGGATCCGCCAGTGCCACCCCCAGTTGATCCAGGTCGAGCGCGACCGGTTGCGCCTACACGACCTGGTAGACGTCGACGTCAACCACAGCCGCGGCCAGGCGCTGCGGCTGCTGTCCGACGATCCTGACCTGCGGCCGGCCGACGCCCAGGTTGCCGCCCTGATCGCGGAGCTACTGCCGGACTGGGACGAGCATTGGCTGGTCATGGAACGGGAACGGCTCCGCCAGCTCCAGCTGCACGCCCTGGAGGCGCTCGCACGCCGCCTGTGCACGCTTCGCCGATACCCGGAGGCGATCGACGTCGCCTTCCTGGTGATCGCCGCCGAGCCGCTGCGCGAGTCCGCTCACCGAGCGTTGATCGACGTCTACCTTGCCGAAGGCAACGCCGCACAGGCTCACCGGCAGTTCGACCGGTACGCGACGATGTTGCACGCCGAACTCGGCCTTACGCCGACCGAGTCGTTGATCGCCCGGGTCGGCGGGCGGTCCTACGGCGACCCGCGACCCGGCTATCTCCCGCACCGGCGGCCGGCGATACCACTGCCTCCTCGGGCGCCCACAACTCCCGCCTTTGAATGGGACGCTAGTCCTCCCGATCGGGTTACGAGGCGCGCGACCCTTTTCGTGCCTGAGAGTCCCCATGGCTTCGTGTCCCGGACGGAACATCTATGAGAAGCCACTCACTGCAGACCCATGGACAGTCACCCCGGGTCGCCGAAGTAGCCCTGCTCCTCGCCGAGCAGCAGCGGCACGTCATAGACCGACAGGTCCGTCCGGGCCCGCGCGTAGCGCACGCGGTGGCGCCAGCGTCCGTGTTCGAACGCCACGTCGGCGTCGATCTCCGCCACCACGCTGGGCTCCACCTGCACGTACGGCAGCGGCTCTGGCCGGTCCAACTGGCCGGACCAGGACGCCGGCAGTGGATTCGGCCACGGGTGTGCGACCGCGCCGCGGCGCGGCATGCGTGGCGGCGAGAGCTGCTCGGCCAGCGCCGCCCGCTGATCGGTGGTCAGCGGGTGGGAGCGGCCGGTGTACCGCAGCCGTCCCCGCCGGTCGAATCGGCCGAGCAGCAGGGTCTCCGGTGTGCTGATGCTGCCAGTAACCCCGCCGACGATGGCCTCCGTGACGATGCGGGTACGGAACTTCGACCAGCCACGGCGGCCGAGCTCGTACCGACCATCCAGGCGCTTGCTGACCACGCCCTCAATCCCCACGGCGACGGTCCAGTTCAACAACCAATCCGACACCTCCCGCATATCGGCCGTCTGCGGAGTCACCGTGAGCTGCGCCGGAGCGCCGGCGAGCAGCCGCTCCAGCCGGGCCCGCCGCTGCGCCAGCGGCAGGTCCAGGATCACCCGACCGCCGACCTCGGCGAGCAGATCGAACAACACGTAATGGGCAGGGCACTCGCGCGCCACACGCAGCACAGCGCGACCGGCGGTGACCCGCCGCTGCAACTGCGCGAAGTTGGTCCGGCCGCGCTCCCAGACGATCAGCTCACCGTCGAGCACCACACCCGGCGGGACGGCCGCCCGCACTGCCCGAGTGATGTCCGGGAAGTAGGTCGTCAGGTTCCGGCCGGCCCGCGACTGCACATACACCCCGTCCGCCCCGCGGAAAGCGATCGCTCGCCACCCATCCCACTTCGGCTCATGCACCAGATCCCGGCCCTCCGGCACCGCATCAACCGGCGCCGCGAGCATCGGCGCAACCGGCCGACGCAGCACCGGCTCCGCCGCCGCACCCACCCGCGCCCGGCCGGAACTCACCTCCAGCCCCGCCCATGAGCCCCGCTCATCACCGCCCCCCACGTCATCGTGGGAGGGAACCGGCTCGCCTCGGGCGGAGATCCGCGACAACGAATGCCGCAGTGGTCACAGCAGCGCTACCGCCGGACCATCCAGCGAAGCGCTCCCCCTGTTCAAAGCACGTCGGATCAATCTGCGCGGACTGATCGGGCTACCTACCACCGCGGCCACCTCGTGAAGGTGCCAGCGCTCGGGCTTCCGGACGGGGTCCAGGCAGCGCTCGCTCTTGGAACCCGTTCGACCTACGCACAATTCGCCTGGTCCCAGAGGTGTTAGCACATTCGGGCATGATCAGGGCGTTTTCCACGGCGAAAGTCCTCCACTGCACGCGATCCTGGGCTGGCGAGCGACGGGCGCCGAAGGCGAACCTGATCCGGTCGGCGAGGTCACCGCTCGGCTGCTGATCACGGCCGCGTGCAGGTGGAGCAGCCCCGGCCGCAGGCCACCGACGACCGGCCCCGCAGCGAACAGTTGCGGGGACCGCGCCCTCCCACGCGCCCATCCGGGGCCGACGACAGAGTCTCGTACGCCGCGCCCCGCCTTCGTCAAGCACGTACCGTCGGAGCGTGGACGTGCTGCTACGCGGCGGGCCCGGTGACGGCCAGGTGGTGCCCGGCCGCGGGGAAACCGTCGTGTGGCAGGCCTGCCTGTACGAGATCACCACCGCGTACGGCCACCGGAACGGCCGCGATCTACGGGTCTACCGGCACCGCGCCGAATGCTGCGAGCCGTACGGTCGAGGCGCCGAAGACCGTTGCGAATGACCCACCGGCCCCGGTGCACGCCGACTTGCTCGCACCACCCCACACCGCCCATTGATCGAACGTGTCCCCGTGAGTTCCACGGAGCGCTGCCACGGTCAGCCATGAGGCTCGCGCCGGGCAGGAACATGAGGACGCCGGCGGGCGCCGATAGTGCTGATCTGGGACAACCTGAACACCCACGTCAGCCACCGCATGCACGCCCTGGCCGCCGCCCGGCCGTGGCTGACCGTGATCCGGTTACCCGCCTACGCTCCGGACCTCAACCCCACCGAAGGCGTCTGGCGCTGGATGAACGCGGCCTGAACCACCGAGATAGCTCGCACCTTGGCCCTTCACCGGCCCGCAGGCTGGTCGACGGTCGCCCGGTTCGATAGGTTAGGTCTACTATGGACGGAC
>NZ_JBIAFE010000050.1:0-18899 GCF_042869115.1 Micromonospora sp. NPDC007230 | reverse complement strand
CACCTCCCACAGCCTGATGCGTTGGGAGACAGCGTGCCTGACGGCTCCTCAGAACCGATGGATTACACGATCAACGTTCAAAGACGCGGCACTAGTTCCTTGCGTGCCGAGGTCGAGTACGTACGGGACCACCTAGCCGCCCACGGGATCCTCACGACTGAGTGGACATTGCACGATCCGCCGAAGCCACCAGCCATTGCGGCCAACCGCAGCCCGTCCCCCGTCATCGTTGCCACTCCCAATGGTCTCGAAGTCGGCGAATCACTGCTACAAGACGCCACCCTGGTGTACTTCACCAGGCCACAAAGCGACGCCGATCGCGCATGGCTCCTGAGCGCACTGCACACTGGCGTGGCTCGCGCCGCAATTCTTCCTGTCGATGAGCCGCCGGTAACAGCCGGGAGCTGAACGGGCGAGGCTGGCCAAACTCTGGGTGGGCAGCCTTGATGGTTGGGGGTTGGTAATCTCGGTGCACCGGCACGAGGACGGTGCCAGGTAGAGGCTCAAGCACAACGTGCGCCGGATAAGTCTGCCTCCGGCAACCGACTCTCTTGACCGTTGATCTGGCGGCGGTCGGTGAAACGCCCGTTGCTGCTATCTCCGCAGCTGGGCCTTCAGTCGCTCAATCTCTTCCAATGCTTGGAGATACTTTCCACTCAGTTCCTCAACCTCCCGTTCTAGCTCGGCTATTCGGGTCACGGCGTCTCTGCTCTGCCACAGACGCACGCTGCCGTCGTCGCTGCAACTAGCCAGGATGCTCCCATCCGGGCCGAACACGACTTTGCCCACTGGGCCCGTGTGGCCCCGCAATGGCTCGCACAAAGTTCTGCCGGTCGTCGGATCCCACAGTCTGATCGTGGCGTCCTCGCTGCAGCTCGCGAGAATCTCGCCGTCCCC
The DNA here is from genome assembly GCF_042869115.1 of Micromonospora sp. NPDC007230. Lineage (NCBI taxonomy): Bacteria > Bacillati > Actinomycetota > Actinomycetes > Micromonosporales > Micromonosporaceae > Micromonospora > Micromonospora sp. NPDC007230. The sequence goes on along the minus strand of NZ_JBIAFE010000050.1, from coordinate 18,002 downwards.
GCTGAACGTCACGCCGACCACCGCATCGCTGTGGCCTGCCAGAGGCGGGAACAACAGCTCCCCCGTCAGGGGATCCGACAACCGGACGGTGCCGTCAGCGCTTCCGCTGGCGAGGATTCGGTCGTCCGGGCTAAACGCCAGATCCACCACCGCATCGGTATGACCCAGGATAGGAAATCCGACCAACTCGCCCGTGGGCGGATGCCATAACACAGCCGGTCGCCACACCCAGATCGCCCCGTCTAGGCCAGCCGTAGCGAGTAGCTGGCCGTCCGAGCTGAACGCAATGGAGACGACGGCGTCCTTATGTCCTGTGGTGGTCGGACAGTCTTCCTTATCCGTCTCCTCTAGGCGAGACGCCAGAGTCCGGCCTTCAGGGCTGAAAGCAACGCTCCACCGCGTTTCCTCGCGACCGGAAAGCGGTTTGCTGGCCGCTCTGCCCGTTTCGATATCCCAAAGGCGGACCGACGAGTCATCGCCTCCGGTGGCGAGGATCGCCCCGTTCGGGCTGAAGGCGAGGCAGAGAACGCCCTCTGTGTGACCCGAAAACTTGACGCATGCGGTGCCGCCCGTCTGAGCGTTCCAGACCATCGCGGTACGGTCATCACTTGCGGTAGCGAACAGCTTTCCGTCCGGACTGAAGGCCACCGCCCAGATGCCTTCCAAATGGACCACGGGCTGCGCATCGCTTTCCCCGGCATCGGCAATGGGATTGCCCGTGGACAACTCCCAGAGACGCAGGGTGCTGTCGGAGCTCGCTGAGGCGAGCACCTTGCCGTCGGGTGAAAAGGCGATTCCCCAGACCGGCCCCGCATGCTGGGCAATCCGCTTGGCAGTGGACTCCTCAGCTGTCAGATTCCACAGCAGGACCGCCCCGTCGGCTCCTGCGCTCGCCAGTGATGAGCCGTCCGGGCTGAAGGCGAGGTTGACCACCGCGTCCTCATGACCGACGAGTGGCTCGCCCGCGCTAGCCCACAGGCTTCGCCTGGCGCCGTCTTCGGGCGGTGGTGCGGATCGAGCGCCGGCTGATGTCTTGATGGCCTCACTTGAGGCTGGACGACTTGAGGGGGCTCCGTTCGACGAGGCCGAGCGGTCCTGATTCTCCATCAGCTTGCGGGGAATGGCGATCTCCTCCGCAGGCATCGCGACCGGGTTCTCGGCATCCCGAACCGCAACCCAGAGAAGCCGGAACTCGTCGACATCGCCGTTCAGGGCTGAGACAACAGCCTGGAGGTGTTCCCACCGGGGCAGCGTCTGGCAACGGAGCACGGCCCGCACTGTCGTGTGGCTCACCGCCTTCAGTACCTGCTTCGACAGGGCGCGCAAGCTCGGCTCTCCCCGCTCGCGATGTAGGCGCTGGATCCGAAGCCTCAGCTCGGCGAGGCTGCGGGCGGGGGAGTCCGCTGGTGTATCCAACAGCTCGCTCATGGGCGCCAAGTATGACCAAGCCTGGAAGAGATTGTAAACAGTGGGACGCTCCCGACCGGAGCCCGGTCAGGCCGCGCCGTAAGTAAGCGTAAAGATCTGGATCAAATGGCTGCGGAGTCGTAAATGGCCGTAAGCCGAGTGGATCCCCCAACCGGCCGTCCTGCACGATGTGGACACGCCACGGAGCGCGGAGAGTTCGTGATTCCGGGCCGCGAACTCGATGAACCCGTCCCAGTGTTGCGTTGCGTTCGACGCCGCACGCCTGGTGCCCGCGAAAGGACTACCACGACATGACCACCCCTTCTCCGTCGCCGGCACAACCGCTGCCGCTGCGATGGGCGTTGATCCTGGTGGCCACATCCCTCGTTTCCGTGCTCGTCGGTGCGTTGATGATCGCGCAGACCGGTAGCTGGCCAGCAGCGCTCCTGGCAGCCCTCGGAGCCGGCGGCACAGCGATACCGGTCCTGCATCAGCTCGTGGGCAAGTAGTTCTCGTAGCATCGACCCGGTCCCTCATTGGAATCTCCCGATCGCCACGGCGGCGACGGTGGCACAGGGCGCTCTCGCCTGGGCTGAGGAGGCGGGCGACAACTGCGGTACCGGGCCAATCAGAGGAAAAGGGAAGGCCGCACAATAATCGTCATTCTGGTCTGCGGGTGCTGTTGCGGGCAGCGCTACCCGGGAGCCAGACGTCGCAGCGGGCCACGCGCTTCCCCTGCGGCCAGGGGTGGAGTGGGCTGGCGGCCTGTTCGTTACCCGGTCAAACGGTGAGTCAGGGCGGTGTGCCGGCGGCCGGCGCTGACGGTGCGGACGGCGGCGTTGAGGGCTCGGCGGGAGCCGACCAGGACGACGAGTTGTTTGGCGCGGGTGACGGCGGTGTAGAGCAGGTTGCGTTGCAGCATCATCCAGGCGCTGGTGGTCAGGGGGATGACGACGGCGGGGTATTCGGAGCCTTGGGAGCGGTGGATGGTCATGGCGTAGGCGTGGGCGAGTTCGTCGAGTTCGTCGAAGTCGTAGTCGATGGTCTCGTCCTCGTCGGTACGCACGGTCAGGGTCTGCTCCTCGGTGGACAGGGCGGTGATGATGCCGAGGGTGCCGTTGAAGACGCCGGCTTGGCCCTTGTCGTAGTTGTTGCGGATCTGGGTGACTTTGTCGCCGACGCGGAAGACCCGCCCTCCCGCGCGCCGCTCGGGCTGGCCCTCGCGGTGCGGGGTGAGGTGCTGTTGCAGCAGGGTGTTGAGGGCGCCAGCGCCGGCGGGGCCGCGGTGCATGGGGGTGAGGACCTGCACGTCCCGGCGCGGGTCGAGGCCGAATTTGGCGGGGATGCGGGTGCAGGCGACGTCGACGGTGAGGGCGGCGGTGGCGTCGGTGTCGTCGCAGGCGAACAGGAAGAAGTCCGGCAGTCCTTGCAGGAGGGGTGGGCGGCCGGCGTTGATGCGGTGGGCGTTGGTGACGACGCCGGACTGGGCGGCCTGGCGGAAGATCTGGGTCAGCCGCACCCGGGGGATGGTGGGGGCGGCGAGCAGGTCGCGCAGGACTTCGCCGGCGCCGACGGAGGGGAGTTGGTCGACGTCGCCGACGAGGAGCAGGTGCGCGCCGGGTGGGACGGCTTTGACGAGTTTGTTGGCCAGGATCAGGTCGAGCATGGAGGCTTCGTCGACGACGAGGAGGTCGACGTCGAGGGGGTTGTCCCGGTCGTAGGAGGGGTCTCCGCCGGGGCGTAGCTGTAGCAGTCGGTGGACGGTGGCGGCGGGGTGGCCGGTGAGTTCGGACAGGCGTTTGGCGGCGCGTCCGGTAGGGGCGACGAGGGTGACCTTGGCTTTCTTTGCGGCGGCGAGTTCGACGATCGAGCGGACCGTGAAGCTTTTGCCGCAGCCCGGCCCGCCAGTGAGCACCGCCACCTTCGAGGTGAGGGCGAGGCGGACGGCCTGTTCCTGCTCGGGGGCCAGGTCCGCGCCGGTGCGCGCCTTCAGCCAGGTCAGCGCCTTGTCCCAGTCAACCGTCGTGAAGTGGGACATCCGGTCCGCCCGTTCATTGAGCAGGCGCAGCAGCGAGGAGGCGAGGGACTGTTCGGCGCGGTGGAACGGCACCAGGTACACCGCAGGAACCGGCTCCCCGTCGCCGCCGGGCAGTACCTCGCGGACGACGCCTTCGTCGGCGACCAGGTCGTCGAGGCAGCGGGCGACGAGGTCGCCGGGCACGTCGAGGATCTTCGTGGCGTCGGAAATGAGGTCGGGTTCGGGCAGGTAGCAGTGGCCGTTGTCGGTGGCCTCCGAGAGGGTGTACTGCAGGCCGGCCATGACCCGCTGCGGGCTGTCGTGGGGGATCCCGACCGCTTGAGCGATGGTGTCGGCGGTCTTGAAGCCGATGCCCCACACGTCCGCGGCCAGCCGGTACGGCTCCTTCGACACCACGTCGATGGACGCGTCGCCGTACTGCTTGTAGATCCGCACCGCCAGGGAGGTCGACACCCCGACGCCCTGCAGGAAGACCATCACTTCCTTGATGGCCTTCTGCTCCTCCCACGCCGCGGTGATCTTCGCCGTGCGTTTCGGCCCCAGCCCGGGCACCTCGACCAGGCGGGCGGGTTCCTCCTCGATCACTCGCAGGGTGTCCAGACCGAAATGGGCCACGATCCGCTCGGCGAACACCGGCCCGATGCCCTTTACCAGCCCGGAGCCGAGGTAACGCTGGATGCCCTGGACCGTGGCCGGCAGGACAGTGCTGTAGGAGTCGACCTCGAACTGCCGCCCGTACTTCCGGTGCGACGACCAGCGTCCGTGCAGCCGCAGGCTCTCCCCGGGCTGCGCGCCCAACAACGCGCCGACCACCGTCAGCAAGTCGGAGCTTCGGTCGGTGGCGACGCGGGCGACGGTGTAGCCGGTCTCCTCGTTGACGTAGGTCAACCGCTCCAGTACCGCCTCTAGGGTGGCCAGCGGAGGACGGGTCGGTGCGGCGGTCACGGCCACCATCCTGCCGTTTGCCAACGCCCTTCTTCCAGGGCCCGGCGATCATCGGGCCGGAGGGCCATGGCCGGCAGCGTCAGTCGCAGGGGATGTCTCGACGGTGACGCGAACCGGGGTCGGCAACCGGCGAACCCACCCAGCCCGGGAGCGATGAGCCTCAGCCACCGCTCTGCCTGTCAACGATCACCGCTTATTGTTCTGCCGTCGGGTCGGGCCGGCTGGAGCATCGCTCGTATCGTCGCTGGCGCCTTGGGGTGGCGCCCCCGGCGTCTTGTGCGCGCCACTGCCCAGCGCTATCGGCGCGCAGGAGGCGATCAGCCATGTTCATGGCTTCCGGCTCCGTATCGAACTCCCAGCGCAGCACCTTTCCCGTCTCGGTGTCCCCGGCGCGGGCAATCACCTTCCACCGCGTCTGCCGGACGAGCCACACATCGCGGCGCGCCAGGCCCGCCCACACACCTGCACCGGGGCCGGACGGGTCATTCGCAGCGGTCTTCGGCACCTCGGCCGTAGGGCTCGCAGCAGTCGGGGCGGTGCCGGTACACGCGCAGGTCGCGGCCGTGCCGGTGGCCGTACTCGGGCGTAATCTCGTACAGGCAGGCTTGCCATACGACCGTTTCCCCGCCGCCGGGGACCACCTGGCCGTCACCTGGCCCGCCGCGCAGCAGCACGTCCACCGTCCGACCGTACGCACGATGGGGCGCGGAACGCGGCGTACGAGACTTTGCCGCCCGAGCAGGCGGCGCTGCGGGTGGGACGCGGTGACCTCGCCGACCGGTTCAGGGTCGCCGTCAACCCGGCCGCACGCCAGCACAAGACGATGCGCTGTGGATAACTTTCGGCGGGTGTGGATAACGCCCTGATCATAGACCAATCTGCTAGCACTCTGGCACCACCAGGCTGTCGTCCTGGTTTGCGGAGCCGTTCCACGAGCAACAACTCGATCCGTCGGCCAGAGCGCCCGCTTGTCCGTGGAGTGATTGCGGGCGGGTGAGTGCGGAGTGCAGGGTGGCCCGGGAGGCAGCTTCGATCAGCAGAGTCTGGCGCCCTGCCTCTCTGGCCCGCCCCGAGCGCGCGCCATGCTGCGACCCTCTCGCTGGCGCATTCGCTGTCGCGGATCTTCGCCCGCGGCAACCCACGTCTTTCCCACGATGAGGTGGGGCGGGGGAGGAGCGGCACTTACGGCCGGGGCGTGGTGCGACGTGACTTCAGCCCGCGAGCGGGCGAGCGCCGGGGCGGAACCGATGCTGCGTCGGCCGGTCGCGCCGATGCTCGCGGCACCCGTTGACGTGGTCCCTGAGGGCCGGGACCTGGTGCATGAGCCGAAGTGGGACGGGTGGAGGTGCATCGCCTTCCGCGAGACCGGCGGGGTGTACCTACAGTCGCGGGCCGGCCGAAACCTGACGACCTACTTCCCAGACATCACCCGGGCAATCCGGGCGGCCATCCCGCCCGGTGCCGTGCTCGACGGTGAGCTGATCGTCTGGGAGCGCGGCCGGACCAACTTCGCCCAGCTTCAGCGACGTGTCACCGCCGGCCGGGACCTGCCGCGCCTGGCCCGCGAGTGCCCTGCCCACTACGTGCTGTTCGACCTGCTCGCCGACGCCGACGGGCAGACGATCATCGATCTGCCGCTGTCGCAGCGGCGGGCCCGGCTGGAGCGGCTGCTCGTTGACGCGCCGGCGCAGCTCACCGTGACGCCGCAGACGGCGGACATGCGGCAGGTGGCGGACTGGCTGCTGCACTGGACCGTCGCGGCGGGCATCGAGGGCGTGGTGAGCAAGCGCCTGAACGGCCGCTACGAGCCTGGCCGGCGTGGCTGGTCGAAGTTCCGGACCCGGATTGTCACCGAGGTGATCGTTGGTGGGGTGACCGGCAGCATCAGCAACCCGGAGACGGTGTTGCTGGGCCGGTTCGACCGTAGGGGACGGCTGCGGTATACGGGCCGCTCCCACCCGCTGACCAGCGACCAGCGTGCCGCGCTGGCCGAGCTGCTGTCGCCGCCACGGATGCCACGGCGCGGCACCGTGGCCCACCCATGGCCGGAGCCGCTGCCCCCGTCTTGGTCGGGCCAGTTGGACCGGCCAGAGCCGCTGCGGTACGTGCAGGTGGAGCCCAGCGTGGTGGCGGAGATCGACGCCGACGTGGCGTTCGAACACGGACGATGGCGCCACCGGGTGCGGTACGCGCGGCACCGGCCGGACCTGTCGGTGTACGACGTGCCGCTGCTGCTCGGCGAGGAGCAGGGCTACTTCGGCGACCCGGTGTGAGCATCCGCGGGCCTGCTGATGAGCAGCGGGTGCTTCCGGATCCGCTGCAGTCACGCCTTCAACAGTCACCTGTGCCTGTGCCGCTTGCATCCGCAACTGTCGAGTTGAGTCCACTCGACTATGCGGGCGAGAGTGTGCCTGCACGGTCACCATCGCCGTCACTTAACGCATCCCCGTTACCCGACTCGGCGAGTGACTGCTCAGCCAGCTAGGGCGCCTTCGCAGCAGCGGTCGTGGTGGTCGGGTATACTGTCCGGCAAGTGTCAGCCCTCGGCTGGCGTCTGACCCTCTGGTCAATGTTTTGCGGCGAACCCCGGTGCCGACGACCGGACGAGCCATTTATACGGAAGACCAGACGGAACACGAGCGAATAAGCAGCGGCACCTACACAGCGCGTGGTCAGAGCAACACAAGGCTTCTGCCCAGTCGGAGCAGGACCTCAGCTAACAGGCCCATTTGGCGGCCGAGCTGAGTCCTGCGCGGCTCCAGCTCGGCCAGAGCTAGGAGAACGCTGTGGAACTCGGACCCATTCAGAACCTGTCGCCGCGAACTACCCTCATCATCGTCGGCGGAGCTGTGGCCGGACTGGCCATCTTTGCCGTCGTCCTTCAAAGCTCCGAGTCGGAGCATCGGGCGGACATGATCAGGGCGGCGGTCGACGCCCTCCGCCCCCGCCGGTAAACAGCCGACATGCATCATATGTAGCGGGGTGCGGTCGCTCTCAGTCACCCGCACCCCGCCACATGGACAGAGGCGCCACGTGGGCCAAGCGACTGTTCTCAGCGGTTCGCGACGGTCACAAGAACGTCGGTGGGGTGAGCTCCAAAGTTGTCCAATTCGCTGACAGTGAACCCGAGCCCTTCGAAGAAGGCTTTCCTCGCTGTCGGCTCCGACGAAAGGTCAATCGATCCGCCGATGAACGAGCACCCGCGCGCTGAAGCCTCGTTCGCGTACATCTCGATCAAGGCTCGTCCAACACCCATACCCCTTGCAGATTCGCGCACGTGAACTCTTTCAAGGAATGCGTGAGGCGCCGGCGGAAGCTCGAACGAATCGAAAGCCCCGCCTTCAGCGAAGTCTGAGTCGAATGATCCGGTCAGCACACCGTCGATCTTGTCGCCACGCCAGGCAACGAAGGTCCAGTAGTGATTGCTCCTCCTGCGTCGGTAGAGATACAACAGCTGCTGAGGAAAGTCGTCTGACTCCTCCAGCATCCGGCATAGAGCCGGCCGGTCGGGTTCTTGGAGAGGTTCCACGCGAGTTGCCCACACCCTACGAGGGGACCACGCGCGGCCTAGCCGGTGCAACAGCACGGGTCACCGCCCAGAGAGTGGGGGTCCGGGCTGGAGGATCTGCTCGCGACGCCTAGATCGTCTCACGGCGCCCACGCCATCATCCGCACATGCCGCAATCCGCGCGCATAGGTTGCCACGTCGCCAAGGCGAGCCATTCGGAAAAGGTACCTCAGCGGCGAGGGTTTCAGCTCGGTCGACCTACTAGTACGGGGCATCCGGCAGTCGCGCGCTGACACCGGACCGTACCGGTTGCGGCCAGTCCGGTAGGGCGACGTCCCCGCCCGCGAGTCGGCGTGCTGTCGATGATGCGATGTCCTGTGCCGCTTGCAGAAAACCCTCCGCCCACATCAGAGTCACTGAACGGCCGCCGTCACTGCGGCGGACGTATAGCGTCATAGACGAATTCTCTGCGTCGCTCGGATCGGCGCCATGGGCAAGAAGATGCCGAAGCCGGCGGGCATCGAGCAGGTAGTCCCGAAGGTCGGAGCCAGCGAGGTAAGTCCAGCGCCAACGCATGTCACCTCCATGTTGGCCGGGAGCCACTCGCACCCGTGCTTTCCACGTTTTCGTCAGGTTGGGCACCGCGAGTCGACGCTCGAAGGTCGATCTCAGTTTGTCCGTGGTCAGCGACAAACCTTGGCTTGGCCCGCCATGTAGTTCGATCAGCCGGTTGAAGAAGCGTTCGAATGGCCCGTAGGTAAGGAGAAACGCTCCATAACGGATGCTCTGGTAGCGGCGGCTGCGACTTCGCTTGGGGTCATCTCGGTGAACGGAGATCAAGTCAGCTGGAACCACCAGCCGGTCAGCCAACTCATCCAGCGCAAATTGCACCCTATCTGGGTGAATAGAAGGCATTTTCGGACTCCTATTGGTCGGCAGAGTCATCGGCGTGGTGGAGAAGCATAAACACCGCTCCTGGCCGGCGGCTTCAGCACCGTCCGGGCGCGCTGATCTGCCGCAATCCGCGCGTTCCGCTGTCTGATCGACTGTCGTGAGGGCGAGGGCGTCCGGACGGGCCCAAACCCACCATCGCGAAAGGGGTGACGCTGCAGCCGCGTGCCACGAGCAGCCGCCGGCTCAGCAGCGGCACGACAGGGCCTCTGATTGGGCTGGGGAATACGGCGTACCGCGCGCCGTAGCGTTCGATGGAAGTTCTGGGCTCAGGTTGGGGTGGTTCACCTCGGAGCCGCGCGCCGCGTCCGGGAACATCAGCCGCGACACCACGCCTCGCTCGGCAGCCCACTGGCGACGGCTGCGGGTGGCGTTCGGGGCAGCCTGGTAGGCACCTGATGCCTGGCGGCGTGGAAGCGGGGAGCCGGGAGGGCCGCCACGGAACGACAGATCATTGACCTTGGTTGGCGCGCCGGCAGCCGGCCAGGCTGCGGCAAAGAGTTCGCGTGGCGTGGGAGAAGGCACGCCGGCCGCGTGGGCGAGCTGGCGGCGGTCGCGGGGTCGCGGCTACTTGTCAGCTCCGCCGAAAGTTCAGGCGGCGTTTGACACTCTCCTGCAGGTTCCGGGCGAGGGGCCAGATTCCGCGGGCGGCTGTTCTCAGGGCGACTCTGTCTTGAGGCGGCTGCCCGTGTACGGCTGCGCCGGCCGCTGAAAGCAGGCGCCGGACACCCTGGATTCCACGGTGCGGACGTGGCGAAAGCGCTGACGGCGGTAGTAGTCGTGGAGCTGCGAGTTGGTGGTCCAAGCATCTAGCCGCAGCCACGTCAGCCCGGCCTCGCATGCCCGGCCGCCGGCCCAGTCCAGCATTTCCCCGCCCAGGTTCTCCCCGGCGTAGCGCAGTGGGATCATCATCTTCGCCGCGTACAGCGCGTCTGCCGGGTCGTCCTCCGGGTGCCACAGCGCCTCTGGATCGCGGTCGGGCTTCCATAGGTTGTCGACGTCGACGTATGCGGTCAGGGTGATCGTGGCGACCGGGTCATCGCCGTCCCACACCATCCACGTCTGCCCGGCCGAGACCGTCGACGCCACGGCGGAGCGCGGAAGCGGGATTGACCACTGCTCTTCGCCCCGTTCCGCGAGCCAGGCGACGCGCTCGCGTCGCCAGCTCATGATGATTTCGACGTCTATCGGCCGTGCAGGCGTGATGATCATTGTGGTTCTTCCTCCGGCCTGAACTTGGCGATGATGGCGGCGTCGCCGTGGGTGCTGACGATCTCGTTGCGGTCGCCAGCGAACGCCGTGACCGACACCCGGACCGGCCGCGACACGGTGTACCCGGTGCGGATGAACAGCAGCACCGGCGTGCCAGGCCGCAAGCCCAGCAGGGCGGCTTCCTCTGGCGTCGGCATCCGTGAGGCGTACTCGTCGAAGTAGCCCGTCTGGACATACCCGCGCTCAGCGAGAAGCCGAGTCGTGCCCTGCGGGATGTCCCTCGGCGACAGCAGCTCGCGGACCTCGTCGGCCAGGTCCATCGGGTAGTAAGTGTCCTGCACGGAGGACGGCTGCCCGTTGACGTACCGCACGCACCGGCGCAGCACCGCAGCCGACTCGGGATCAACGTGTAGGCGCTTGGCCAACTCGGGTGGGAGCACCTCGATCATCAGCTCGAACTCCTGCGACGCCTGGTAGCCCTGCCTCTCGACCTCGGACCGCCAGGCGTCCGTCTCGCCGGTCGGGCCGGCCGGCATCTCGGCACGGTGGGCGTGGAAGGTCAGGATGACCTTCTCCCGGACCACCATGCCGCCGCTGCGCCCCGGAACCCGCTCGATCAGGCCCTCGTTCACGAGCACGGCGGTTGCGTCTCGAACCGTGTTGCGCGACGCGGTGTATTGCTCCTGTAGTTGGGGTTCGGTGGGTAGCCGATCACCCACGCGCAGGGCACCGTTGACGATCTTCTGGCGGAGGTCGTCGGCGATCCGTCGGTACTTGGGCTGCGCCACGCTGCCATCCTCCATGTTTCGTACCAACCAATCTAGCGGATGGGCTTGACTGTGGCCCATCGCACTGCAATGGTTGGTATGAATCCAACCTTACGTGGCGTTGGAGAGCAATCACCAGGGAGCAGGGGATGAGCACTCCAGCTGAGATGGCCCGGGAGATGGAGACCGTCAACCGAGCGCTTTCGCAAACGCGCACTCTCCTCGCCGGGATGGACCAGGCCGATAGCGCCCGCGAGCTGAGCCCCCCAGCCAACTCGCCGCTACGCACCCTCGTCGAACACGCCGAGGACGCCGCCCGCCTAGTCACGAAGTACCTGCGGGGCCAGCCCCGCACATAAGCCGGGTGCAGGGTCCGTCGATTCCCCCAGGGACGGCCCCTGCACCCACCGGCCGGGGTGCGCGGTCGGCGCCGGGGAGGGCCCGGCCGCGCATCGACGGGAAGGGAGGTGACGCCCGTGGGGCGCATCAAGTGGTTCGTACCCGCCAACGCCGACGATCCCTACAGCCCGTTCGGCCTGGTTGATCACGCGTACACCCTCTACGGCCGCCACGACGGCTTCACGTTGCCGACCACGACCGGCCCGGCCGACCCGCAGGCGCGCGCCGCAGCAAACCGGGCGATCTGGGAGGCACCCCTGGTGCCGCCGGCACGGCCCGGGCTGCTGGCCCGGCTACTGCATCGCAGGACCACGCCGTGACCAGCCCGCTGGAGCTGCCGGCCTTGCCGCTGGAAGTGCCCGCCGGAACGCCCGTGCATCTCGCCGCCGACGACTGGGCGGACTGCCGTGACCTCACCTCTGGGACGCAGGTCGTGGTGGTGTCCGCGCTGGGGACCGGCCATGTGGGCGACGGGTGGACGCGGGTGGTCGGGCACCGGCCGCAATGCGAGTACGGGACCTCCGACGAGCACCCGCCCTGTCTGGAGGTTCGGGTCCGCACGGCGGTGCTGGCGCGGTACGGGTGCCCGCCGTGAGCCGCCTGGACGAACCGGTCCGGCCCGGCGACCGGCTGGCGGTCGCGCTGTTGACCGTCAACGTGCACGGTCGCCGCCGCTGTCCTGACTGCCCAACCGAGGGGCTCTGCAACAACGAGACGCACGAGCACGGCCGCTGTCTCAACTGCCCACCCGAAGGCCCCTGCGCTTGGGAGTGGTGGGCGCTGCTGGAGCTCGACCGACATCCCGGGCTCCACCGCCTCCGCACCGACTCCCCATCTGACCAGACGACGTAACCCGAGAGAGACCAGCCGTGGTGATCACATCCCCTGGCGCGGACCACCGCCCGACCATGCACGTGCACTTGGAACTCATACCCGCCCCGGCCCACAGAAGGGTCCGGAGCGGCCCGCATAAGCCGAAGCTGCTCGCCGACGAGTTCTTCATGCTCGCCCACGACGACCAGAGCGGGAGGCCGCGACTGCCCCACAGCTCGATCACCTTCGGGCTGGCCGCCGCGCTGCTCGCCGAGCTGGGCTCCGCCCGCCGGATCCACTTCGAGCGGGGGGAACTGACCATCCTGGACCAACGGGCGCCGGACGACTGGCTGCAACACATGGTGCTGGCCCGGCTGATCGCCATGTCGCAGCACACCGGCACCCGCACCTGGCTGGCCTACCTCGCCGCGACCTCCTACGACCTGGTGGCGCAACGGTTATGGCAGGCCGGGATGGTCAAGCCAAAGACCGAGCGGCGGATGTTCAAGACCGTCACGGTTTACGCGCCCACGGACATGAACGTGGCCGCCTGGTCCTGGGCACGGCTGCTGGGGTCGCTGCGCAACCTCGAACCATTGGACACATTCGACCTCGCCCTCGCCGGGATCGCCCGAGAGGTTCGGCTTGATCAATGGATCCTCCAGGGCACGCCCCATGCATCGACCACGCACCTGAGACAACTGTTGGCCGAGGCTCCACCACCGATGCGGGACCTGCTGGCTGCCCTCAACGCCGCGATCGGGAACGCCGTCATGAGCCACCGCACCTGAGGTGCGGTCCGTGTCACCCGCACCCTCCAGGGCGAACGCTTCACCCTCCACCCCTACCTCCCGGGAGAAATTGCTCATGTCCTCATCTCCTCCTGACGCCGTATCGGCTGTGCTGGCACGTGGCCGGCTCGGCACGTTCGCTGTCGTGTTCTTCGTGATCGCCGCCGCCGCCCCGCTCACGGTGGTAGCCGGCGGCGCGACGACCGGGTACGCCGTCACCCGCGTGGTCGGCATCCCGGTGTCGTACCTCGTGGTCGCTGCGGTCCTCGCGTTGTTCTCCGTCGGCTACGTCGCCATGAGCAGGCGAATCGTCAACGCGGGGGCGTTCTACACCTACGTCACCCGAGGCCTCGGCAAACCCGCTGGCGTGGCCACGGCGATGATCGCTGTCCTCGGCTACAACGCCATGCAGATCGGCCTCTACGGCGGGTTCGGCGTGGTCCTGGCCGACTACCTCGACTCCCGTGGCTGGCACACCACCTGGTGGCTGTGCGCCCTCGCCGGGTGGGCGGTGGTTTCGGTGCTGGGGTTGCTGCGGATCGACCTCAACGGCGTGGTCCTCGCGGTCATGCTCGTCGCGGAGGTCGTCATCGCGCTTGTCTACGACGTGGTCATGGTCAGCCATCCGGCCGGCGGGACCGTCACGTTCGACACCCTTGCCCCCTCCCACATCCTGGCCGCCGGCATCGGCGCCGCCCTCGTCACGGCCATCACGGGCTTTGTGGGGTTCGAGGGCACAACCGTGTTCGCCGAGGAGACCAAGGACCCGAAGCGGACCGTGCCCAGGGCGACGTACATCGCGGTGGCCATCACCGGCCTGCTCTACGGCGGGTCGGCATGGGCAATGTCTGTGGCCACCGGCCCGGACAAGATCGTGGACGCGGCCAGCACGGACGGCACCGACCTGATCTTCAACCTGGTGTCCCCGCACCTCGCGCAGTTGATCATCGCCGCCGGCCGGATCCTGTTCATCACCAGCCTCTTCGCAGCGCTGCTCAGCTTCCACCACACCGTGGCCCGGTACCTGTTCGCCCTCGGCCGGGAACGGGTGCTCCCGGCCGTGCTCGGCCGGACCAGCCGGCGCACGGCAGCCCCGAAGTGGGGATCCATCACGCAGAGCACCCTGGCCCTGGCCGTCATCTTCGCGTACGCATACGTGGACGCGGACCCGATCGTGCACCTGTTCTTCTGGGTCACCGTCACCGGCGGATTGGGCGTCTTGATCCTGATGACGGTCACCTCAGCCGCAGTGGTCGCGTTCTTCGCCCGCACCCAGAACATGGACGGGCCGTGGCGGACGATCCTCGCGCCGACCCTGGCGACCGCCGCGCTCGGCACGATCCTCACCGTCACGATCAGCCAGTTCGACACCCTCCTCGGCGTCGAACCGGCGTCGCCGCTGAGGTGGCTGTTCCCCGCCGCCTATGGGGTCGCCGCGCTGGTCGGGGTGGTGTGGGCGCTCGTCCTGCGCTCGTCTCGACCCGATGTGTACCAGGTGATCGGTCTCGGCGCGGACGCCGCGGCAGCCGCGCAGCACGTCTCTGATCCTGTCCACCAGCCCGCATGAGGAGCACCATCATGACCGTTCGTACCGGGCTCGGAGTCCGTCGGGCCACCCAGCCCGACGCCCGCCCGCTGTTGCCCATGCTGGTCGACGCGTTCCTTGACGGGCCCGTCGCCGACTGGCTGATCCCGAACCGCACCGAACGCCGCGTCGTCTACTACCGATACTTCCGGCTGATGCTGGACCTCGGGCTACGGCACGGCCGGGTCGACACCACCACCAACCTGTCCGCGGTCGCCATCTGGTACCGGCGCGGTGCAGCGCCCGCCCCGGCCGACCCGGCACACCTGCAGCAGTTGGATCTGGCGTGCGGAAAGTACGCGCCGAAGTTCCACCTGCTCGACGCGGTGTTCGCGGCGAACCATCCGCCCATGCCGCACGACTATCTGGCGTACCTCGCCGTCGACCCCGCATGGCAGGGCCGTGGGGTCGGGTCGATGCTGCTCCACCACGCACACAAGGCCATCGACGCAGAGGCCCGGCCGGCGTACCTGGAGGCGTCCAACACCCGCAACCGGGACCTGTACCTCCGGCACGGCTACCAGGCCGGCGAGCCAATGCAGGCGTCGTCCGAGGCCCCGCCGCTCTGGCCGATGTGGCGCCCGCCGAACGACGGAGGCGTCGGTGAGCAGGTGCGTACGGTCATGCTGCCGCACAGGCGGTCCCGGTGAACAACACTCGGGCCGCCCCCTCGCGTCGGGCGAGACCCGCCGACGTCGCCGCTGTCACGGCGCTGCTGGTTACCGCACTGGAGCACGACCCGGTCGCCGAGTGGCTGGTGCCGGACCCGCAAGAACGGCCGCGGCTCCTGCACCCGCTGCTCGCGGTCGACGTCGACCACGCCATCGAGACGGGCCGCGTCGAGGTGGCGCTGGACTGGTCGACAGTCGCGGTGTGGCGCACCCACGCGCCAAACGCTGACCGCTGGATGCTTGGGGACCGCCACCTCACAACGTTCGCCGGGCGGGCCGCTTCCCGATTCGCCGAACTGAACGCCGCAGTCCACAGCTACAGGTCCGCCGCGCCGCACCACTGGCTGTCCTGGCTAGCCGTGCATCCCAACTACGGATGGCGCACCGCCGGCGACCTGCTTGACCGTCACCACCATCTCGTCGACGGCACCGGCCTTCCCACCTACGCCGTCACCACCACCGAGGTCGCCCGGGACCTGCTGAGCGAGCACGGCTATCGGGCGGACCTGCCCCTGCACCTGCCAAGCGGGCCAAGACTGTGGCCGCTCAGCCGTGCCGGCCGCACAAGCCCCCGACCAGGCCCCGCCACCCGATGACGTGACCCGGCCAGGTGCACCACGGCGCGGAGACCGACTCTCCGAACCCACCCCTTGAAGGGGGAGCCTTGACCATCACCGCAGACAGGCCGGCCACGGCCGCCGCAGATCCCCGAACCCTCGTCTCCGCCGAGACGTTCGACAAGATCACCCACTACTTCGCCGCCAAGCAGGAGGTCACCCAGACCTACGCCGAGCGCGCAGTCGGGCAGTTCCTCGTCTTCCTCAAGGCGCACGCCGACGCGCAGGACACCCCCGACTTCGGGCTGCTGTTGCCGACCGGCGAGTCCTACCGGGTCGTCCCGACCCGTCCGGTCGACGCCGTCTGGCACGCCGCCCTCCAGACCAGCGAGCCCTACACCGCCGCCTGCATGGAGACCGCGGGCCACTACGTGCACCACCGCCCGATCCTCACCAAGGCCATGCAGGACGGCACCGCCATCACCTACACGCTGGCGGCGTTCCACCGCACCGGCTACCTGATCGACATGGAATTCTGGAACGATGAGGCTGAGTCCTGCCGCCCCCCGAACCCGCCTCAGCCCGGCGTGGCCTAGACGAGTAAGTCCTAACCCTGGTCAATGGTCGTAGGCGATCAGGGAACGGGTGATGGGTTGGCCGGTGTTTCGGTTGTGCCAGATGGCGGCGGTCAGGGCCAGGAGGCGCTGGGCGATGCGGGTGCTGACGCCTTCGATGCTGCGGCCGCCGTGCAGTTCCAGGTCGAGTTGGCCTTTGAGGGTGTGGTTGACCGACTCGATGAGCTGCCGGATCGGTTTGAGTAGGTGTTCGTCGGGGTGTGGGGTGCGGTTGCGGTATGACGGCCGTAGTAGCCGTACGCCGCGTTCGGCCAGCCACCGGTCCAGTTCGGCCGAGACGTAGCCCTTGTCGGCGATGATCAGTAGGCCGGGACGGTCGGCCAGCAGGTCCGGGTCGTGTTCGAGCACGGCGGTCAGGACCTGCCGTTCGTCGAGTTTCGGGTTGGCCAGGGCCCAGGTGACCGGCAGTCCGGCTGGGGTGCAGATCAGGTGCAGCCGTAGTCCCCAGAACCAGCGGGAATGGGAGGCGCAGTAGCTGTAGCCGGCCCAGCCGGCCAGCTGCGAGCGTTTGACGGTGGGTCGGGAACGGGCGCACTCGACCGGGGTGGAGTCGACCAACCACACACCATCGGTCCACAGGTCGGTGTCCACGGCGACCGCCCGAATCGCCTTCTTGAGCAGCGGCAACGCCGCGTGTCAAGCCCCGGGTTTGATGGAGAGTTGGTTAGCTGGTTTTCAGGGGTGCGGTGACCGGCTGGTTCATCGCGTGTAGTGCCTCGTGTTCGGCGGGCGGGATGTGCCCGAGTTCGCCGTGCAAGCGGCGGTTGTTGTACCAGTCGATGTACTCGACGGTGGCCATCTCCAAGTCGTCGAGCCCGCGCCACGGGCCCTTGTTCCGGACGAGTTCGGCCTTGTACAGGGAGTTGAACGCCTCGGCCATCGCGTTGTCGTACGAGTCGCCCTTGGAGCCGACCGAGGCGACGGCGCCGGCCTCGGCCAGCCGCTGGCTGTAGCGAATCGCTCGATACTGGACTCCCCGGTCGGAATGATGGACGAGTCCGCCCAGGTCAGCGCCTTGATTCTCGCGGCGCCACATCGCCATCTTCAACGCGTCGAGAGCCAAATCCGCGTAGAGCGACGTAGACACCTGCCAGCCGACGATCATGCGGGAGAACACGTCGAGGACGAACGCGGCGTACACCCAGCCCACGCTGGTGCGCACGTAGGTCAGATCCGCGACCCACAGCTGGTTCGGGCCCGCTGCGGTGAAGTCCCGTCTGACCAGGTCAGCAGGGCGGCTGGTCTCGCCTGCCGGGCGGGTCGTGCGGGGCGACTTGTCGCGCAGCAGCCCACGCAGCCCGGACTCACGCATCAGCCGCTCGACCGTGCACCGGGCCACCCGCACCCCTTGGCGGTGCAGGTCATGCCAGATCTTGCGGGCACCGTAGACGCCGTAGTTCTCCGCGTGGATCCGCTCGATCATCGCGGTCAGCTCCTCGTCACGCCGTGATCGGGCCGAGGCCGGGCGGGTCTTGGCGGCGTAGTAGGTCGACGGTGCGATCTGTGCCGGCGTGTCTTGCAGCGCCTGCAGGACCGGCTGGACACCGTGCTCGGCCTTCTGAGAGTCGACGAACTCGACCCTCATCGCGACGGACGGTCCGTGAAGTCGGCCCGCAGCGCAGTTCCGATTTTTTTTGGTCGGTCTGTTTCTGCGGGCCGCTTCCCGAACCCGGCGTGCACCTTTCAATGCACCGGGCTCTCCACAAGTCCCGTGCGGGGTCGT
>NZ_JBIAFE010000049.1:0-26162 GCF_042869115.1 Micromonospora sp. NPDC007230 | reverse complement strand
CGCAACCCCGAAAACCAGCGCCTCCGCACCCGCACCGCCACCACCCGACGCCACCGTGGGCAGCTCGACCCCGCCTAACTTCGATGAGCCGCGATGACGCGAGGCGATGCGCAATCTGCGTGTGCCCGGGCTGCGGCATTTCGGTGACGGGCGACAACGGACCGAACCACAGCATTTTCCGTGTCCACTCGCAGCCCGCCGGTCGAATCGGGTGTCCTGCGAGGTTTTGCCTGCTGGGCCTCACCTCGATCCGGTTTGGCGAGCACCGTCCGAGGCCCGGGTTCGGGCTGGCCGGTCAGGGGTGGTTCGACCTCCGGCGATTACGTCAGCGGTAGACGGAAATGTAGCCGCCAGCGCCTTGCTCCGATATGGGCGGAGGGATACGATCCCGCCGAAACGATCTTGGAGAGGGGCTGAAGTGTCGACCGCGAAACGTATGAAAACGGGACTGATCGCGGCGCTGACACCGATAGTGGTGCTCGGCGTCGTCGCTCAGCCGGCGCGGGCGGACGTGTCCGCGCCGCCGATCAAGACCTACGAGGGAGATCCCGGCCGGCTCGGCGACCCGGCGAGCTGGCGCACCGCTGAGTTCAACCGGGACGCCGGCTTGGTGTCGATGGGAGCGGAGTTCGCCTACGCCGCCGGTTACTCCGGCGCCGGGATGAACATCGGCGTCATCGACTCGGGCGTCTTCGCGGGACACGTCCGGGAGCACGGCAGCCTGGAGACGAACTACGCCGTCGGAGACCGCTACTTCTCGGTGGAAGCCCAGGGTGGCGAGACCGGCCCGACGTCGGGGTTCTACAACCAGGCGTACAACGACAGCCACGGCACGCACGTCACCGGGACCATCGGGGCGAGCCGCGACGGTGTCGGCGAGACGCAACCGGGCGGACCCGCCGCCAACATGCACGGGGTCGCGTTCAACAGCAACGTGTACATGGGCAACACCCACAAGACGGACGGCGTGCTCTACGGTCTCCTGCCGGCGACCGCGACCGCCGCCCAGAAGCCGGACGACGCCTACCTCGCCAACGTCTACCGGGCCGTGAACGCCGCCGAGACGGCGAACGGCAAGCCCGTCAGGATCATCACCAGCAGTTGGGGCAGCCAGCCCAACACGGAGAACTACAACACGTACGACACGCCGACCGGCAGCCCCGCGGGCTTCGGGTTGAACACCGCGTGGCGCCTCTGGTCCACCCCGGACGGCGTCGTCGACGCGAACGGCAGCACCGTCCGCTGGCTGAACGGCGCCATCGACGCCGCGCGCACCGGCACGGTCATCCAGTTCACCGCCGGCAACAGCGGCTACGTGAACCCGTCGCCGCGCGGCGCCGCGCCGTACTTCCTGCCCGAACTTGAGGGCAGCTGGTACACCACCTCGGGGATCAACCCCACGGTGGGGCGCACGTTCAACCCGGACGGGTCCGTCCTGGTGCCGGGTCAGCAGACGTTCAACCAGTGCGGTGTCGCGAAGTGGTCCTGCGTGACGGCGCCGAGCAACGGGATCAACAGCACCACCGTGTCGGTCGTCAACGGGGTGCCGGAAGCCCGCTACGGGAGTTCGTCGGGAACGTCGATGGCCGGGCCGCACTCGGCGGCCGCGCTGTCGCTGATCATGCAGCGCTTCCCGTACCTGACCAACGAGCAGGCGCTGTACACCATGTTCACCACCGGCCGGCAGAACAACACGATCAGTGACGCCGCCGGCGTCGCCGTGCCGAACCCCACCCGGGGCCAGATCGTGCAGGTTCCGGACAGCCGCAACGGCTGGCACACGGTCAGCCTGCGCGAGGCCATGAAGGGCCCGGGCCAGTTCCTGGGGCCGTTCGTCGTCGACACGCAGGGACAGAGTGACGTGTGGTCGAACGACATCTCCGACGTCGCGATCCGGGCGCGGCAGCAGGAGGACGCCGCCGAGGCGGCCGCCTGGGCGGCGACCAAGGTCGCCAAGGGCTGGACGCAGGGTCTGCCCGCCGACGCGAGCGACGCCGACAAGTCGGACTACGCCATCGGGACCCGCCGCGAGCAGGCCCGCAACGCCCGCGTCTACGAGGGCAGCCTGACCAAGCGTGGCGAGGGCACCCTGTTCCTCACCGGCAACGAGACCTGGCACGGGACCAGCACGGTCCTCGGCGGCAAGCTCTCGGTCGTCGGCTCGCACGCGAGCTCGATCGACGTACGCGGCGGGACGCTCGGCGGCAGCGGCAGCGTGGCGGCGGGCGTCACCGTCACCGGCGGCGTGCTGCGGCCCGGTCTCGCGGCCGACGAGGCGGCGCAGATCACCGATGCCGCCGCCGCCCCGGGCAACGTCCTGAACGTCGGCGGGAACGTGACGATCGGCAACGAGGGTCGCGTCGCCGTCACCATCTCCGGCGACCACGACTACACCAGCGTTCGGGCCACGGGCGCTCTGGCGCTGGCCGGAAACCTGGACCTGGACGTGCGCGGCCCGCTCACCCCGGGCACCGTGTTGACGATCATGAGCGGCAGCTCGATCACTGGCAGCTTCCACGCGCTGCCCGAGAACCGGGTCCTGAACGCCGGCGGTCACCTGTTCCGGGTGTCCTACAAGGACAACAGCATGACCCTGACCGTCCTGCGCGCGCTGCCGACCGCGCAGTAGTCCGTGTTCATGTCGTCCCACGCGGAGCTGAGGGACTGACCGGGACAGGACGGTAGACCGTGGGCCGCGACGCCGGAAACGGCGTCGCGGCCCACGCCGTCGAACAGGGCACCGGGCGCGCGCCGAGCGGCTCAGATGCCGCCGTCGACGTGCAGGGTCTCCCCCGTGATGTAGGACGACTGGTCGCTCAGCAGGAAGGCGACCGCGTCGGCGACCTCCTCCGGCCGCCCGTAGCGCCGCAACGCGATGATCTGGCGGTGGCGTTCGACGTACGCCAGCCGCTCCGCCGAGGAGTCCCGTGCCGCTTCCTCGGTCTCGATGGTGCCCGGAGCCACCACGTTGACCCGGATGCCCTGCGGGCTCAACTCCTTGGCCAGCGAACGCATCAGCCCGACGAGGCCGGCCTTCGCCGCGGTGTAGTGCGCCCGCAGCGGGATCCCGACCGTGGCCGCCCGGGACCCGATGGCCACCACCGACGTGCCCGCGGTCATCAGCGGCAGTGCCTTGTTGACGAGGAGGTACGCCGCGGTGAGCGTGGTGTCCACCACCCGGTGCCACTCCTGGGGCGTCAGCTCGGCGAACCGCACCGGGCTGATCACTCCCGCGTTGTGCACCAGGCCGTGCAGCGTACGGTGGCCGCTCCCGGCCTCGTCGACGAGCCGCTCGACGTCCTCCACGTCGGTCACGTCGGCCCGGATCAGCCGGTGGCTGCCCGGCGTCTCCTTGAGTTGGTGGGCGAGCGCCTCGACGTGCTCACCCTCGGTCCGGTAGCAGGCGACCACGTTCGCCCCGGCGGCGGCCAGTCCGAGGGTGATGCCCCGACCGATGCCGCGGGCGCCTCCGGTGACGATGACATTCTTGCCGGCGAGTTGACCGATCATGGCTCTCCCTCTTCTCGCGCTGGGGCGACCGACCGAGCTGTTTTCGCAACTGTTCGACGGGGAACGGGAACCTCCATCACCGGGTTGGCCGACGCGCCGGACCGTCGGCTGCGGTCCGCTCGATGATCTGCGTGGTCAGGCGCGTGTCGGCCCCGGTCTGTGCAGTGAGGTGTCGTTCCGCGACCGCGCCGTCCAGACAGGACCGTCGGTCTTCAGCTCGAACTGTCGGCTAGCGCGGCTCGGTGTCGTCCGGCTTGTCCCGATGTTCCCAGAACAGAGATATGAATGCCAGGCGGAAAGGTTTTCGGTACTTTGCGGCCCTCGCCGGGGAGCCCAGTTGGTGCCGAGATCGGCAGGTCACCTCGCCACGAGCCGCGGCGGCAGCTGCGTGCTCATGGCCGGTCACCCGCTCCCGCGGAGCTGACCGCTGGCCGCTGCCGCAGGTCGAGCGCCCAGTTCTGGCCGACGAGGTCGTGGCCGAAGCTGTGGTGCCGCTCCTCGTCGGTGAGGACGAAGCCGGCGGCCGCATAGATTCTGCGTGCGGACACCAGCACGTCGTTGGTCCACAACGTGACCTGCCGGTAGTCGGCTGCGCGAGCGAAGGCGACGCACGTCTCGACCAGGCGGGTGCCGACGCCGAGGCCACGCGCGGCCGGGGTGACCAGCAGGATCCGCAGCTTGGCCACCCCGGGCTCGCCGTCGGCGACACAGAAGACGCATCCCACGCGTGCGCCGTCGACCTCGGCGATCCAGGCCGCCTCCCGGCTCGGGTCGTGATCCGTGGCGTAGTCGGCAACGATCCTGGCCACCAGCGCCTCGAAGTCGGTGTCCCAGCCGAACTGCTGGTCGTACACCTCGCCGTGGGCCATCACCACCCAGCCCAGGTCGCCGGGGCGGTCCGCCCGGCGCACCACGACTCGCGGCTGACGGTCCTGCTGCGACATGGGCCACCTCCCGGTTCCCTGGCCAACGGCTCCCGCCACTGACACAACTGTTTCAGTAGCGGGTAGGCTACCCCCATGTCGCAGGACCCGACAACGCCGTCCCCCCGACAGATCGAGCTGTTGGAGGCCGCCTACCGGTACGTCCTCGAGCACGGCTTGGCCGACCTGTCACTGCGTCCGCTCGCCGCGGCCATCGGCTCAAGCCCCCGGGTGCTGATGTTCCTCTTCGGCAACAAGGACGGCCTGGTGCGGGCGCTGCTCGCGCGGGCCCGCACCGACGAGCTCGCGATCCTGGACCGCCTCGGACAGGCCAGCCGAGGCGCGCCCATCGGGCTGGTCCCGGCGGTCGAGCAGATCTGGGCGTGGCTCGCTGCCGAGGAGCATCGGCGGCTGCTGCGGCTGTGGGTCGAGGCGTACGCCCGCTCCCTCGTCGAGCCCGACGGCGCGTGGGCCGGGTTCGCCCGCGCGACCGTGCACGACTGGCTCGCCGTCCTGGCCGCCTGCCAACCACCGCCCGAGCGGAACAGCGAGGCGGGCGCCGTCCGCCGCACCCTGGCACTGGCGGTGCTCCGCGGCGCTCTGCTCGACCTCCTCGCCACCGGTGACCGGCACCGGGTCACGGCCGCCGTCCGACACCAGCTCGCCCTGTTGCCTCATCCGCGGGGATCTGGCGAGCACGGCGGCTCCCGATACTCGCAGAACGAAATATGAAAGGCAGACCGAGGGGCAGGATCTGACCCTCGGGGATTCGCGACGACCGGTCGCCGGCTTCAGCTGGTCGGCGGCGTCGACGTCGACCGCTGCTCACGCGGCCGAGGGTGCCGCCGGGCCGTCGCCCGGCCGTCATGCCCGCGTACGCCGGGCGGCTGGTTGCCGCCCGGCGTACGGGATTGCCGACCGATCCCACCGGCGGAGCCCTCAGTGGACCTCGGCGGCTACCGCGTCGGCCGGATGGCGCGGGGCGGGACGAACGTGGTGAACGCCGGTGGCATGGACGCATCGGTGAAGGTCCGTCCGAGGTCCAGCACCAGCTGGTACGGCTCACCGAGCGCGCTCGCCGTCTCGTTCATCGTCCGCGGGCCGGTGTCCGGCCAGCGGCCGGTCTCGATCCGGGTGAACAGGGTGCGCAGCATGGTGATCTCCTCGGCCGCGCTGAACGAGCAGTGCCCACCCCGGTCGACGTAGAGCTGCCGCAGCTTGCCGGGGTCGCCGGCGCGCCGGACCTGGTCGGCGTACCAGCGTTCCTGGTGGGGCGGCGCGCCACCGTCGCCCGTCGTGTGCATGGTGACCACCGGCACCGGGGTCCGCCCGGACGGGACGCCGACGCGGAGCAGGTAGTCGACCGCGGCCGGGTCGGCGGCGATCCGCGGGGCGCCGGCGAGCCGGTCCAGGTCGGCCCGCAGGTCGAGCCCCGCCGCCCGGTAGGCCTGCCGCACCTGAGGGTGCTGTGCCGACCGGACGAGCTGCTGGCGGTAGTCCACCCCGACGTTCGAGGACGGGTTGCCCCCGGCCCGGCGCTCGAGGTCCAGCCGTCCCGGCGGGCCGAAGCCGAGGGTGTATGCGTACAGCAGCCACTCGGCCTGGTTGCGGATCCGCTCGGCGGGGTCGGTGGCGCGCGGCTCGTGCGCCGAGTACCAGCCGGTGACGTTGTTCAGCGCGGCGGCCAGCGTGATCCTGGCCCGGCCCGGCTCGGTGCCGAGCCCCTGCTGGATGGCGTCGGTGAGGGCCTGCGCGTCGGCCGCCGGGTCGTCGGGGCGTACCAGGTCGATGTCCCGGCCGGGCGCGAGCAGGGTACGGACCGCGAAGAGCACGTCCAGCCCGGTGTTGAAGAGGGCCTGGGTGTCGTACGCGCCGCACATCGTCGCCACGCCGGCGAACCGCTGCGGGTGACGCTCGGCGAGCTGGGCGGCGATCCCCGCGCCCATCGACTGCCCGGCGGCGATCGTGCGCCGGGGCACCCCGACGTGGTCCTCGAACCAGTCCAGCAACGCGATCTGGTCGCGCAACCCGCGCTCCACCGCGTAGCCGAAGCCGCCGTCGGCGAACTGGGAGGCGGCCATGGCGTAGCCGTGGTCGAGCAGCCAGGCCTCGGTCTCGGACCGGTCCGGCGGCCGGTTGGTCAGGCCGATGCCGAAGGACGGGAAGCCCTCCGGAAGGTACCCGTGGCTGTACAGCAGCAGGGTGCCGTTCCAGCGGGGCGGCAGTTCGATCCGGAAGTCGGCGCCGTCGATGGTGCCGGTGATGGTGCGCCGTCCGGGCTCTGTGGTGGCCGCCGCGGTGGCGACCGCCGGGGGCGCGGCCACGCCCACCGCGGCCACCAGGGCGGCGGTCACAGTCAGTCGTCTCGTCACGCGGGTCATCGCACGCATGGCCTGCTCCACTCCCCTCGTCCTGGCTCAGGCATAGAGCGAGGCGCCGGTCTCCAGCAGGGACTTCAGGTCGCTGAGGACCTCCGCCCAGCCACCGCCGGCACCCTCGACGTCGCCGTTGACCTGCGCCATGGTCTGCGGCGCGCCGGCGAGTTCGTGGATCACGGTGAGGCAGGTGACCCCGTCGTGCCGCTCGGCGATCTCGTAGGTCAACCGGGTGGCCGGCTCGTCGAGCCAGGTGGGCCGCCAGGTCTGCACCAGCCGCACCGGCGGGTCCACCTCGATCACCTCACCCTCGACCGGCACCTCGGGCATGCCGGCCTGCTGGTGCTCCTTGATGGCGAAGGCACGGTAGCGGCCGCCGGGCCGCAGGTCGTAGTCGGCGATGCCCTGGTAGCCGTACCGCCGGGTCCACTCGGGCTTGGTGATGGCGTCCCAGACGGCCTGCGGCGTGGCCTTGATGTACACCCGGTAGACCTTGGTGGTCCCGGTCGTCGTCGTGGTGGTCATGTCCTGTCCTCCGGTTCGTCGCGTTCGAGCTCGGCCTTGAGGTCCAGCAGCGCTCTGGTGTGGCCTTCCGTGTACTTGTCGATCCACCGGTCGTGGATCAGCCGGATCGGCACCGGGTTGAGGAAGTGCAGCTTCTCCCGGCCCTGCCGCCTGGTGACCACGAGACCGGCGTCCTCCAACAGGCGCAGGTGCTTCATGACCCCGAAGCGGGTCATCTCCAGCTCGGACTCCAACTGCGTCAGCGTCTGGCCGTCGCGCACGAAGAGGGAGTCGAGCAGGGCTCGACGGGTCGGATCGGCGAGTGCCTTGAACACCAGGTCCTCGTCGTTCACGGGAATCAGAATAGGTGACCGAATGGTCACATGTCAACGCCCGCCAGTTGAGACGATTGCCGCCGACGCGAAACGGGGGATGATCATGGCGCTCTTGCCGGACGGCTCGGACATGTCGCATGCCACCCGGATGGCCAGGTACGGCACGGTGTCGACCGCGCTCGCGCTACTGAGCGACCGGCGGCTGCGCCGGCTCGTGGACGAGGCCCCGGTCGTCGGCTCCGGCATCGGCGGCGCCGCCGCGCTGCTGGAGCTCGACGACGTGCCGGTGTTCGTGAAGCGGATCCCGCTCACCGACCGGGAACGCCGGCCGGACGCCGTCATGTCCACGGCGAACCTGTTCGGCCTCCCCGCCTTCTGCCAGTACGGGGTGGGCAGCCCCGGCTTCGGCGCGTGGCGGGAGCTGGTCGCGAACACCATGACGACGAACTGGGTGCTCACCGGGCGGACCGAAGCCTTCCCGCTGATGTATCACTGGCGGGTCCTGCCCGGCGCGCCGCCGGTCGCCGAGGAGCACGCGGACGTCGACCGGGCAGTCGCCTACTGGGGTGGCTCGCCGGCCGTACGGCACCGACTCGACGCGCTCGCGCGCGCGTCGGCGAGCATCGTGCTCTTCCTCGAGCACGTACCGCAGAACCTGCTGGACTGGTTGGCCACGCGACCGGTCGGCGTCGAGGGGACCGACGCGTACTCAAGGGTGGAACGGGGCCTGCGCGCCGGCGCCGCCTTCATGCACGGCAACGGCCTGCTGCACTTCGACGCCCACTTCCGCAACATCCTCACCGACGGTCGGCGCCTCTACTTCGCCGACCTCGGCCTCGCCACCTCGCCCCGGTTCGACCTGTCCGCCGACGAGTCGGCGTTCCTCCGCCACCACCTGAGCCACGACGCGTGCTACGTGGTGACGCAACTGGTCAACTGGCTGGTGACGAACGTCTGCGGGGTCGCCGTCCCCGACACCGGCGGGCCGGCCGAACGCAACGAGTACGTCCGACGGTGCGCCGCGGGCGGCACGCCGGCTGACGTGCCGGCCGCGGCGGCGGCGATCATCACCCGGTACGCCCCGGTCGCCGCGATCGTGAACGACTTCTACTGGGATCTGTTCGGCACGGACCGGGCCACCCCATATCCCGCCGAGCGGCTGCGTGCGCCCCTCGCGTCCGTGCTGGCCGCCGGCCCCGGAGCGGGGTAAGGCCGGTCCGGCGCCGGCACCCGGAGACGCTCAGTGGGCGGACGCCGGCTGCCCGGAGTCGGCCACCCAGGTCGGGTGCGCCTGGACGAACGCCGCGACGGTGTCGTCCCGGAACGCGTGCAGCAGTTGCATGCTGGTCGGGCTGAGGATCTCGGCGCTGCCGACCCCCGGGACGGTACGGCTGTTGAAGGTGCCGTTGTTGGTCTTGATCGTGGTGATCGCGTCGGGGCGGACACTCCGCATGGCGAAGGCCCAGTCCTCCAGCGGGATGCCACCGTCGTCGACGGTCATGGCCTTGCCGACCGCCGACAGCAGCCCGGGCAGCTTGGTCGGTGAGTTCAGGCCCTTGGTGATGACCTGCTGCAGCACCGCCTTGACGAACTGCTGCTGGTGGCGCTGCCGGCCGTAGTCGAAGTCGTGGTTGGCCAGCAGGTCCCGCTGCCGGACGAAGTCGAGCGCCTGGGACGGGTTCAGGCAGTGGTTGCCCTTGGTGTAGACGTTCGGGGTGACCCCGGGGATGCGGTGGTTGACCGTGCCGTCGGGATTGATCTTGTACGGCGCCGCCGTCTTCCCGGTCGCGTCGTCCTTCCCCAGGTGGATCGAGGTGGTGGTCTCGTCGACGTACATGCAGACCTGGCCGAGCGTCTGGACGATGTCCTTGAACCCCTGGAAATCGATGATGGCGCCGGCGTCCGGGGTGATGCCGGTGACGTCACGCACGGTCAGCGCGAGCAACTCGAAGCCGTGCGACAGCGCGGGCGCGCCGGTGAGTCCCCGGCCGCCGAACGCGAAGGCCGCGTTGATCTTGTTCTGCCCGCCGGCGTACGACGTCGCGCCGTTGTCGTAGGCGGGGATGCTCACCAGCGAGTCGCGCGGCAGCGAGACCATGTACGCCTGACTGTGATCGGCCGGGATGTGCATCAGGATGATCGAGTCGGCGCGGGTGAGCTGGCTGGGATCCTGGTTCGGGCGGGCGTCGACGCCCACGAGCAGGATGCTCTTCGCCCCGGTGATGTTCTGGTGCTGGCGCGGTGGCGCGGCGGCGCCGAGCAGGTTCTGCTGGGTGATCTTGCTGGTCGCGGTGTGCAGCAGGAACAGGCTGCCGCCCAGCGCCACGCCGCTGAGCGTCATCAGGGTCGCGCCGACCGCCACGCACCAGCGGGCCCAGCGCGGCCAACGCCGACGGGCCGGGCCCGCGGGCGGGACCGGCTCCACGGGTGTGCGGTTGTCGGAACGCGCGGCGGCGTGCGGCACGAGTGCCTCCTCCGGACGGGGGCCAAACCGGACCAAATGTAGGCGCCCGATGCACGCAGCGTCACCCCACCCGGCTGTGAATCGCCTGGGAAGTCCACGAGACTGGTGGCCCGGCGGGCCGCACCGGGGTAGTACGGCGCGGGTCACCCGGCCAGCCAGGCGCGGATCTCGGCGTCGTGCTCGCCCGGCCCGGGCGGCGGGAGGTGGTAACGCGGCGGGGTCGCGGAGAAGCCGATCGGATGGCGGACGCCGGGCACGCCGTCGACGGTGACCACCGGGTCGAGCCCGAGTTGCCGGGCCAGGGCGACGCCGCTGTCGACCGTGTTGATCGGCGTGCACGGCACGCCCGCCGCGCGCAGGTCCCGGAACCACTCGTCGCTGGTCCGCTGGAGCAGCCGCGCGACCAGCAGGGGACGCAGCACGGCGCGGTGGGCGGTGCGGTCCTGGTTGCGCCGGAAGCGGGGGTCGTCGGGCAGTTCGGGCAGGCCGAGGACCTGGCACAGGGTCCGGAACTGGCCGTCGTTGCCGGCGATCACGACGAGTTCGCCGTCGGCGGTCGGCAGCGGTTCGTACGGGAAGATGCTCGGGTGGGCGTTTCCCATCCGGGACGGCACGACGCCGGCGGCGACGTGGGCGCTGGCGTGGTTGACCAGGCCGGACAGCGCGGAGGAGAGCAGGTTCACCTCGACGTGCTGCCCGGTCCCGGCCTGCTGCCGGTGGTGCAGGGCGGCGAGGATCCCGACGGCCGCGTGCAGGCCGGCGATCACGTCGAACACCGCCACCCCGGCCTTGTAGGGCGGACCGTCCGGCTCTCCGGTGAGGCTCATCAGCCCGGACGCCGCCTGCACCATCAGGTCGTACCCGGGCAGGTCGGCGCCGGCTCCCGCGCCGAAGCCGCTGATCGAGGCGTAGATGATCCGGTCGTTGGCGGCCGCGACGCTGTCGTAGTCGAGGCCGAAGCGGCGCAGCGCGCCGGGCCGGAAGTTCTGGATCATCACGTCGGCGCGGTGAGCCAGTCGCCGGGCGAGCACCAGGTCCTCGGCGTCGGTGAGGTCCAGGGTGATGGCGCGCTTGTTGCGGTTGACGCCGAGGTAGTAGGTGGAGACGCCCTCGCGGACCGGCGGCATCCAGGTCCGGGTGTCGTCACCACCGGGTCCCTCGACCTTGACCACGTCGGCCCCGAGGTCGGCGAGGAGCATGGTCGCGTACGGCCCGGCGAGGATCCGCGAGAAGTCCGCGACGAGCACGCCGCGCAGTGGTCCGGTCCGCTCCTCCCCCATCGCGTCCGCCCCTCCTCCGTCCCGACCCGTGTCGGGGCACCGCACCAGGAGGACAACGATGGCACATGATCGACGAGCGAGCCCGGACCGGGCCGGCCGACGGGGCCCGAGCCATCGGGGTGCTGGCCGTCGGCGGGCCGGGCAACGCGGTCGCCGGAGGCTCGGGAACCAGGTGGGCACCGCCGACGACTATCTGTACATGGCGTGTGAGCAGTGGCGGGAGATCCTGTCGGCGCAGCTGGACGGTGAGGCGTCGGCGGCCGAGACCGCAGCGGCCGAGGGGCACCTGGAGTCCTGCGCCGGCTGCCGGCGGTGGTTCGAGGCGGCGGCGGCGGTGACCCGGCGCGCGCGTACCCACATGGTGCCGCAGATGCCCGACCTGGTCGACGCGGTGCTCGCGGCCGCTCCCCCGGCGCCGGCCCGGTCCGGCTGGCGGGAGCGCGTGGCGCTCGGGCTGCGGGGCGTGCTGGGGCTGCTGGGGGCGGTGCAGTTGGTGCTCGGGATGGCGCAGGTCGGCCGGGACGCCGTCGTCGGCCACGTGCACACCTCCGGCCAGCACCTGTGGCACGAGTCGGCGGCGTGGAACGTGGCGGTGGGCGCCGGGTTCCTCTATGTGGCGCTGCGCCGGTCCACGCCGGCCGGGCTGCTGCCGATGCTCAGCGCCTTCGTCGCCACGCTGGTGCTGCTGTCGGTGAACGATCTGATCACCGGGCAGGTGGCGGTGCAGCGGCTGATCAGCCACGGGTTCCTGCTCGTCGGCTGGGTGGTCATGATGCTGCTGTCCCGGCCCCGGTGGCGCTCGGGCGGCACGCCGCCGCGGCAGGGCCGGTCGTCGGGCTCGAGGTGGTCGCTGCGGCTGGAGGAACAGCCGGAGATGGCGCCGCTGCGGCTGCTGCCGCCGTACTCGGCGCAGGCCCGCGACCGCCGGGCGGCCTGACCGGCCCGCGTGCCGGTGGCCCGGGGCGCGACGACGCCGCGCCTGGGCCCGACGGTGGCGCGAGCCCGGTTGGCAGACCTCGGCCGCTCAGACCACGCGGCTGCCCTGGGCGTCGCCCCGCCAGGCGGCGACCAGGTCCTCGCGGGCCCGGGCGACCCGGGACCGGATGGTGCCGACCGGGCAGCCGCACACCTGGGCGGCCTCGGCGTAGGACAGGCCGACCAGCTGGGTGGCGACGAACGCCTCCCGCCGCTCGGGCGTCAGGGCGGCGATGAGCCGCCGCAGGGTCACGGCGTCGTCGCCGCCGGAGGTGACCGCCCCGGCCGCCTCGGCGGCCCGCTCCCAGTCGGTCAGCGCGGACACCCGCGGGCGGGTCGCAGCGGCCCGTACGTGGTCCACGGCGACCCGGCGGGCGATGGTGAACAGCCAGGTCCGGGCCGAGGACCGGCCGGCGAAACCGGGCAGGCTGCGCAGCGCGCGCAGGAACGTCTCCTGGGTCAGGTCGTCGGCCTCGGCCGGGCCGGCCAGGTGCGCGAGGAACCGCCACACCGGGACCTGCAGGGCCCGGACGAACGCGGCGGCGGCCTGCTGGTCACCCCGGCCGGCCTGGTGCGCCCACCGGGTGATCTGCGCGTCGTCGGCGTCGGCGCTCATCCGTGGCCGGCCGGCCGGTCCGCCGTCGTCCTCATCGACGGTACGGGAGTTGGCCTCACTCGGTTCATACCTGCCATCCTCCTCCGACCGCACGGCCGACCGGTCACGGACCCGGCCCGGGTCGCGCGCCCTGTATTGGTCGCTCCGCGGCGGCGAGAAGTTCCCGGGACGGCGCCGCTTCTTCGGCACGGCCCGGCCCCACTCACGGGCCGATCGTGACCGCGACCGGCCCGACGCGCAGCACGCCGTCGCGGTGCGGACGTAGCGCCGGACCTGGGTGAGGCCGGCACACCCGCCACTCGCCCAAATCAGCCCCTTCCCGGAAGAAAGGGACCGGTTACTCCCCGCCTCGTGTCCGTCACCCCCGGAAGCCGTTGTACGAGGTGTGACGGCGCAACGGTCAGTCATCGCCCCCAGGTCCGCCGCGAAACAGTCCCGCCGGCAGGTGGCGTGGGCGCAACGCGAGAACGACCGGCGGCGGCGCGCGTACGACGCCGAGGTCGAGGCCTGGCGCCGACGCGAGGAGCAGCTGGTGCGGCTGGGCATCGAGGCCGCCGGCTTCCTCGGATGCACCCAGCCCCGTACCGGCCTGCCGGTGGAGCTCGACGACGACGAGGTCCTCTACCGCGTACTGCCGAACGCGGAGCTGGTCGAGGCGGAGGCGCGGCACATCGCCGGACTGCCGGCACCCGCCCTGGCCGTCGGGGCAACCCCGGTCGGGGCGACCGCCGGGCAGCCGTCCGACCCCGTGCTGCCGAAGGGGCTGCGCGTGGTGGACGCCGGGATGGCGGTCGTGACCGACCGGCGGGTCGCCTTCGGCGGGCGTACCGGCCGGCGCGAGTGGACGTACCGCGACCTGCTGGGCCCCGGCCACCATCCGGAGGCCCCGGTCACCCTCCTGCACGCCGCGGACGGGCGCCGGCCGGCCGGCCTGCAGGTGCCCACCGCCGCAGCGGTGA
This sequence comes from Micromonospora sp. NPDC007230, assembly GCF_042869115.1. Classification (NCBI taxonomy): domain Bacteria; kingdom Bacillati; phylum Actinomycetota; class Actinomycetes; order Micromonosporales; family Micromonosporaceae; genus Micromonospora; species Micromonospora sp. NPDC007230. The sequence goes on along the minus strand of NZ_JBIAFE010000049.1, from coordinate 12,221 downwards.
ACTTCCGCTTCTACCTAACCCTCGCCTTCGCCGCCGCCACCGGGCAGCGGGCCGCCGTGGCCCCGCAGATCGACGCCCTGCTGGCCGCCCACCGCGCCGCGCGCCCGCTGCCCCCGCCGCCGGTGGCGCCCCAGGATGCGCCCACGGCCCTGCTGCCGCCGGAGCGGTTGGCGGCCGCCGCCGCTGTCATCGTCGCGGTGGCGTTCGCGGCGCTGGCCAACGGCACGGCGACTCCGGGGACGACCGACCTGCCGTATCGGGCGGCGCCGGGTGTGAGCGCTGGCACCGGCGACCAACCCGAGGGCATCGGTGACATCTTCCCGAGTCCGTCCGCCCGCCAGGGGACGCCCGGGGGTCGTCCGGTGCCCTCGCCGGCGGCCGTGTCCGTGGCACTGGCCACCGACGCGACGCCAGCGGCGAGCCGCCCCGCCCCGCAGGCCACCGTGGGGCCCCGGTCCAAGCCTCCCGCCGCCCCGGTCAGCGGAACCCCGCCGGCCGTCCAGCCGGCGCCGACCACCGCCGCACCACCGGCCGCACCACCGGCCGGGCCCCCGGCCACGGCGCCGCCGTCGAGCGCCGCCCCCGCGCCCGCGCCGAGCAGTGCGGCGCCGCCCGCCGACCCGCCGGTGGTGCGGGTCTGCCTGGATCCTCTCCGGCTGCCGCTGGTGGACTCGCTGCTGTGTCCACCGACCGGCGACTGAGCGACCGGCACGGCACCATATCGCTCGGCGAGCGCCCGGGGTCGCGAGGTCAGGAACTCGGCGGGGTGAGCAGGTAGTCGTCCGCCTCCGGGCTCCATCGCAGCTCGACGACCCCGCTGGTGGCCGCCGCCTTGCCGAACTGCAGGAAGCTGCGGTAGCCGAGCTTCTTCTCGCTGAAGTCCGGCCGGGCCCGGCGGAGCTGGTTCTTCAGGCCGGACAGGGCCACCGCCCCGTCGGCGCCGGCCAGGTCCGTGACGACCGAGCGCAGCAGCGCGAACGCCGCCTCGCGGTCGCCACGCTCGGGCAGCGCCACCTCGGGATCGCCCTTGGCGGGCCCCTCGGACAGCTCGATCACGTTGTGCTCGGCCAGGTAACGCAGGAGTTCGCCGAAGGTGCGGAAGCCGTAGTCGGACTCGCTGAACGTCGGATCCTTGCGCAGCAGGGTCCGCTTCAGCCCGGAGGCGGTCACCTCGCCGCTGGAGCTGCCCTGGAGCCCCGCCACGGTCTGGGCCACGAGGACCGCGAGCCGGTCGACGTCGCGCGCGGGTTCCTCTGCCGGCTGCGGCTCGGGCTGCGGCTCGACCGGCGGCCGCGCCTCCGGGCCGGGCGTCCGCCCGGTTCGGCCCCGCCGTTCGGCGGGCGGAGGGAGGTCGACCCCTTCGAGGCGCTCGTAGTAGAGGAACTCGTCGCACGCGGGTGGCAGCAGCGCCGACGTGGAGTTCTCCACCCCGACCCCGATGACCCGCTTGTTGAGCTCGCGCAGCTTGTGCACGAGCGGTGTGAAGTCGCTGTCCCCGGTGCAGATCACGAACGTCGAGATGTAGTCGCGTTCGAAGGCGAGCTCCACCGCGTCGACGGCCATCTTGATGTCGGCGGCATTCTTCCGCGAGGCGCCCATCCGCTGGGGTATCTCGATGAGTTCGACGTGGGAGCGGGTGAGCATCCGGCGGTCCTCGTCGAAGTACGACCAGTCGGCGTACGCCCGGCGCACCACCACGCGGCCCCGTTCGGCGAGGGCGTCGGCGATGGGCCGGAAGTCGAACATCCGGCCGCGGTGATGGTCGCGTACGCCCAGCGCCAGGTTCTCGTAGTCGAGGAACAGCGCGATGCGGTCTTCCTGATCCACACCGGCCAGCGTACGCGCGGTGGGAGGCTGCCCCCGGGCGGCACGGCGAAGCCGTTCGGGTCGGTGTGCGGCCGCATCGGGGCCCTCGCGGCGCGTGTCCGGCCGCTACGATCGCGGAGGCATGCCCCGCGAGCGCAGGAGGTCGCCATGGCGGACGTCAGGTCGGGAGGCCACCCCGCTTCGGAGGAGTCCGCACCGTCGACGCGGATCGACCCGTCGGTGCCTCATCCCGCCCGCCGCTACGACTACTGGCTGGGCGGCAAGGACAACTTCGCGGCGGACCGGCAGTCCGGCGACGCCGTCGCGGCCGCCTACCCGGCGATCCGGACCACGGTCATCGAGAACCGGCGGTTCATGCAGCGGGCCACCCGCTACCTGGCCGGCACCGCCGGCGTCCGGCAGTTCCTCGACATTGGCACGGGAATCCCGACCAGCCCGAACCTGCACGAGATCGCCCAGGGCGTCGCCCCGGAGTCGCGGGTGGTCTATGTGGACAACGACCCGATCGTGCTCACGCACGCGCGCGCCCTGCTGACCAGCGAGCCCGAGGGCGCCACCGCGTACGTCGACGCCGACCTGCGCGACCGGGAGCGGATCCTGGGCCACCCCGACGTGCGTGCCGCCCTCGACTTCGACCGGCCGCTGGCGCTGATGCTGGTGGCCGTCCTGCACTTCCTCACCGACGCCGACGACCCGTACGCGATCACCCGGCGGCTGGTCGACGCGCTGCCCTCGGGCAGCTACCTGGTGGTCTCGCACGCCACCACCGATCTGGTGCCGCGGGACGTCGCCGCCACCGCGGCACCAGTCACCACGACCAGCATGATCGACATGGCGTTCCGGAGCCGGGACCAGTTCGCCGCGTTCTTCGCCGGCCTCGAACTCGTACCGCCGGGCATCACCCCGGTCACCGAGTGGCAGCCGGACGATCCGGCGGAGCTGCGCACCGCGGCCGCCCAGGCGTCCATGTACGCGGCGGTGGCCCGCAAGCCCTGAGCCGGCGTGGGCCCGGCCGCGACCGGGTGAAGGCCCGCCGGGTCGGTGGGTTCAGAACGTCCGGCGGACCATGGTCAGCGACGGCGGGCGAAGGGATTCCGGCCCGTGGCCGTCAGGTAGAGCGGGAAGAACACCACCCAGATGAGCAGGCAACCCACGAACCACGCCTCCGGGCTTTCCAGCCGGGAGGGCCCGAGCGACACGGAGACCGGGTTTCCGCGTCGCAGCCGCTCCTTCGCGTCCGCGTAGACCCACACGTCGGTGGCGAGCACCACGAGCAGGACGAGGATCGACACCAGTACGGCAGCGGGCCGCCCGTTCATTCCGACTGGGTTTCCGATCTCCTGGTCACGCGGTTGCGTCGTCATCGTACCCGGGCCGGCCTGCCGGTCACCTCCGCCGGCCGCGCCGCCCACGGAGCGCGCTTGCGGGCCGGCCGTAGCGTCGACGGCATGAAGGTGCTGGTGGTTTCTCTCGTCGTGGTCGCGGTGGGTCTCATCGGGCTGTTCGTCTTCGTCGGCTGGCGCGATCGGAGGCGCCTCTCGTCGCGGGAGGATGCGGAGGCGGCCCGTGACGCCAGGTCGACCCAGGAGCGGTACGCGGCGGAGCGCCACGGTGTCCAGGGCGAGGTGTGGCGGCGCGGCCAGGGTTCCTCCGGCATGTGAGCGGGCCCTGGCGGGAGGTGTCGCCGGGCGCGACACCCTAGGCGCTGGCGCCGGAGTAGGAGTGCAGCGAGCGGCGCCAGGCGAGGGTGGCCACGACGACCGCGCCGACCGCCACCGCCGGCGCAATCAGCAGCAGGTACGGGTCGAGCCGGCCCAGCAGGGCCGCCGCGGGGTACGTGGTGAGGAACGCCACCGGCACCACGGTGAGGACCGCCTGCACGGGGTTGCGGTACAGCTCCACCGGAAAGCGGGACAGTTCGACGAAGGCGTACGAGACCCGGCCGAGTTCCTCGGCGGCCACCAGCACCACGGCGAGCGCCATGAGCAGCACGGTCAGGGCGTACAGCAGCAGCACGGCGCAGCCCAGCAGCAGCCCGAACGCGGCCAGCGCGACCACCGACACACCGCGGCCGGACAGGACCACCCCGACGGTGGTCAGGGCCAGTCCCAGCACCGGATCCAGCAGGTGGTTGACCCGCACCTGCCGCAGGCTCACCAGCAGTTGCGCGTCGAACGGCTTGGTGAGCAGGAAGTCGAGGGTGCCCAGGCGTACGTAGTCGGTCATCCGCTCCAGGTTGGGCTGCAACAGCGCCTGGCGCAGGCCGTTGAGGGTGAAGAACAGGCCGATCACGACGAGCACCTCGGCCTGCGTCCAACCGGCCACCGTCCCGGTGAAGCGGAAGTAGACCGACGCGCCGGCCGCCGCCCACACCATCCAGAAGGCGCTGAGCGCCACGTTCGAGAAGAAGTTGAGCCGGTACTCCACCTCGCCGGCCACCGCCGCCCGCCAGCAGATCGCGAGGACGCGGGCGTGTCGGGACCAGCCGCTCACCCGGCCACCGCCTGGTAGCGGCGGACGCCGTGCCGCCAGATGACCCGGTACAGCACGGCGAAGGCGGCGAGCCAGCCGAGCCCGACGGCGAAGCCGTACGCGGCCTCCCGCGCGTCGAGGCGGCCCATCAGCAGTTCCACCGGGAAACCCATCGCGGTGCGGAACGGCAGCACCACCGCGACGCTGCGCAGCCAGTCCGGCATCAGCGCCAGCGGCGCGACCCAACCGGAGGCGAACGAGCCCAGCCCCCACCACAGCAGCCACGCGTTGGACGTCTGGGTGCTCCAGAACCCGATCAACGCGAACGTCGACGCCATGAGCAGGCTGACGGCGTACGCGAGCACGAGCGCGGCGGCGACGGCGGCGAGCCGGACGGGACCGACCGGGTAGTCCAGGCCCGGCACCAGCAGCGCGGCGAGCACCAGCGCCGGCACCAGCACGGTCAGGAAGACCACGCGATGGCCGAGGTCGTTGGTGGCGTACTGGTGGAAGGGGTGCACCGGGCGCAGCAGCCGCACGGAGAGGTCACCGCTGCGCATGTCCGCGTCCCACTGCCAGACGACGTGGTCGCCGGAGAGGTTCCACAGCAGGGTCGCCGCCGCGTAGTAGGACAGGAAGTCGCCGGTGGTCCAGCCCTTCGGCGGGCCGCCCTCGGCGACGATGGTGAGCCACACCCCCATCAGCAGCAGCGGGAAGAAACCGGTGAGCAGCGACAGCGCGACGCGACCGCGGTAGGTCGCCGCCACCAGCGTCGCGCTGCGCACCAGCGGCGGGTACGCGGTGAGGACGTCACGCATGGGCGAAGACCGCCCGGATGATGTCCTCCACCGGCGGGTCCTCGATCGCGACGTCCTCGACCGGCAGGGTGGTGAGCAGCCGGGCCGCGACCGCGGCGGTCTCGGCGCGCGGCACCGCCAGGGTCACCACGGCACCGTCCACCTCGGACACCTCGCCGAGGCCGACCCAGGTCTGCGCCGGTACGGCCTCGCGCAGGGTGACCCGGACCAGCCGGTGCGGCGAGTGGGCCTCGACCAGCGCGGCGAGGTCGCCGTCGAAGCGCAGGGTGCCGTGGTCGATGACCAGCACCCGGCGGGCCAGCGCCGTGACGTCGCCCATGTAGTGGCTGGTGAGCAGGACCGTAGCGCCGTAGCGGGCGTTGTAGTCGCGCAGGAAGGTGCGCACCGCCGCCTGGCCGTTGACGTCCAGGCCGAGCGTCGGCTCGTCGAGGAAGAGCACGTCGGGCCGGTGCAGCAGGGCGCCGGCCAGTTCGCAGCGCATCCGCTCGCCGAGGCTGAGCACCCGGACCTGCTTGGTCAGCAGCGGTTCGAGCTCCAGCAGGGTGACCAGTTCGTCGAGCGCCGACCGGTAGGGGCCCTCGGCGAGGCCGTAGATCGCGCGGTTGACCTCGAACGCGTCGGCGGCGGGCAGATCCCAGAACAGGGCGTTGCGCTGGCCCATGACCAGCGAGATCCGGCGCAGGAACGCGGGCTCCCGGCGGTGCGGGGTGTACCCGAGCACCCGTACGGCCCCGGCGGTGGGGTGCAGCAGGCCGGTCAGGCACTTCAGGGTGGTGGTCTTGCCGGCGCCGTTGGGGCCGAGGAAGCCGACGACCTCGCCCGCCGGGATCGTGAAGCTGACCTGCTCGACCGCGCGGACGGTGACGTGCTCGCGCCGGACGAGCGAGCGGAGCGAGGCGCGCAGGCCGGGTGGTCGCCGGTGCACCCGGAAATGCTTGGCCAGGTCGCGCACCTCGATCATGTGGACGACCCTAACGGGGCGCGGCGACGAATCGACATCGAATATTCCGGATCGGCCACGGCGCCGGGCCAGGAATCGGCCCACCCGATCCGGTGAGCGCTGTCGTCACCTACCGACAGCGCGCACTTACGGCCGCCCGGCGGGACGGGATACACCGGGAGTGACCGCTCGCCGGAGCGGTCGCTGCCTGCCCGGAAGGGGGTCGAGCACGGTGCGGACCGACCGCTCCAGCCCACGCCTCGCCAGCGTCGAGGCGGTCGCGGACGCGATCCTCTACGAGGGCTACCTGCTCTACCCCTACCGGCGGTCATCGGGCAAGAACCGGGTCCGCTGGCAGTTCGGTGTGCTGGTGCCCCCGGCGTGGGGCGCGGCGCACGGCCTGGTCGACCGCGGCGTGGCGGGCTCCGCCGAGTCGCCATGGCAGCAGACCGAATGCCTGATGGAGGCGCCGGACACGGCGACGGTCCGCGTCCGGTTGCGATTCCTGCACCTGCAACGCAAGGTGGCCGAGCGCCGGACGGCCGACGGCGGGTACCAGCCCGTCGACCGGATCGAGGTCGGTGACCGCACGGAGCTCAGCTTCGACGAGGCGGTGCCCCGGGAGTACGACGTCGAGGCGTCGGTCGGCGACCTGCGGCGGGACCGTCGCCTCGACCTCCGGGTGCCGGGCGGGGAGGACGTCGAGCCGCTGGTCGACGACCGGGGTGAGCCGATCGGTCGGGTGGTACGCCGGCGCTGGCCGTTGTCCGCGTCGGTCACCGTCTCCGCCGCCCCGGCCGAGGCGCCCTTCCCGTTGCTGCGGCTCCGGATCCGCGTCGAGAACACGGACGGGACCACCCCGCCGGACAGTGCCCGGGACGACGCGTTGCGCTGCTGCCTGCTGGCGGCGCACACGCTGGCCACGGTCAGCCGGGGGCGGTTCATGTCCCTGCTCGACCCGCCGGAGTGGGCGACGCGCGCGGCGCGGGAGTGCCGCAACGAGCACACGTTCCCGGTGCTCGCCGGCGAGCCCGGCACCGTCGACATGGTGCTCTCGTCACCCATCATCCTCTACGACCACCCGCAGATCGCGCCGGAGAGCCCGGGCGACCTGCACGACGCGACCGAGATCGACGAGATCCTCTCGCTGCGTACGCTCACCCTCTCCGATGCGGAGAAGCGGGAGGCGCGGGCCACCGATCCCCGGGCGGCCGCCATCCTCGACCGGGTCGACGCCATGCCGCCCGAGGTGCTCGAACGGTTGCACGGCGCCATCCGCGCCCTGGCACCCGTACGCCGGGACGGCGATGCCGGCGCCGACCCGCAGCGGCCGTGGTGGGAGCCGGGCGCCGACGCGGAGATCGCGCCGGATTCCGACACCGTGCTGGTCGCGGGCACCCTGCTGACGCGGGGCAGCCGGGTCCGGTTACGGCCCCGCCGGCGCGGCACGGACGCGCACGACATGTTCCTGGACGGCCGCACCGCCCGGGTGGAGCAGGTGCTGCTCGACGTGGACGGGTCACGGTTCCTGGCCGTGACGGTGGACGACGACCCGGGCGCGGAGCTGCACCAGTGGTACGGGCGGCTGCGCCACTTCCGGCCCGAGGAGGTCGAACCATTGGCGGGCGAGGTGACGGCGCCGTGAGCGGCCTCGAGCACGGGCGGATCCTGGTCGCCGGGATCGGCAACATCTTCCTCGGCGACGACGCGTTCGGGGTGGAGGTCGTCCGGCGCCTGCGGGACGAGGCCCTCCCAGCGGGGGTGGATGTGTCCGATTACGGGATCCGGGGGATGCATCTGGCCTACGATCTGCTGGACGGCCGCCACGACGTGCTGGTGCTGGTGGACGCGTTGCCGTTGGACGAGCCGCCCGGGACGTTGGCCGTGCTCCGGGTGGACCTGGACGACCCGGGCTGGACGCTGCGGCCGGCCGACGTGCTGGACGCGCCGGCCGCTGATGCGCACGGCATGGATCCCGAGTCGGTGCTGCGGCTGCTGCGCGGCCTGGGTGGGAGCGTCGACCGCGTCCTCGTGGTGGGTTGCCAGCCGGCCGCCCTCGACGAGCGCATGGAGTTGTCGGCCCCGGTGGCCGCCGCGGTCGATGAGGCGGTCCGGACAGTGGCCGGGATCGCCCGGGAGGAAGCCGCGCGGCTCGCCCGCGGCGAGGGGGCGGCACGAGGCACGCCCGCGGAAGGTAGCGAACGGGGGGTGAGCACGCATGCATGAGACGGGTCTGTCCCAGGCGATCGTCGACGCGGCGGTACGCCGGGCCGCTGGCCGTCGGGTCACCGGCCTGCGGGTGCGGATCGGTGGGCACCCGGTCGACCCCGACGTCGTCACGCAGGGCATCCAGCTGGCCGCCGCCGGCACGGTCGCCGCGGACACCGCCGTCGACCTGGTGCTCGAACCGATGACGGTGGCGTGCCACGAGTGCGGTCGCAGTGGGCCGATCGACGACCATCTCGCGATGGTGGCCTGTCCCCGGTGCGGGGGCGTGGACATCGCCGTGACCGGCAGCGACGACGTGGTGCTGGAGTCGATCACGGTGGAGAACGTCGAAGTGGGTGCGCTCTGATGGACGCCAACGACGTGCTCCGGCACGACCACCGTGTGGTGGAGCAGCTGTTCCGGGACTATCAGGCAGCGGAGTCCGACGCGCAGCGGCGCGGCGTCGTGGAGATCCTGGTACGCGAGCTGTCGAAGCACGCCGCGCTCGAGGAGGTGCTCTTCTACCCGTTCGCCGCGCAGGTGCTGGCCGACGGACAGGTCGACCGGCACCTCGCCGGGCACCGGCCGATCAAGGAGCTGCTCCTCGAACTCGACCGGTGCCGGGCCGGCGACAAGGCGCAGGACGAGCTGATGCAGCGGCTGGCGTCCGCCGTCGCCCGGCACGTGCAGGACGACGAGAACGAGCTCATGCCGCAGCTGTGCGCCCAGGCCGACGAGCAGGCCCTGCGCGAGCTGGGCCAGGAGATCGACCAGGGCAAGCAGCGGGCCCCGACGCGCCCGCACCCGCACGCGCCGGACAAGCCGCCGGCGCTCACTCTCGCGGCGCCGGTGGCGGCCATCTACGACCGGCTACGGGATCGGATGCAAGGGAGGCCACGCACATGACGCAGCGCACGGGCGGTACCGCGGTGATCCCGAAGGAGAGCGGGTTCGACGAGGTCACCATCCTCTGGATCTCCGAGGGCATGAGTTGCGACGGCGATTCCGTGTCCATGACCGCCTCCGGCCAGCCGGCGATCGAGGACATTGTCCTCGGGCTCATTCCCGGTCTGCCGAAGGTCAACCTGCACAACAAGGTGTTGTCACCGGCGGCCGGCGGCGAGGAGTTCCTGGCGCCGTACCGGAAAGCGGCCCGTGGGGAGATGACCGAGCCGTTCATCCTGGTCATCGAGGGCTCGATCCCGAACGAGAACATCAACGGCGACGGGTACTGGACGTCGTTCGGCAACGACGAGAAGACCGGCGAGCCGCTGACCTTGAACTGGTGGATCGACCAGCTGGCGCCGAAGGCGTGGGCGGTCGTCGCGGCCGGCACGTGCGCGACGTACGGCGGCATCCACGCCATGGCGGGCAACCCGACCGGGTGCATGGGCCTGGCCGACTATCTCGGCTGGGACTTCCGGTCCCAGGGCGGCCTGCCGATCGTCAACGTGCCCGGCTGCCCGATCCAGCCGGAGAACTTCATGGAGACCCTGACCTGGGTGCTCTACCACGCGGCCGGCTCGGCGCCGCCCCCGCCGCTGGACCACATGCTGCGACCGCAGTGGCTGTTCGGCAAGACCGTGCACGAGGGCTGCGACCGGGCCGCCTACTACGAGCAGGCGGACTTCGCCAAGGACTACAACTCGCCCAAGTGCCAGGTGAAGGTCGGCTGTTGGGGGCCGGTCATCAACTGCAACGTCCCGAAGCGCGGCTGGATGGGTGGGGTGGGCGGCTGTCCCAACGTCGGCGGCATCTGCATCGGCTGCACCATGCCGGGCTTCCCCGACAAGTTCATGCCGTTCATGGACATGCCGCCCGGAGGCAGCCTGTCCACCCTGCTCATCAAGCCGTACGGCGCCGTGATCCGCCGCTTGCGCGGCCTCACCAACGCCACGGCCAACCGGGAACCGAAGTGGCACCACAACGGCCCCGAACTCACCAGCGGCTACAACCCGCGGTGGCGTCCCTACGGTCCGGCGGACCCCCGCCGACAGGCAGCAGAGGAGAGGAACCGACCGTGACCGCGACAAAGCCGAAGCCGGCAGCCGGCAAGAAACCCGGCGAGCTGGTGGAGATGGCGTGGGATCCGATCACCCGGATCATCGGCAACCTCGGCGTCTACACGAAGATCGACTTCGCGAACCGGGTGGTCGCCGAGTGCCACACCACGTCGTCGCTGTTCCGCGGCTACTCGGTGTTCATGAAGGGCAAGGACCCGCGCGACGCCGGCTTCATCACCAGCCGGATCTGCGGCATCTGCGGCGACAACCACACGACGTGCTCGGTCTACGCGCAGAACATGGCGTACGGCATCAAGACGCCGCCACTGGCCGAGTGGATCATCAACCTCGGCGAGGCCGCCGAGTACATGTTCGACCACACCCTCTTCCAGGACAATCTCGTCTTCGTCGACTTCTGCGAGGCGATGGTCAAGCAGACCAACCCCAGCGTGCTCGCCCGCGCGGAGGCCACCGCGGCACCGGGCCGGGACATCCACGGCTACCGGACGATCGCCGACATCATGCGGGCCTACAACCCGTTCGAGGGCGAGGTCTACAAGGAGGCGCTGAAGGTCAGCCGCACGACCCGGGAGATGTTCTGCCTCATGGAGGGCCGGCACGTCCATCCGTCGACGGTCTACCCCGGCGGCGTCGGCACCATGCCGCAGCCGACGCTGTTCACCGACTACCTGACCCGGCTGATCAGCATCCTGGACTTCGTGAAGAAGGCCGTCGCCATGAACGACGACATCTTCGACTTCTGGTACGAGGCGCTGCCCGGCTACGAGGAGGTCGGCCGCCGCCGGGTCCTGCTCGGCTGCTGGGGCTCGTTCCAGAACCCCGACGTCGTGGACTACAAGTACGAGACCATGACGAACTGGGGGCGGGCGATGCACGTCACGCCCGGCATCGTCGTCGACGGCAAGCTGCTCACCACGGACCTGGTCGACATCAACCTCGGCATCCGGATCCTGCTCGGCAGCTCCTACTACAAGGACTGGGCCGGCCAGGAGGAACCGTTCGTCAAGTACGACCCGCTCGGCAACCCGGTCGACATCCGCCACCCCTGGAACCAGACCACGCTCCCGGACCCCGGCAAGCGCGACTTCAACGACAAGTACAGCTGGGTGATGAGCCCCCGCTGGTTCGACAAGAACAGCGGCGAGCATCTCGCGCTAGACACCGGCGGCGGCTGCTTCGCCCGGCTGTACACCACGGCACTGGCCAAGATGGTCGACACCCCGTACGTCAAGTCGACCGGGCACAGCGTGCAGATCTCGCTGCCGAAGAGCGCGCGGCTGCCCGAGATGACGCTGGAGTGGAAGATCCCGAAGTGGTCGAACGCGCTGGAGCGGGACCGCTCGCGGGCCTACTTCATCGCGTACGCCGCGGCGATGTCGCTGTACTTCCTGGAGCGGGCGATGGAACGGGTGCGCGGCGGCGACATGCGGGTCTTCGCCGAGTTCGACGTGCCGGACGAGGCCATCGGCTGCGGCTTCCACGAGGCCGTCCGGGGCATCCTGTCGCACCACGTCGTGATCCGGGACCGCAAGATCGCCAACTACCACCCGTACCCGCCGACGCCGTGGAACGGCAGCCCCCGCGACAGCTACGGCACCCCCGGGCCGTACGAGGACGCGATCCAGAACACGCCCATCTTCGAGGAGAACGGCCCGGACAACTTCAAGGGCGTGGACATCATGCGGGCGGTGCGCAGCTTCGATCCCTGCCTGCCGTGCGGGGTGCACATGTACGTCGGCGGCGGGCAGACCCTCAAGAAGATCCACTCGCCGATGTTCGGCGCGTCGCATGGCTGAGCAGCCGGACCACCCGCGGGGGGGGGGGCCCCGGGGGGGGCCCCCGCCGGGCCCCCTGGTTATTTTTTTCCGCCCCCGACGAAAACCAACCCGCCCCCCCCCCCCACAGGGCCCGGGGGGCGGCGGCCGGGGGGAC
>NZ_JBIAFE010000048.1:0-29521 GCF_042869115.1 Micromonospora sp. NPDC007230 | reverse complement strand
CACTGACCACGCCTCATCAGTCAACTCCCCGCGACGCACCACCGGCACATCGTCAACGATCAACCACTACAAGATCGGCAGGACACGCCCTAGGCGAGGAACAACAACATTTAAAGATCACGTTAGGTTCTGGGGACACCTGATCGGGTCGGCACGAGGCGAGCGCTCGCACGAGGCCCCGGCCGATGTGACGTGAGCGTTGTGGACCCCGTCCACCGCCTCGCGATCTGGCTGCGCCCCACGTCGGCCGACCCGCTGGGTCTGCTGGGCACGTTGTGCCGCCTGCTCGCCGGCACCCTCACCATGGCGTTCACGCTGGCCGTCGTCGGGGTCACGCTGAACCTCGTCGGCTGGCAGTGCGTGCCGTACGTCGATTGCCGGGCTGACCGCCCGTACCTGTCCTGGCTCGCCGCGGTGCCGATAGGTCCCCGCCTGGCCCTGCTGGCACTGATCCCTCTGCTCGCGCTGCGCGTGATCTGGGCGATCGGCGCCCGCTCGGCGCGAGCGTTTGAGGGCTTCGGCCCGACGTCTGCGGAGCCGAGGCCATCGGAGATGACCGAGAGCCTGTCCACGCCCGGGTTCTGCGACGACGAGCGGGTCACGTCCTGGCTGCGCCAGATCCACCTCGGGATCGGCGCCGGCACGCTGAACGCCAGCCTCCTCGCCGGCGTCTCCGACGGCGGGCACAATCCGCTCGGCCCACTGCTGTTCAACGCCGCCGCCCTGGTGGTGTTCTGCGGGTACTGCTCTGCCTGCCCGGGCCGGCCAGCCAGGCGCAGGCCCGTCGCCTCCTGCGCCCGCTGTGGGTGATCACCACCATGGTGACTGCGCTGAGCCTCAGCTACGCCGACTCACCCGATGGTCCTCGCCGCAGCCACCGTCCTCCAACTGCCACCCGCCACCCTGCCCAGAGTGGCGCTGCTGACCCACGGCAGCCCACTGCGCCGCATCTACGCCCGCCTCTACCCCGCCTACCTCGGCCACCACGTCAACAAGCCGAGGCACGGCGAAAAGCCGGCGCACGCGGCGGCACCCACATCGCACCCACGTGACACCCACCGTCCGAAAAGGCCAGACAGCAAGAAGGGCCCGAACCGCGTTACCGCAGCCCGGACCCCCGGCGGTGGCATCTCGGCGACGAGCCGCTCATGCAGCCAACGACGTCGTGATCCGGCCACGGCCATCGACCGCACCGATCTCGCCAAGCAACTCCCGTGCCGCCGTCGACCGGCACCATAGTGCGGCGGAACGCCTCGTAGACCGCGCCGATCCCCCCGTCGTCGCCGTAAAAGAGTTCGTGCACGTCCCTAGCGGAAAGCGTTTTCCAGGTCTAGCCTACGACGACCACTCAGGGATGCTTGGCCTGGTGGCGAGAGGGGAGCTGCCGCGGCGAGTGCCGGCGGTGTCCCCGCTACTGCTCGCAACGCCGCTCCGTGACCCGAGCCGAGACGAAGTCCCGGAGACCGGTGACACGAGCCCACATTCAGACGGTACGGAAGGAATTGCGATGAGGAGACGCCAACTGCTTCTGTCCGCCATCGCGGCAACTGCCTCGCTGCCCGCGACCGCTGGCCACGCGTCCGCTGCCTGGGCGGGCAGCAACTCGACCACGCCACTGCCGAAAGCCCGGCCGTACTACACCGGTGACTTCCCGGTGAGCCTCAACCTATACAGCTTCAACGTCAACATCAACGCGTGGCTGAAGGGCCGCAAGGGCGCACCGCCTATCACCACCCTCGATGCGATCAGGTTCGCCAAGGATGCCGGTTTCGAGGCGGTGGACGTCACCTCGTACTTCATCCCGGGCTACGACAACAACACCATGCCCACCCTTCCACGCGAAGAGGTCATGCAGTATGCCCGGCAGATCAGGTCGCTCTGCCAGGAGTTGGGCCTCGCCATCAGCGGCACCGGGGCACAGAACGACTTCGCCGAACCGGACGATGCGCTGCGCGCGCTGGACGTGGAGCGGCTCAAGTTCTGGATCGACGTCGCCGCGGAGATGGGCGCGCCGGTGATGCGGGTGTTCTCCGGGGTCGTACCCGCCGACATCGACCAGCTCGGCTGGGAGGCGATCGCCAGGGGTCGGGTCGCCCCGCCGCTGCGGCTGCTCGCCGACTACGCCGCCGCCAGAGGCGTCCAGCTGGGGTTGCAGAACCACGGCGACATGACGGCCACAGCAGAGCAGACCATTCAGATCCTGCGGTGGATCGACCGCCCGAACGTCGGAATCATCGACGACACCGGATACTTCCGCCCGTTCCGCAGCGCCACCGGGCTGGGCTACGACTGGTACGCCGACATCGCCGCGGTGCTGCCCCACACCAACAACTTCCAGGTCAAGAAGAAGCCAGCCGGCGCCGAGACCGACCTGCTCATGGACCTCGACCGGCTCTTCACCGACGTGCGGTTCAGCAGCTACCGCGGCTACCTTCCGCTCGAAGTGCTGTGGCACAAGGATGAACCGACCAACCCCAAGCAGCTCTCGGCACCGCCCTACGACCAGATCACCGACTTCCTCACCAAGGTGCAGGGCGCCCTCGCCCGCACCAAGGCGCAGCCGTTCGACGCGATCGACCAGGCACTGGGGCGCTTCCAGGCCACCGGTGACCTCGGCCAGCCGGCGTACGTCCACCTGCGCAACGCCGTACGGCAGGCCGAGCACAAGTTCACCATCGGGAAGCCGGATCAGTCCGCCGACGAGATGCGCGGCTTCCTGTCGACCATCTCTCTGGAGTCGGCAGCGGGCCGGATCTCGGGGCCGGCTCAGGACGCGTTGTCGCAGCAGGTGAACGCCCTGCTGCTGTCCTTCACCGACGTCTTCGGCACCGCGTCACCCGGCTGAGCAGCTAGAGGCAGCGCCCGCTCCAGCCGACGCACCGTGGGTGCCGATCCGAGCGGGGCCGGGGTCGGTCAGGAGATGACCCAACCGACCCGGTATGTCACGTGAGCGGCCACGGTCTCCGTCTGTTCCAGCTCACGTCCGGCACCGTTGCGAACCGTGGGGAGGCGACTGGCAGCATCAGCAGACCGGAGACCGTGCTGATCAGCCGGTTCGACCGGCGGCAGCCGCTGCGGTACACCGTGCCCACCCGCTGACCGCAGGTCAGCGGGTGGGCACGGGTTGTAGGTGAGTGAGGAGGTGACGATCCCGAAGTTGCCGTTTCCCGCTCCGCGGAGCGCCCGGAGCAGGTCCGAGTGGTTCTTCAGGTCCACCTCGATCGCCTTGGCGCCGTCGGCCCCCCCATGGGACGACAATCTCCGCCCCGATCAGGTTGTCGCAGGTCATGCCGAGGTAGCGGGTGAGGAAGCCGAAGCCGCCGCCGAGGGTCGCACCGGACAGGCCCACGCTTCCCTCCGTCCCAGTCGTTACCGCAAGATCCTGCTTCCCGAGGGTGGTCACCGCCTCCAACTGGTTGAGCCCGGCGCCGACCGTTGCGCGGCCTGAATTACGCGACGCTAGAAGCTGCTGACCAGCTTGACGAACGCGTCATCGATCTTCGCCGGGTCGCGGGCGTCGAACGCCTTGCCCGCGGACGCCTTGGCGATCCGGTCCAGCGTCCCGAAATCGGACTGCTCATCAAAGGCGACGCAGAAAATTTTGACCGGTCGGTCCGGATCCAACGCGACATCCTGGAGCAGCCGGGCGAGATTGTTGTCCTTGTTGTACTCGTTCTTGCCGTCCGTCAGTACGACCACTGCGTTGATCCGGGACTGGTCATAGTGGTCGAGCATGTGACGGTGTGCCGCCCGTACCGTGGCGTACAGAGCGGTGCCGCCCTCGACATGGAGATTGTTGATCTCATTGGTGAGCGCCTCCTGGTCGAACGCCGACAGCCGGACCTCCTCGCTGTACGGCGACTTCGGCCGCTGTTTCGTCTCGGACGAGAACGACCAGAGCGCGACCTGGTCCTCGGAGTTCAAGAGGCCGAAGCCTTTGGCGGCGGCCCTGGTCGCCACCTGGAACCTGGTCTGGTCACCGATCTTTGCTTTCATCGAACCGGACGTGTCGACGGCCACGAGGATGTTCGCCTTCTTACGCAGCGTGCCCCAGCCGGTGAGGATCGCCTTGACCACGGTGGGATCAGGCGGGTCGAAGTAGGTGAGATCTTGGGCCCCGCGCCCGCCGACGGAGGCGATCAGCGGGCCGGACGCGTTCCGCTCGTGATCGCGGAACCCGAGGCGGCTGAAGCTCCGCTGCTGCGGCGACTCCTGAAGGAATGCCAGGAAGTCGGCAGCGGCGTCACGTTGCTCCGGGCTGGCCGAGGGGAGGACCACGTACGGGTGGTCGAGGTTGAACGTGCCCTCCTTCGGATACACCGCGACCAGCGGGACCCTCGGCTTCTCGCCCCGGGTCGGGCTCAGCTCCCCCTCGTTGTACTGGTAGACCAACTCCTCCTGCGTCACCACCGCGCTCATGTCGGTCGGGGCCGCTGTGCCGGCGCCGGACAGGTCCGCCTCGGCGCGGTTCTTCAGCAGATCCACGATGTCGTCGCTGTAGTGGGACACGTTGGCCTCGATGCGGCGGACGAACTGGGTCACCGCCGGATTCGCGAGGTCGTTCTCGGTGAGGTCGCTGGCGCGGTTGATGGCCGCGTAGTACGTCGCGATCGTGGCCGCCAGCCCAGAGGTGGACAGGTACGGGTTGACCTTGCCGAAGGTGAACCGCCCCCACTCTGGGCGACCGAAGGTGGCCCAGCCCGTGCGCCCGGACAAGCCCAGGATCTCACCCCAGCCGAGTCGGCCCTGCTGTTGGAGCAGCTCTCCCTTCGGCTGCGGCATGGCGATGACCAGCGGGCTGTTCGCGATCGACGGGTACCGGCCGGGGGTCTGCGCCGGGCGCCCGGCGGCCTCGTCCAGCAACTTCAACTGCCCGGTCCACAGGGTCGACGTCGGCAACCACACCTGCGGCCGTGGCAGGGTGGGCTGCTTGACTGCCCAGTCGCCGGCCAGCGCGTCTGTCGCCGCACCGGAGGTGAGGCCATGTACGGTCACGACGGCGCACCGGCCACCGACCCGCCGATCGCTCTTGTTGTAGCGTTCTGCCAGCTCGCCGAGCAGCACGTCCTTCTCGGTCGACGAGCTGACCTCCAGCGGCGTGCACCCGACGTCCGCCGCGGGTCGGACGATCAGGTAGGCCGCCGTGACGACCGCGACTCCGGCCACGATGGCCGCGGTGTACGGCAACCACGGCCGGGCAGTCGGTCGACCTGAAACCATGTGGTCCCTCCAGAGTGTCGGCTGACGGCGTCGACATCAGCCACCAGCCCGGCCGAGCCGCGGTGCGGACCGACCGGATCGTGTTCGTGGGTCAGGGCCTGGACCGGAGCAGGGTCGTGGCCTGGTCGGCTGTCGACGCCTCCCCGGGATCCGGCTCGGTGCTTGGGGCCAGCGCGGCGGCGACCAGCAGGCGGACGACGTACACCACGACGAAGGTCACCGCGCCGGTGAGTGCCGCGGCGCCGACCGCGGTCGACGCGACGTAGCCAGACGCCATGCCGACCGCACCGAGGAAGATCGCGATCGAGACCCCCCACGGGTCCCCGAGCTCCCGGCGGAGCCGACCCGACCAGGGGCCCCGCCGTACCGGGGCGGTCGGCTCGCGGTTCTCCCGCCGCGCCGGGGCGCCGGTCACGCGCGTGACCGGCGCGTGCTCGGGGAGGTCGGGCAGGGTTGGCCTGGCCGCCTGGCCCAGGGGCGGGGATCCGGGTGCCGGGTACGACGGCGTCGGCGCGGTGGCGGCTTGGTTGCCCTGCTTGAGGACGGTCTCCAGCAGCAGGTCCGTCGAGGGCCGCGCGGTGTGCCCGAGCAGCCGCAGCAGGACCTGTTCGGCGTTCGGCCGCGCATCCTGTTCCTTCTGCAGACAATGCCTGATCAGGTCGTCCAGCGCGTCGGAGAGGCCATGCAGGTCCGGTGGCTCGTGCAGGACGCGGTTCATCACCGCGACGATCGAATCGTTGCCGAACGGTGGCCTGCCCGCTGCCGCGAAGGCGATGGTCGCCGCCCACGCGAACACGTCACAGGCGGGACCCACCCGGTGGTTATGGAACCGCTCCGGTGCCATGTATGGCGCCGTTCCCATGACCTGCCTGGTCATCGTCTCGGTGACGTCGAGTGCGCGGGCGATGCCGAAGTCGATCACGCGTGGACCGTCCCGCCCGAGAATGACGTTGTCCGGCTTCAGGTCGCGATGGACCACGTCGGACTGGTGGATCGCGGTCAGCGCAGTGGCGGTGCCAACGGCCAGTCGGTGCAACGCGTTCCCGGAGATCGGACCCTGCTCACGGACGTGCCGCTGCAGGGTCGGGCCCTCGATGAACTCGCTGACCACGTACGGTGGGTCCGCGTCTACCTCGGCGAACAGGATCTGAGCCGTACAGAAGGGGGCGACCCGTCGCGCGGCGGCGATCTCCTTCGCGAACTGAGACTTGATCCGGGGGCTCTGGCGCAGGTCAACATTGATCATCTTGACCGCTACCCGGTTACCGTTCCCGTCCCTGCCCAGGTAGACGACGCCCTGGCCGCCCGCGCCCAGCCGCCCGATCAGCTGGTAGGGCCCCGCCGTGCGTGGATCATGCGAACTCAGCGGCGTGGTACCCGGCATCCTGCCCCCTGTCAGCCCGGCCATTGTGGCTCCACCGAAACCCTTGACGAGCCGCGCCGATGCGACGGACGACACAGGTATGGTGTCACGGCCCCGCCAGCACGAAGACCACTCGCCTTTCGGCGTGTCGTGTCGTCTCGCGGTTCGACTGAGCGGCGATGTCCGTGTTGCCAAGAATCCGAAGTCTCGAAACTGACGGCGCAGGTCGGGTAGGGGGGTGATAACTGCGGCGCCTGGCCCGTCCGAAGTGACGGCGACTGGTGCGCGCGGCAGCGTTCTTCCGGTGCGACCGGCATGCCGTCGGCCAGCAAGGTTGGTACGAGCAGCAGGTCGTCACCGGTCCGGTCGACCCGTACCGACACCCGCGCCGGTTCCTGACACACGACGACCCGCCCGGCGGTCTTTCTGGCCTGCACCATCGGCAACCCGGTCTCCTGAGCCTCGCTGAGCAGGTCCCAGATCCGCCGGCTCGCGAACGCGTCGAGGTAGACCGTCTGCTGGTAGCCGCTGTAGTAGTGCCGGTCCTCGGCCACCGTGGACAGCGC
The DNA here is from genome assembly GCF_042869115.1 of Micromonospora sp. NPDC007230. Lineage (NCBI taxonomy): Bacteria > Bacillati > Actinomycetota > Actinomycetes > Micromonosporales > Micromonosporaceae > Micromonospora > Micromonospora sp. NPDC007230. Next base: position 22,372 of record NZ_JBIAFE010000048.1, on the reverse strand, counting down.
CAGGATCTCCTTGAGTAGCTGCCAGTGCCGCTCCACCCGCCTCGGCTGCCCGTACCAAGCGTAACTGAGATTCGACCAGGAGATCCCCGACCGCACCCACCCGCTGCGACCTGGCACCACAGGGCGTAGGGCGATCCGCCACAACGATTCCGCGCCGACCTGCCCGGCAGCCGCGACGAGATCGAACTGCAACCCGACGGCGGCCCGGGACGACTCCGGATCGGCGGAAGGCTTGGGCGCCGTACCGACCAGCGGGGACAGCGCGGTCTCCCACGCCGGCCGTGGCACCGCAGCCCCCGGCGGGGAGCACCTCGGGCCGACAGAACGGCGAGGATCAACGCGGCCGGATAGGCGCAGCCCGGATCGTCACCGCAGCTACACGATCCCTCCACCGCCGTGATGTCGCCACTCGGATCGGTGCGCGCGATGGCACCGTGCCGGACAGCTCGCCGCGGAGCCGGTCTGCGCAGTGAGCGTGCCCCGTCCGCGGATCCCACTGCACGTCGACCAGCTCGCCGCGATTGAGGCGGGCCCGTGCCTGGACGAACAGCCGTGTGCCCACCGCGACGCGCACCGACTCCTCGTCCTCGGTCAGCACCAGCCGTGCCAAGGTCACCTCCACGACATCTGGCCCGGGCAGCCGCGAGCGTATCCTTCCCCAGGGTGGGCAGTGCCCGGCGCCACCCAGTCCGTCCGCCAGGTCGGCTCGGGCACCAGCGGACCGCGGCCCGGGATGGTCGACCGGAGGCTACCGACGGCCAGCGCGAGAAGTCGAACCCGCGCGGGCGGCGGCAGTCCGGTCCCCGGGTAAGGCAGTCACCTGGCAGGCGTCCGGCCGCCCGTGTGGTGATCGGCAGTCGGGTAGTTCGCCCTTGGCGATGACCGTCAGGCCGCAGGCCGAGCCCGGGAGGTCAGATGGCCGGCAGGTCGATGTCGTGCCCGCCGGCGACGCCACTCACACGTACGATCGGGGCAGGAGGTAGAGACATGGCCAGCGGCAGTGGTGCACCGCCTGGGTCGCGGTATGTGGACCAGCGGCACTTCGTGGTCGCCGCCACCCTGTCCGACCTGCGCGGTCCGGTTCGCGGTGTGGTGACGCTCGATCGATGGCTGGACTGGTCCGGCGACAGCACCTACGACCTCGACGACGCCGGTGATCTGCAGCTGATGTACCAGACGGTGCTGAACCAGGCCAATTCGGTCGACGACTTGCGCCGGTGGCTGCACGGTCCCACGCTGCGCCGTTTATGGCCGAGCTTATGGCTCCCGGCCCGGCTGCGGGCGTTGTGGCAGGCGCGCTTTCCCGAACTGAGCACGCCGCCGCAGACGCTGGCCGGGTAGAAGTGGATCAAGTTCACCTCCGCTTGGCCGAGATCGGATTGCGGGTCGCTGCCCGCTACGGGTTCGCATTGGCCGGCGGCTACGCCGTGCAGGCCCACGGCATCCTGGACCGCCCGAGCGAGGACATCGACCTGTTCACGGCGTGGGACCGTCGTGGCGAGTTCGCCGCAGCAGTGGACGCCGTGATCGACGGCTACCGCGCCGGCGGGTATTCCGTCGAGGGACGCAGCAGTTCGACACCTTCGCCCGGCTCGCGGTCACCGATCCCGCTCAACCTGACCATCCGTACAAGGTCGAACTCGCGGCCAACTGGCGCGCGTTGCCACCGGTGATGATGGACGTCGGGCCGGTGCTGCACGCCGACGACGTCGTCGCGGGCAAAATGTCCGCCCTCTATACCCGCGCCGAACCCCGAGACTTCCTGGACATCGACGCGGCCCTCATGACCGGCCGCTACACCCGGAACCGGTTGTGCGAGCTGGCCGAACAATCCGACGCGGGATTCGACCGGCGCGTCCTCGCGGACCTGTTCGGCATGTTGGAACGCTATCCGGACCGGCGTTTCGCCGCCTACGGCGCCGACCCCACTCACATCGGCGAGATGCGCAAACGCTTCGCACAGTGGCGCGATGAACTTACCGCCAACCTGCCCTAGCGCACGAAGCAAGCGGGCATGATGGCCACCCGCCCCCACCAGGCGGTGACCCGCATCAGATTCGCTGAACACCACGCAGCCCGCCTGGGTCGTCGCGGGCGTTCTGGTGTGATGTACCGGTGAGCGCAGGGAACGAGAATGAGCTGACTGTGCTGGTGGACCGGTTGCGGCGGGATCGCCGTCGTGACCCGTACGCGGGCCGGCAGGCCTACTCGCAGGCGGCGCGTGAGGTCGCGGACCGCTGCGCCCGGCTGATCGACGCGGGTGACGCGGCGGTCGCGGTGCCGGTGCTGCGCAAGGCAGTCGATCGGATGACGACCGCCTTGATGTACATGGACAGCTCCTCCGGAGTCCTCGGCAACGACCTCGCCTATCTGATGGCGCTCTACGCCCGGGCGTGCCGGGCCGCGCCGCCACGACCCGCTGGCCTGGCCGCGTGGCTGGTCCGGCTCGTCTGCGACGGCCCTGGCTGGCCGGACGTGATCCTGCGCGAGTGGGCGCCGGCTCTCGGGGCGAAAGGCCTGGCCGCGGTGGCCCGCTTGGTCGAGCAGCGTGCCGCGGTGGCGGATCCGGACAACTGGCACCAGCAGTGGACGGTACGGCACCTACGCGAGCAGCTCGCCGAGGTCTCCGGCGACGTGGACCGGTACGTGGCCGTGCTGGCGGAACACCTGGTCAGCGCCGACCAGTACGAGCGCGTCGTACGGGTGCTGGCCGAGGCGGGACGGCCCGCCGACGCGATCGGCTGGGCCCCACGCGGACTCGCCGAACATCCCACCGGCCATCAATCCGCGCGGCTGCGTGACCTGCTGGTGGGGCTGCTGATCGAGACCGGCGATCCGCGGGCCGCGGTGGCCGAGCGTCGGGCTGCGTTCGACAAGCAGCCGACCATCGACAACCTCCGGTCACTGCTGGCGACGGTGGCCGAGACTGACGGCGACGAAACCCACACCGAGTGGGCGCTGACCGTGGTGCGCGACCGCGTCGCCCAGCAGCCCGGCTATCTGCCTCACCTGATCGACGCGCTGCACCACACCGGCCGTGATGATGAGGCCTGGCACACCGGGCTCGCACGCCTGGACGAGTTGCCCGCCCGGCAACGCGTCGAACTCCTGCACCGTCGGCAACAGGGCCATCCGGCCGACGTACGCGAGCCCTACCGGGCACTCGTCAACGCCCATCTGCTGGACTCGCATGACAAGCGCCGCTACGACACAGCCATCGCGCTGCTGCGCCATCTGCGTGACGCGTACGCGGCCACCGGCGAAACCGACCAGTTCGCCAAATACCTGGACGAGTTGCGTGGACGGCACCGGGGCTGGCCGGCGTTCCTGGCCAAGCTCGACGCCGCCCGCCTCCACCCTGGCCGGTAGAGTGCCCGCCCGTGGCAGTCCGCATCGACATCGACGCGTTCCGGGAATCCGTCCCCACCACGGTGGCCGAGGCCGCGGCACGGCTGCTGAGTAACGGCAGCGTCGGCGAACTCGAACCGGCCGGCGGCGGCGTCCAAGCCGTCGTCCACAGCCACGACGGCGTCTTCCAACCCTGGATCGGCATCGTCGGCGGCCTCTTCACCACCGACTGCGACTGCGGAACCGTCGGCGACGACTTCTGCGCCCACGCTGTCGCGACCGCACTCACCGCATTCCGCGCCGGCACCGCCTTCTCGGGCGCCGCGACCCCACCTGGCGCCACCCCTGCTGAGCTCGAACACGCCCACTATCTCCAAGCCGTGCGGCGGCTCTCCCCTCGACAACTGGCAAACCTCGTCGCGGAACACGCCCTGCGGGACCGCCTCTTCGCCACCCAGCTACTCGCCGAAGCCGGTCTCCTCGACACCACCGACCACACCGGCCTGCACGACGCCCACGCCGCCATCCGCGACGCCTCCAATGCGACCACCGGCAGGTGGCAGATCTCCGACGTCGAAGCCGCCGGCCATCAGCTGGCCGCCGAAATTGAGATTCTCTGCGCCCGGCCCGCCACCACCGCCATGCTCGATCTCGTCGAAGAAGCCATCCTCGTCTGGGACGACCTCTCCGGACACCTCCGCGACGCCTATCACATCACCCGTACCGAACCCGAGGAGATCACCGAACCGCTCGTCGACGCCCACCATGACCTGTGCGAACGCCTCGACCTCGACGCGGAGGAGATCGGCCATCGATTGACGCGGCTCATCGAACGCTGCCACCACGACACCATCGACATCGACACCTATACCGACCTCCTCGGCGAACACGCCAGGACGATCACCCGCCCCAGCCACTGGTAACGGCGATCGCTCTCGCACCCGACGCGCCACAGCTGCCGGCCGAGCGGAGCTGTCCCATCGGACACCATCACCGACGCTGATCAGCACCCTCCAGGTCTGTCACGCGAATCTGCCGCCGCTCCCGCCGCGCGACCACCGACCGTTAGCCGGCCTCCATTTGAAGGGCCCGCCGCACCGTTGAGCCAACAAATGTTGCGAGTGGCCGAGTCCCACGAACCATCGCATCGTTATTCATCCATATCGAGATGGATGGCTGTAACGCCGTGTGTGGAGAGGGTCCTGATGCAATACGCGCCGAAACTCGACGGCCCCAACCTGCTCGGCTCGTGGATACGGCAGCCGAACCAGCGAGGCCGCCATCGGGCGCGGCATCCGACAACATCACCTCCACCGGGCATCCGGTTCGCGTTCTATGGTCGGATGTCCACCGTCGACTTCCAGGACCGGGCGTCGTCGTGCCGGTGGCAGCGCAACTACGCCGTAGACCTGATCGCCGGCCACGGTCGGATCGTGGCCGAGTTCTTCGACGAGGGTGTCTCCCGCCGGGTCGCTTGGCCGGACCGGCCGCAGGCATCCCTGCTGCTCGCCGCTCTGGCGGACCCGCGCGTGGGTTCGACGCGATCGTCGTAGGCGAGTACGAACGCGCCTTCCACGGCCAACAGCTCGAACAGCTGACCCCCACCCTCGTTAGGCACGATGTGCAGCTGTGGCTGCCGGAAACCTACGGGCCGGTGAACTTCGACAACCCCCGACAATTGGCGCTGCTAGACCTGCTGGGCGTGCACTCCCAGCGGGAAGTGTCCCGGGCCCGGCACCGCACCACCGCCGCCATGCGCGCCCAAGCCGAACTCCAAGGCCGGCACCTCGGCGGCCGGCCACCCTACGGCTACCGGTTGGTCGACGCCGGCCCTCACCCGAACCGCGCCCACGCCGCCTGGGGACGGCGCCTGCACCGCCTGGAACCCGACCCGGCTACCGCACCTTGGGTGAGGTGGATCTTCGAACAACGGCTCACCGGTTGCAGCGTGGCCAGCATCGCCCGCACCCTCAACGACAACGGTGTGCCGTGTCCGTCCGGCGCCGACCCGGCGCGTAACCGTCACCGCAGCGGCCACCAATGGATGCTGACCACGGTCGCGGCGATCCTGGCCAACCCCCGCTACACCGGCCGCCAAGTGTGGAACCGGCAACGCACCGACCACGACGACATCGAGCCCGACGGCACCATCACCCGACACCACGAGATCCAGCGCTGGAACGCCGCCCCGCACTGGGTCATCTCCCGCCAGATCGCCCACCCGCCGCTGGTCACCGAGGAACAGTTCGTCGCAGCCCAGGCCATCCACACCGCACCCACCCCCACCGACGGCACTCCTCGCCACTACCGCCTGGCCGGCCTCGTGTGCTGCGGCATCTGCGGCCGCATCATGGACTCCCACTGGGTCCACGGCCGCCCCGGATACCGATGCCGCCACGGCCACACCAGCAGCCGCACCAAGACCTCACCGCAGCCGAAGATCCTCTACATCCGGGAAGACCACCTGCTCGACCGCCTCCGACACGACCGCGGACTACACCGTCACCATCCCGCGCTGCGCAGCCCCGACCCGGAAAAGGTCACCGCCCACCTGCGCACCAACAACATGATCATCGTGTGTGACCACCACATTTGGACCATCGAAGCCGAGACCACGGTCTACACGCTCAACCCTGCGGGGAGCGTCCTCGCCGCCACAGCAAAAATCCCCGCCCAACGGGACGGGGATCACGCAAAACACGAAAAACCATCACACTTCGTGTGGAAATAACGTGTCCGAGAGGGGGGAGCTGAACTCTCCTACGTAGCACCCGTTATACAAACGGGTGCTCATGCGTTAAGCCTAGCACTTCACGATGCGTAACACTACGGGCGTGAGCTGCCGCGTGGCCAGGGCCCCGGCAAAGTCGTGAGGGTGTCCGGCTTGATCCGCTTGGTGTAGACGCGCCCTTGCTGGTGGTAGCAGGGCGGGCATGACCCGTTCAGATGATCATCGAGGTTCTCTACGCCTTGTTGATCGTCCGAAGTGAGTCATGCCCGCCCTGCCATCATCGCTGATCTCGTCTGTGTCCGCCGCACCGGCTGTCACCGTGCCCGAAACCGCTGCCGGGCTGCCCGCTGCGCTGGCCGACCTGCCGGATCCCCGCGCCCGCCGGGGTGTCCGGCACCGGCTGACAGTCGTGGTGACCGCGGCAGTCTGTGCCGTGGTGGCCGGCTACCGCTCCTATACCGCGATCGCCGAGTGGGTCGCCGACGTCCCGGCTGCGACCGCGCTCCCGCTGGGCATCGCCCCGGACCGGCGTCCGTCGGAGGCGATGATCCGCCGGTTGTTGCAGGCCCTGGACCCGGACCTGCTCACCGCGGCCGTCAGCGGCTGGCTCACCAGCCGGACCATAGCCGCACCGTCAGCGGGCAGGCGAGCGATCGCGGTCGACGGCAAGGCCCTGCGCGGCTCCCGCACCACCAGCACTCCGGCCCGGCACGTCCTCGCAGCCTGCGACCAGGCCACCGGAGTGGTCCTGGCCAGCACCGACGTCGACGGCAAGACCAACGAGATCACCCGCTTCGCACCGCTGCTGGACCAGATCGGCGACCTCCGCGACACCGTGATCACCGTCGACGCCCTGCACTGCCAACGCGACCACGTCGCCTACCTGGCCGAACGCGGCGCGCACTGGATCCTCACCGTCAAAGGCAACCAGCCCAGCCTGCACTCCCAACTCGCCGGCCTGCCCTGGCGAGCCGTCCCGGACGCCACCCGCGAAACCGACCGCGGCCACGGCCGCCGCGAGATCCGCAGCCTGAAGATCCTGACGATCTCCACCGGGATCGAGTTCCCGCACGCCGCCCAGGCCCTGCAGATCCGCCGCCGCAGACGCCGCCTCGACCAGCCAAAACGCGTCACCACCGAAACCGTCTACGCCATCACCGACCTGCGCGTGCACCAGGCCAGCCCCGCCCAACTGGCCAGATGGATCCGTGGTCACTGGTCGATCGAGAACAAGGTCCACTGGGTGCGGGACGTCACCTACGACGAAGACCGATCCCAGATCCGCACCGGCACCGGACCACAAGTCATGGCCGCCCTACGCAACGCCGCCATCGGCGCACTCCGCACCGCCGGCATCACCAACATCGCCGCCGCGAACCGGCATCACGCCCGCGACAGCACCCGCCCGCTGGCACTACTCGGCATCACCTGACGACTTTGCCGGGGCCCTGGTGTCACCGGGCACCGAGGCCAACTCGACATGAATAGCCGGCTCGCGCTGGACGCGTGACGGAAGCTTCTCGGCGCGCCGGAGCACCGGCGGAGTCTATGGCACAGCCATCAGGCCGGAAAACGCGATTCCCGCGCAGCATGACGTGGCTGCGCATCATGACTCCCACTGGTCCACGACCGTCCGCCGCCACCATCCCGCGTTGCGCAGTCCGGGACCGGAGGCGTCGCCGCCACAGCAAAATCCCCGCCCAACGGGACGCGGCTCACGCAAAACACGCCGTTCAGCGTGTCGCCGACAGATAGCGCAGGCCACTGGTATGCGGAATCAGATAGCCGATACCGCGCGGCGGCGCTGGGTCGCCGTGGAGGTCTTTGGCGTAAGTGCCGCCGGACACTTCAAAGCCGATCAAGCCGAGCCGGAAGTCGACTGTGGCATACACGTTGGCCGCGACGCTGGCGAGCCAGTCATCGATGGGGCGGCGCCACTCGAGCGAGGAGGGACCGTCGTCCTCGCCGAATGGGAACCCGTTCACTCGCTGGTCGGTCCCGCCCAGCGCGCCCATCGGCAGGTAGAAGTCCAACCAGTCGAGGCCTTCGTCCTCGCGGACAGCGACGACCCCGCACACCGTACGTACGCCGCTGGACAGGTCCACGAGACCACGCAGATGCCCGAACACGTCCAGCGATTCCACGGAGCACGCCACCTTGGCCATCTCCTGCGGCTCTCGTTCCCGGCTGCCGAAGCATCCATGGATCCCCGCGGCGGGCCACAGTGCCGCCAGAGCGCGCCCGAGCCGTTCGTCGTCAGTATCACCGAGCTCGAGGGCTAGCTCGTAGAACCCGCCGTGCCAGTTGTCGGCGATCGTAAACGCAGCCGGATCCGTCACCGGCTGATCATCCATCCGGCCGGTCGTGACGGTCCACCGGCGTTCGTGCATTTTGAGCGCAGCGAGGTCGTGCCTGGACCTGGTAAGTACGGCAGCGCCGATAACGGAACACTCACCGGCACCATAGTTGGGATCTGCAATCCGACGACACGGCGCGGCGGTGGTGGCCGCCGGGTGGGAGTCGGTGGCCTGGCGCGGCCGGAGGTCGCGCCGTCGTGGCCGGCCGAGCAGCACGCCCCTGCTGAGCAGCAGTAGTACACGTTGAGGCGTCCTGCCTGAGCCTCCCGCCGCGTTCACATACACCGGAAGACGCAACGGGGCACGCCGCCCCACATCCGAACATTTCGCGCAGCGCCTGGCAGCCGCATGACCGCGGGGCGCGGCCGCCAGAGAACGGGGGCCGGCCCATACAGGCCGACTCCCGTCAGGTGCAAGCGCGGTTCAGCGGGACGGCCACGCATCACTTCACACGCCGTGGAAGGCATAGACGTACGCCTGCACGCCGGATGAGTCCGGGATGTGCCGTACCAGGGCGAACACACTCCAGTAGTCGCTTCTGCCAACACCGAATTTCTGGAACCGCTGATCCGGACCGATCTGCCAGCCGAGCTCCGAGATGAATGCGGATCTGCCGATGTGAGTGCGCGGCAGGTAGGGCGTGTCGATTTCCCGGATGTCCAGGTCATTTAGCGATTCATCACCTAAGACAGCCCTTCTTGAGAGAACCTGGATGTCCGCACTCAAAGGCGACGAGCCTTGGGCGTGATGGATTGTGATGAGTCCTCCATGACTGATCCAACCAATAAATCCGTTGCCACATGGATACTTAGAGCGACCGGCAATTGGTGTTACCTGAGCCTGCGGGTGGTGGGTCGGGTGTCCCAGCGGTAGAGCGTGCGGGCGCGTTGGATGAGTTGACGGATCGTGACGATCGCGGCAGCCAGGTACAGGTAGAAGTCGATGATTGTGGCGTTGCGGTCGGTGCAGCGGCGGATCTTGCCGAAGCCGTTCATCCATGCGTTGGTCCTCTCCACCACCCAGCGTTTGCCGATCTGGACGGGGGCTGGCACGCCCTTGCGGGCGATCTCGGCGTCGAAGCCGATCTCTTCGAGCAGGTCACGGGTTCGGTTGCTGTCGTAGCCGCGGTCCAGGTGTGCGGTGACCCGCTCGGGCCAGTGATGCCGCAACTGGATGCTGCACGCGGCGAAGGTGTCCCGCAGCAGCGGGGAGTCGTGCCGGTTGGCCGGGGCGCCGATGATCCCGAGCGGGATGCCGTAACCGTCGACGCCGGTCGAGCGTTTCATGCCGCCCTTGCCGCGGTCGACCGGGGATCGGCCGGCCCGGTCACCACCGCACGGGGCCTTGGTGATCGCGCCGTCGGCGCTGACATCGGCCAGGTCCAGGCCAATCATGCGGTCGTAGGCTTCCAGGGCCAGTTCGTGGACCTGCTCGCCGAGACCGGCCTCGGCCCACGACCGCAGCCGGCGACGGATCGTACGGTCCGAGCAGGCATCCGACGCGACACGCTCGTAGCCGGAACCGTGCACCAAAGCGGCGATGACATGCTCAAACACCACCCGGTCAGGGATCCGGCGGCGGTGACAGCCCAGCGGATGCGCCGGATCGAACTCAGGCTGCTCAGCCCGCAGCGCGGCGAACTGGACCCAGACGGGCTCGAACAACGAAGATGGCAGCGCAGGCACGGGACTCCATCGGTCACGAAGCGTAGAGAACTCCGATGATCAATGGACCCGTGCCTGCTTGCTACCTCGGGGTCCCGTCCGCCAGACGCCCTACCAATTGCCGGTCGCTCTTACTGAGCTTCAGGCGCAAGGCATTCTCTACCAGCGAACACGCTGTCTACAGCATTCAGGAGAAGTTCGGCGACGGCTTCGTTTACATCAACTCGCACCTGGCAAAGCTGTACGAGCAGGACGAGGTCGATGACTACGACGACGACACCTTCCGAGAGTGAATCAAGCAGACGGATCCGGACTTCGATGCGGACGGCTACCTGATCGACGCGAGCGGCAGACGAATCTGACCGTTGCCAGGGACTGGCAGGGTTTCGTACTCGTTTGGTGCGAGTGCTCGTCTCGCCCTGCACGCCCCATCACTCTGCGTTGGTGGTCAGACTGGTTCCGTCCCTTTCTGCCGCATGAACCGAGTGACGAGGGGTGCGAACCTGGTCGCCGCCGCTCGGCACGTGGTACGAACAGCGTTACACGCTCCGAGCTCGCGGCGGTTTCGCGGCCTGGGCGGATTCGCTTGCGCAAGCCGGACTGCCGCACTTCAGCCGGTGAACGGCTCGAGGTCGAAGCGGCCCCAGGCCACGAACGCGGCCGCAGCGAGCAGGACAAGACACAGCGTGACGTTTTTGTTGTGCCCGTAGCGGGCGTGGGTGATCATTCCGCCGATCATCAACAAAATCCAGCAGGCGGCGGTCACCGGCACCATCACCGGTGCGATGTCGAGCGCTGCGGGCAGGGTCAGGCCCACTGCGGCCAGGATCTCGAGCCACCCGAGGGTTCTGACGAAACCGGCGCTTGCGCTCTCGGTCCAATCTGTTGACTCGTCCAGCTTGGACTTGGGCAAGAACACTTTGGTGGCTCCACTGAACAGGGCGAGGGCGGCAAGCAGCCCGGCAACGATCCAAAGGGCGAGGTTCATGAGCTTCCTTTCAGGGGCGGGCGAGGCGGGCTGGCCGTCGATCCGCCGAGCCGTTCGTCGCCGACGGGCTGCCAGACCATGCCGTTCGCGGGAGATAGCGGCCCACCATCTGCCATAGACTGCGAGTCGTCCTGGTGCACAGCGCATCCGTGCCGGGGCGACTCGGAACTTGTCGGGCAGGCCGGCGAAGAACTCGTTGAGTATCGCGTTGTCTTTGTCGCTACGGGTCATGTGGCGACGGTTTGGGAATTACGCTTGCTGATAATCCTTTCGAATTGTGCGTTCAGGGTTCGAGATGGCGCGGTGTGCGCGCAGGCCGCCGAGGCACAGCAATGCCCCGAGTGTGGCCCAGACGACGAGGACAGTAACGGCGGCGGTAGCGCCGCGGCCGTCGAAGAAGGCGGTCGATCGCAGTAACCGACCACCCGCCCCGGGTGGCAGCAGCTGCCCGAGCGCGCCGGACCAGCCGGGCAGCATTTCGGGGGCGGTGGCCATCCCCGAGAGCGGGTTGCCGATGAGCATCATGATGACGGCGCCGATCCCGATTCCGGCGTATCCGAACACCGATTCGAGCCCGAGAACGGTCAGGGAGACTGCCGCGATGCTCAGTGCGACGGCACCAGCATTCGCCGGGTAGGAGCCGCTGAGCGAGCCGAACCAGAACTGCAGAATCCCCGCCACGGCTAGGCCGCCGGTCGTCGCGAAGGCCAGAGCCCCGGCGACGCGGCGACCGGTGCCGCGCACGAGCCTGGTCAGCAGCACCGCGGCGAGCAGGCCACCCATGACCAGCGGCAGGGCGCCGGCGGACAGGCCGGCGGCGCGCGGGTCGTCGGCGGGCAGGGCGGCGAGGTCGCGGACCGCCACCGGCGTACCGGCATTGCCGTCCCGTCCGAGTCCGGTCGCCATGGTCTGCAGGGTTTGGGCGACCGCGGTGCTGGCGGCGGAGGCGACGATGACCTGCGGGGTTCCGGAGCTGAGATCTATAGCTCCGTACGCCTGCCGGTCGCGGATGAGTTGTTCGACGCTCGCGGTGTCGGCGACTTCGGTGATGTCGAAGCCACCCGGCACACGCTGCTCGAGCGCGGTGCGGACCTGGGCGACCGCGGCGGTCGGCCCGGCGACGGCGATCGGCACATCGTGCACCGAGGACCGCACCGACGGCCAGGCGAAGGCGATGAGCAATACGCCGGTGATCGTCGTGAGCACGACAACCGCTCCTGCCAGGGTCGGCCATCGTGACGGAAGCGTGTCAGTGGCGAGCGGTGCCCGCGTGGTCATGTCTACTCCCTTGAACGGTCGGGTCGTGGCCAGCGTCAGCGCAGGGTTAGTGGGGTCTCGGCGGCGATGCGGGTCAGCTTGTGCGGGTTGCGGACGAAGTAGAGACCGGTGATGCGCGTGTCCTCGACCCGCACCGCGATGACACCGTCGAGTTCCCCATCGACGTGCACCGCCAATGCGGGGCTGCCGTTGATCGCGGTCGGCTCGACGGTGAGCGCGACGTCGTGCTTGGTGAGGCCCCCGACCATGAACCGCGCCACCTTGTCCGCGCCGATGACGGGCCGCGGGGTGGCCTGCTTGATGCCGCCGCCGTCGCTGATCGCCACCACCTCGGGGGCGAGTACGTCGAGTAGGCCCTGCAGGTCCCGGGTCTCGAGCGCGCGCCGGAACGCTTCGACAGCCGCCTTCGCCTCACGCGCGGTGACCGCCCGGCGCGGTCGGCGGGCCTCGACGTGGCGGCGGGCGCGATGGGCGATCTGGTGCACGGCGGCGGGGGATTTCTCCACCGCGGCCGCGATCTCGTCATAGCCCAACCCGAACGCCTCGCGCAGGACGAATACCGCTCGTTCGGTCGGGGTCAAGGTCTCGAGCACGACCATCAGCCCCATCGACACGCTTTCGGCAAGTTCCACATCGGCGGCCACATCCGGGGTGGTGAGCAGCGGCTCCGGCAACCAGGAGCCCACGTACGCCTCCCGGCGGCGCTTCACCGAACGCAGCCGGTTGAGCGCCTGCCGCGTGGTGATGCGAACCAGGTAGGCGCGCGGGTCGTCGATGTGGGCGGCGTCGACACCGACCCAGCGCAACCAACTCTCCTGGAGGACATCGTCGGCGTCTGCTCCGGATCCGAGCATCTCGTAGGCGACGGTGAACAGCAGATTGCGGTGCGCGACAAACACTTCTGTCGCCGCGAGGGTGGCGTGGTCACCGCCGCCGAGGCTCGGGGTCTCGCCCTCGGCCCGCCGGGGGGCGCCGGATTCACCTGTCGTGTGCATGAATTCCTCTCCTGGAGGTGGTCGTGCGGCCGGCACGGGCGCACGAGGTGCGGCGTTCCCGATGCGAACGCTGCAGATCGTTCCGCTGGTGACAGCGGCGAAACCGGCGTCTACGCGATCGGTGTCGTCACGTTCGCATTCCGGGCTCGTAGCAGGGCGGGCCGGTGTTCGCCATCCTTCGGCCAGTGGTGCGAGCCCGGCTTGTGCGCCTCGGTCATCAGGTGCTTGACGCTGGCGGTGCAGGAGAACTCCTTCAGCTTGCGGCCCATGAACCCAGTGAAGTACAACCGCTTCGCAGTGTCGTCCTTATGAAGGAGTTGGAAGATCCCGGCACCGCGGCCGAAACTGAAACACATGGCCTGGAATGCCAGGTCGATCGGTGCCGGCCGCTCTCCCGCGATCCGGGCCAGCACCGTGTCGGCGGCGTGGGCGCCCAGGCATCCGGCGATGTGTAGGCACTCATCCGGAACGGCAGGTCCGATGGCGCCGACGCGTCGCCCGCCGCGATGATGCGATCGCTGTCGATGCTGGTCAGTGTCTCGTCGGTGAGTAGCCGTCCGGCGGCGTCGGTGCGCAAGCCGCTGCGGTCGGCCAGATCAGGCACGCCGAAACCCGCAGTCCAAATGGTGACCTGACTCGCCAGGGTACGGCCGTTACGAAGTTCAACAGTTCCCGGCCTGACCGCGGTGACCGACGTATCCGGCCCTTCGATCACCTCGACGCCCAGTTTCGTGAGGTATTTGCGGGCTGTGCGCCGAGCGCTGGGGTGCATGTACGGACCGACGGCACCGCCGCACACCAGCTTGACGCTGCGACCCTGTTCCGCGATTTCCGCACTGGTCTCGATACCGACCGGACCACCCCCGACGACCGTCACCGGGGCCGTCATAGGCGTGTCGATGAGCACCGACCGCAGCCGCTGTGCGGCCTCCAGAGTCGCGACTGGATAAGCGAATTCGGCCGCGCCCGGCACCCGCGGGCCGCCGCTGAGGCTGCCTACCGCGTAGATCAGGTAGTCGTAGCCGACGCAGCCACCTTCGGCGAGGGTCACGGTGCGCCCGGTCGCGTCGATGTGCGTCGCCTTGTCGACCACCAGCTCGACACCCTGGGCGAGTACCTCCTGGTAGTCGATGACCGCATCGTGGGTCCCGCCCACCAGCTGGTGCAGCCGCAGCCGTGGGACGAAGACCGGCCGCGGATTGATCACGGTCACGGTCACGTCGTCGCGCTGCCTCAGCCGATTGGCGGCCATCACGCCGGCGTATCCGCCGCCGACGACGACTACTTCGGTGCTCTTGCCCATGGTGTCTCCTTCGATCCGAGCAGGTCAAGAACAAGACACCCGCATAGAGGAAATCCTGACATCTTGTGAAGCAGATCACAGTGTCGTTCGGTCTGTGGGCCTCGCCGTGCGATCGACGTACCGATGGTTGGAGAGCCCGCGGAATGCCTTTGCGGTGGGCGAATAACGCGAGGACAGCTGCTTCGCCCGTAGGCGAGGGCGGCCACCGGCAGAGGGTGGGCAGGCCTGGCGGCCGGTCCAGATTTCAGCGTCAAATGGTTGAACTACGGCCTAATTTGCTAGCAGGGTAATTTGACCGTCATGGAAATGCCGGCCTGGCGTGGCTTCTCGCCATGGCATGTCTGCCATTCATGACCTCCCCCGGTTGACCCGACGGGGCTGCCGCATCCTGCCCTCAAGGCGAGGCTTGCCAGCCGAACTCGACAGGGCACGCCAATTCAATCAGCATCTATTTACCTGCGCGCTCATCTGCCGCGATCCGCGCGCTACGCGGCGTCACGAAGTGCTGACTCGACCGGCACACGCACAAGTAGCCGAATTGAGTAGGTTGCCGGGATCTGGTCGAGGCCGCTGGGCCGTGCCGTTGCGTGGGGATTGTTTGGCGGTCAGCGGTCAGCGGACGGCGTCGGTGAGTCGGGTGGTGAGGTCTCGGATGTGTGCGATGAGTTCGGGTGGCTGGTGGATTTGGAAGCGGAAGCCGAACGATGCGACGTAGACGGCGATTTCGTCGAGGGAGTTGGATCCGGTGTGCAGGAGGCAGGTGTGCGAGTCGACGGCCTCGATGACACCGACGGTGGGCGGGATCCGTTCGGCGGCCGTCTCGGCTGGCACGTCCAGGGTGATCCGGGCCTGGTAGCGGTAGGGGGCGGTGGAGACACCGTGCGTGAGGTAGCCGGCGAGGTCGACGTCGGGTGCCGGTCGGGGTGTGAAGCGAGGGCCGGTCGGGATGCGGGGACGGATCCGGTCGACCCGGTAGGTGCGCCAGTCGCGCCGGTCGGTGTCCCAGCCCACCAGGTACCAGCGCCGGCCGGCGTGGACCAGTCGGTGTGGTTCGGTGTCGCGTATCGAGTCGGTGCCGTCGTGGCTGCGGTAGTCGAAGCGGAGCCGCTCGTGCTCGCGGCAGGCGGCGGCGACGGCGGTCAGCACGTCCGGGTCCACGGTGGGGCCGGTGGCGGGGACCGTGACGGTGACCGACTGCAGCAGGTTGACACGGTGCCGTACCCGCGAGGGCAGTACCTGTTCGAGCTTGGCCAGTGCGCGTAGCGAGGCTTCCTCGATGCCGGTGACCGTGCCGCTGGCGGCGGTACGTAGCCCGATGGCGACGGCGACGGCCTCCTCGTCGTCGAGCAGTAGCGGCGGGAGCTTCGTCCCGGCGCCGAGCCGGTAACCGGCCGCGCCGGGGGTGGCGTGCACCGGGTAGCCGAGGTCGCGCAGTTTCTGGATGTCACGCCGCACGGTCCGCACGTCGACCTCAAGGCGCTGCCCAAGCTCTGCGCCGGTCCAATCACGCGGGGTTTGCAGCAGTCCGAGAAGCCGCAGCGTCTCCCCCGAGCTCGGCCGTATCGACCCCGATCATGTGGTCGGCGTGCACGTCAACAACCTGGGCACCTTTCCCTCCGGTGATCCGGCCGAGTTGGTCGGCCTCACCGAGGCCGATCAGGCCCGCCTCGGGCTGATGACGACCTGGGGTCGGGACATGGCCGGGTACGCGATCGTCCAGTCGACCCGGCCGCAGACAATCGCCTACGCCCTCACCGATTCACCGGTCGGCCAGCTGGCGTGGATCGTCGAGAAGTTCAAGGAATGGACCGACCCGAGCGCGAGCCTGCCCGAGGACGCTGTCGACCGCGACCTGATCCTCACCGACGTCTCGGTGTACTGGCTGACCGGCACCGCCGGATCCGCCGCCCGCATCTACTACGAAGACGCCCGCACCTGGGGCCAGGCCAAGCCACGCTCATCGGTACCGACCGGGGTGGCGGTGTTCCCCAACGACATCACCGTCCGGCCCCTCGCCGAACGCGACCACAACGTGGTGCACTGGGCCGAATTCAACCGCGGCGGGCACTTCGCCGCCATGGAAGCACCCGACCTCCTCGTCGGTGACGTGCGCGAGTTCTTCCGTAGGCTCCGCTGACCGCACCCAGCCAGGCCGGCCGTCTCGTCGCCCGGACCGCCCGATCCGGGCGGCGAGACGGCACGTTCCGAGGTCATTCGAACGTGGGAACGCCCACCCGAACCACGACGCCCGGGAGAAGTACTCGATGACCAACTGTTCCGCTGTGCTGCCGCGGCTGTCCTGGCCAGATGTATGGGGCCGGCGGCTCGACCGGCACGGACTATCTGCTCCGGTACGCGGCCGACCAGCCGACGCCGTGGCCGCCATGTGCGGCGCGCACGCTCAAGTGCTCTCCGCCGCCGAGGTGTCCATCGGGTTGCGCGTCGCCGGCATCACCCGCAACGACGTTCGAGACGCGCTGTGGAACGAACGCAGCCTGATCAAGACGTTCGGGCCGCGCGGCACCGTGCACCTGCTGCCGACACGTGACCTCCCACTGTGGACCGGCGCGCTCGGCGCGTTGCCACCGTCCTCGAACAGCCTGCCCGCCGACGCGCGGCTGACCCCAGAGCAGACCGACGAGGTCGTCTCGGCGATCGCGGACGCACTGGCCGACGCGGAACTGACCATCGACGAACTCACCGCAGCGGTGGCCGCCCGCACCGGCCCCTGGGCCGCCGACCCGGTCGTGCCCGGGTTCGACGGCATGTGGCCGCGCTGGCGACAGGCGATACACCTTGCCGCACACCACGGAGCACTCTGTTTCGGCCCGAACCGCGGACGAAAAGTGACCTACACCAGCCCGCAACGGTGGCTCCCAGGATTCCAGCCCGCCCCGCCACCCGACGCCCTCGCCGGCCTGGTCCGACGCTACCTGCACGCGTACGGGCCGGCCACACCGCAGCAGTTCGCGCAATGGCTGTCCACACCTCGCCGCTGGGCGACCCAGTTGTTCGACTCCCTCACCGACGAACTGCAACACGTCGATGTCGCCGGGACCGTCGCCTGGGTCCCAGCCGGCGACACCGCGCCAGCACCCGTGCCACCGCACGGCGTACGGCTACTGCCATACTTCGACGCCTACACCGTCGGCTGCCACCCACGCGAGCAACTCTTCCCCGGACCCGCCGGGCAACGCGCACTCTCCGGCGGCCAAGCCGGCAACTTCCCGGTACTGCTCATCGACGGCACCGTTGCCGGGGTCTGGCACCTCCGCCGCTCCGGACGCAAGCTGGACATCACGGTCGAACCGTTGACCCCGCTCACCGTCGCCGACCGCCGGGATCTCGCCGACCAGGTTGCACGTATCGGGGAGATCCTCGAGGGCAGACCACAGCTGACCATCGGCACGGTGACCGTCGGCGGCCACGCCTAACCACGCCAGCGCCAGTCGATCCTGGACGCCTGCGAGTGTCGGCAACGTCCGCACATGTCGCGATCCGGTGCGCTAGCCCACGTCCACCGATTACTCATCGTGAGTGGCGGACCTGGGTCGTCGGGCCGGGCCGCCATCGCAGCATCCCGAATGCTTCGCGCCCCCGACCTCTGCACATTTGGCGTACCCGACTCTGCAAAGGCGTTGACCACGACGGCGTTGTCGGCGTACATGCACCAGTGCAGAGCCAGGTACGCCTGGACGTACATAGCGATGATCGGCGTCCGAGAGCGCGAGTGAGCCCGACGATGTCGGGATGCGAACGACTCAATGATCACGTTGGGTGACGGCGGGCTGTTCCTAGTGGCTTCCGGATCTGCCGATGAGCGGGCACTCCAAGTAGCGTGCACCCATGGCCGAGTCTTTGGACCTCTCGAGTCCGGCTTCGCGCCGGGAAGCGCTCCGGATGGTTGACGTAGATGACCCTGGCCACCACCACGCGATGCTCCGAGAGATCTTCGACCTCGAAAGGACGTGGCGCGAAGGCCCGGACATCGGCGAGATCGACGAGTACGAGCAGATCTACGTGACGGCCTACCTGCTGTTCCTGATCGGTGATCCCGCGGACTCGCCCCGCCTGTATGGAGCGAAGTTCCGCACGGGTGACATAGACCTAGGTAACGGCTTCGATGCCCAGGCCATCTTCGGAGCGGGCAGGCGCGAAACGCTTCAGTGGCTCCTGGAGAACGGATACACCGAGGAGCACGCGCATCTGTCTGAGTGGTTGTCGCACTGGGAAGACCCGAAGATCGAAGACTGGGCTCGGCATGTGCGCGAGTACTTCTACTCACCGGATGGCGTGCTGCTTCTGGACCCGCTTTAGACGCGCCCTGGTCTGCCGAAACGTCCGCTCTTGCCGCCGATCGGGCGGGCGGGCCAGCCGTGAGCCGTCGCACCCGGTGGCCGGCGACTGCGCCGCCGGCATCCGGATCCAGCCTGGAAGGGCGTTTCGGCATGCCAAGGACGACGCCACGGCTGAAATCATCAGGATCATGACTACCTTCCGGCTCCTGCGGCAGACGAACCGCTCCTCGCGATTCGCTGAGGTCACCGTCGAGGTCAAGCCATCGAAAAGGCCCGATGTTGAGGTGACCGCCACCGCCACTGCCGAACACCGACGGGAAGCCGACCTGGGCGCTCGATGGGCATTGCGCGGCCTCTCGGAAGCGGCGAAGGTCACCGTGACCGACGTGGTCATCACGCAGATCGACACAAGCACCGGGGACGTCTACGAGGCCACCGCCCACGCCGTGTGGCAGGCGCTGCGCATCGAGCACCGCGCGCCGTACGTGGGTTTCAGCGATCCAGAGATGGTCGCGTCGTGGCTGAACGACATGGCGGGCCGACGGCTTGACGCCGTGACGGAGGCCCGGCACTGGTATGACGGACGACGCGAGCCTGACGCCGAAAGCCTGCTACACGCCTGGTTGTACTTCGAATACACCATGCCAGTCGGTCTCCACGGTGTCGGTGACCAGTTGATGCCGGCGAAGGAGGACCCATACCGCTCCTACGACATGGACGACTACGGGAAACAAGGGTTGGCCCGGCGCTACATCCGGACGTCTTGTCCAGGTTCGTTGGGGCCAGGCTTACCGACGGCGCCGTGATCGTCGGCCCGGACGGCGACCTGGCCTGCGCTGGTCTGGTACCGCGGTTCGACAACGGTGACCTCGTGGTCGGCACGCTCTGCGACGAGTGGGTCCTTGCCGCCGGCTCGGTGCCAGCGGCCGTCGCCCCCTACTGGACCGCGCAGCCTTTCGTGCGCGACGCGAATAGGTAGCGGCTATTCCTCCATCAGATCGGGCGCTGCATGCCAATCGCACTCATATCGTCGCGGGTGTCCCAGCCCGAGCGTTGCCGGAGACGTCCGGATCTGCCGCCGAGCGGGGCGCGCCGGAAGGCAGGAGCTTCCGTCACTCTCCGTAGACGTCCGGCGCATGCATCGGCTCGATCCCGGTGCACGCACGTGCCGATGACAGTGCATCCGATCTTGCGAATGACAGGGTGAGCCCGTGGTGCAGCTTGAGCGCTGATCTCGGATCATCGATGCCGGGAGGTTGACCGAGTTTCGTGGAACTTCGGTGGCGGCCCGCTGGTGCCAGGCGCCGTTTAGGGCGGCAGCAGCGTGACCTCGCGTGCAGGCACCCGAGCGCCGAGGCCGTGACTGTTGATCAGAATGGCTGTGGGCTCTTGGCTATCCCTGGGTGACGTGTCCGAGATCGTCAGGAGTAATCGTCTCTGCCACCTCGCTCAGGTCATTGTCCAGCTGATGATCGCGCCCGGGCAGCCGGTGCAGCTGTGCCTGCGGGATGGCACGGGCGTACAGGTCGGCATGCGACGGTGGGGCAGTCTCGTCCTGGAGGCCATGGAACACATGCACCGGCACGCCGTGCGGCAGCCTCGTGCCGAGGTCGTGCGGCAGCTCGAACTCGTCGCCGGGCCAGCCGCCCGCACCGACGAACGGAGCGGCGATCAGCACGATCGCCCGGAGCGTCCGTTCCGGTGGTCGCTCAGCGAGCGCGTTGATGAGGATCGTCCCGCCCACCGAATGGCCGGCGACGACCGCGCCGTCGTCCAAGGCCGCCATCTCACCCCGGATGGCCGCGCTCCACCTGGCGTAGCTCGGGTCGTCCTCGTCGGGCATGCGCGGGTAGCGGACCTCGTACCCGTCCCCGAGCTCCCGCCTCAGGCTGTCGAACAGCTTGTCGTCCCATTCGTCGTGCGCGCCCGCGCCGCCGCCCTGGATGAACAGGATCTGCCGGGTCCCTGCCATGACGATCCACCTTCGCGCCCTCGTGACGATCCAGTTCGATACCCGCTGTCAGCCCGTGCGAAGCCCCGGCGAGCTACCAGGCCCGTTCCAGCCGCGCCCACCCCATGCACACAAGGTCCCCCTGCTGCCGCACTCACGCGCCGTTGATGCCCTCATCATGCCGACGGGTCCGACAGTCTTGCGGACTTCGTCCTCGAGGTGGGCCGGGCGGCCAGCGCGGAGTCGGTGTGGTTGGCCAGCCGTGGCGTCGTCCATCGGGATCATCTTGCCGTGGCGACGTCAATTGCCCATCGGCGATCCCCTCCGCGAGCGCAGATTCGATCCGCAAATGTGACGACCGGATTTGCCGCGCTGCGCGCCCCTGTCGCAGACTGAGCTCGTCAGGAATGCGTACCAATAATGACGCTTATGGTTCGATGTGCTTCACTCGGTTCGCCCCTACGGCGAGGCAACGAAAGACCGAGTAGCTGCCGACAGCAACGGGCCGGAACGAGGACACCCCGGCCGCTGGGCGCGGACAGTCGTCCGAGGTCGCGGACGTGGACGGACGCCGCCGGATGAAGCGCTCAGGACCCGTGAGCAAGGAATTCCGTGAGCGACGACACGGCGGAACCGTGACGACATCGACAGTGGGACAGAGATCCCAGAACCGTCCCACGAGTGCCCGCATGAAATGCCGAACGGCGGCCCGCTGAACCAGTCGGGCCGCCGTGGCAAAGCGTGGATCAGAGTGAGCGGATGCTCGCCGCCTGCGGCCCCTTGGGACCCTGGGTAATGTCGAACTCCACCCGCTGGTTCTCATCAAGGCTGCGGAAGCCGCTCGCCGAAATCGCCGAGTAGTGGGCGAAAACGTCGGGGCCGCCGCCGTCCTGGCTGATGAAGCCGAAGCCCTTGTCGCCGTTGAACCAC
Organism: Micromonospora sp. NPDC007230; assembly: GCF_042869115.1. Classification (NCBI taxonomy): domain Bacteria; kingdom Bacillati; phylum Actinomycetota; class Actinomycetes; order Micromonosporales; family Micromonosporaceae; genus Micromonospora; species Micromonospora sp. NPDC007230. Next base: position 529 of record NZ_JBIAFE010000048.1, on the reverse strand, counting down.
TTCACGGTACCGGTAGCCATGTCTGCTCCTTCGCAGGCTGTTAGAGACCGCACTGTGCGGACTCGCACGCCGCCGCGTTGATCACCCGCGCCGGAACCGACACGAAAAACGAGAAAGCGCCTGGATGGGCTCAGATACCCATCAGGCGCCGAAAACGTCTACGGAAATCAAAACTGCAACGCGGCTACCGTAGCACATAATCCGCCGCTCGCCACCCACCCAACCCACCCATGTGCGGCGAGAGGAGGTCTCGCCTGCCTGCCACGCCGCCATCTGCCCCTGGCTGGATACCCGGTCGGCGCCGGGCGACGTCACCCGCCACCGCGGTGACCTGGTCACCCGAGGTGGTGTAGCCGACCTTTCGGTGCGGCGGCCGGTGACGCCTCCGCGCTGCGGTGCGGGATCGTCTCTACCTCGTCCAGTTGATCAGCCAGTGAGCCTTTTCCAAGCTGATCTTGCAGCTCAGGGCGGGTGTGGCGAGCCCGGAGATCGATGAGGGCGAGGCTCCAGGTAAGACAGCAGTCGACCA
>NZ_JBIAFE010000047.1:0-30680 GCF_042869115.1 Micromonospora sp. NPDC007230 | reverse complement strand
TCGATGGCTCCACGCCTGTTTCCACTGCCGACCGAATCGCCGCCTTCGTCCGTGTCGCGCCGATCAACCCTTATGCGCTACTGAGATCACCTCACTGACCTCATAGTGCGTGAGACTCTGCTCCGGTGAAGCTGATCTCCCGTGACGGCGGATATCTCGAACTTCGGCCCGAGGGATACCAACTAGACGCCGCGTCACTAGTTCGAGAAGGGGAGGAGGATGATCACGATGAATGGCTCGTCGTTAGCTGTCGCGTCCGCATCGCCGACGGTCGCGAGTGGAGCTTCGTCGATCCCTGCTTGACGACCGAGGAGGCGGAGAGGCTCGCTGTCTGGATGGCCAGCGTAGGTGTGGGCGAAGTGACTCCGGTGCCCGCCCCACCGCCAGCCCAAGCGCTGCTCTCCTTCATCGAGCCCAACCTGGCCTTCAGCCTTGAGGATGTCAATCCAGCCCGAGCCCGAGTACGCGTCCACTTCTCACACGAGAGCATGCCGCCGTGGAATCCACATCACGACTGGCCTGATTACCACGCATACTTCATCACCCTTGATGTCAGCACCACTGACCTCCTCACAGCAGCTCAGCGTTGGCGGACTGAGAACCAACCTTTCCCCAAGAGGACGCCGCCAAGGCCACCTCGCTAGTGCCACCTCGCTAGTGCCACCTCGCTAGTGTCACCTCGCTAGACATTGCCGAATTGACCTCTAGAGGATCAAGGCGGCCCGCAAAGCGGGCCGCGCCGGCCCGGCCCCGGCCTGCTGGCGACCTCCGGCCGGCATCGGCCGGGCCGGCCGGCCACGCTTGGGGACGACAAAGACCTTGAAGACCTCGGGGCGCTGCCCCGAACCCCGGCCCTCCTCAGAGATCAGCCGCGAATCCCCTCACCGGGCACCACAAGGGCTACCAGCCTCCCCGGACGGGGTCCAGGTCGTTCGTCCGGTAGGCCGCTCCACCTGGACCCCGTCCGGGGAGGCTGGACGGTCTACGACTGCCCGACGAGGAGATCCGCTTCAGCGCTTGGCCCTTGTTCTGTTGGGCGTCAGCCCGCCCTGCTTGTGTGCGGGTCGCACATGCTCTGAGCATCGCGCTCCCAGTCGCTTCCTACGAGAGCGACGGGGTAGGTGACCTCTCTGACTTGCCTGTCATCGGTCTCAACCGAAAGCCGTAGCGACAATGGCTCTGGCTGGAAGGCGATCGAGCACTCGAAACGCAGCTCGGCTAGGAGCTGACCGGTGCCGCCAGGGGGTAACAGCCGGGGTTGTCCCGTGCTGCGCACCACGACGCCGGGCCTCGCTGCTTGAACTCCCCGAACCGTGATCGGCGCGGGGCCGGCGTTGATCAACGTCAACTGCCCAGACAGTTGGATCGATCCCTGGGCGGACGAGCCTCCGAGGTCGGCCGATTGAGGTAAGGCCACGAGTGCGACCACAGCGTTCCGCTTTCGCTGATCACGCGAGTCTCGCAGCTCGCTGACACCGAAACCGCCAAGCACAACGCCGACCACGAACGCAGCGACGAGACGCAGGATCATCTTCCGCCTGGCGATGAGCCGGTCAGGGGTGGTGCCTGACTCCGCCGGCTGGTGATTCTGCTCGTCCAGGTCGATCACAGCATGCTCCGCGACATGGGCGTCAGCTTAGGGTCTCTCCGCACCGGCGCGTCGCCCGGCCGTACAGCCATCTGTACAGCCAAGGCCATCCGCAGACGTCGGCCAAGCCCGACAACAACAGACAGGCTGACGAGGCGCGCGAGGCAGGACCAGCCATCCGCGATCTTCTTCTAACCCCCAGGCCGTAGCTCAGTCGAGCAGTCCCGGAACCCGCTCCCGAAGCTTGGCCATCACCCGCGACAGCCCGACGTCCAGGTCGTCGCCGTCCCACCGCACGAGTTCCCCGCCCAGCGGCTCGCCCGACACCCGCACCGTCCAGCGCCCCCGTTCGCGTTCGCCGTCCATGTCGACGATGGCGACCAGGTCGTGATCCCCGGACTGGAACAGCAACGGCGTTTCACGCCACCGGTGCACCGAAACGACACATCCGGTTTGACCATCCACAACGGCCACTACGCGCACTGTCGCGGTCGCTCCTGGCGGGGCACCTCCTACCGGAGCGCTGGCCGGCTCCACCTCACCCGCGATGGATTCCTGCCATGACTCGCACCGCACCTCAGGGGCAAGCTGCGTCGGGTCCACCGGCTCCCCGCTGAGGCACCCGAGCCCCAAGACTGCCAGCGCTGCCACGAGCCGCGGGTTTGTCGTCCTGCGAGGCGACGGGGGGCGGGCCGGCGCACTCAGATCGATGACGGGCATAGGGCAAGTTATCCGATGGGCAGGTGACCCGCTGGTACCGATGCGGGCCATCCGCGGGCCAGTAACCGTGGCGCCCAGCGGTCATGAGCGGGCACGAGCGGCACCGAGCTCTGCCGCCGACAGCAGGCGTTTCGGGCATCGCGGCTCGTTGAGCGCGATCTTCCAACCTGAAGGTGCGATGCCTAGCCGGCGATGCAACATGGATCATCGGCACATGGGCGTCCAGGCATCTCTTTGGCAGGCGGGGAAGCAGCTGATCGGGCTGCCCGACCCCGCTGGCGGGACGTTTGACGCGGCAGGGGACTTCGACCGGGTGCTAGGGAGGGAAGGCCCCGGCTTCCCCCTGCTTAGTCGTGTCGATCCCTACGGCGACGTGCAGTTCATGCCGTCCGACATGCCGCAGCTTCTCTCCGAGATTGAGAGGCTGTTGCCCTTCGCGCGGCAGGGGCCGGAGCGCCGTGGCCTAGAGAGGCTGCGGATCTTGGCTGAGGTGTGTGCCACGATGACGGATGCCTCGATCGCGTTCGTAGGGGACTGACAACGCGACGGGCAGGACCCGGCGTGCCATTAGCGTGCCATTGGGCGAGGACAACAGGGGCCAGCCGAGGCCACGAGAGACTGCCGAGACCAGGCCGCCAAGCCGGTGGGCTGCCGGAGATCGACAATTCCCAAGCTGACAGTGCGGGTTCGATTCCCGTCACCCGCTCCACGGCAAAGGCCCTGGTCAGGACGTGAGTCCCAACCAGGGCCTTTGATGTTGTCCAGCCAGATCAAGGCGTCCGGCTCACCGCCCCGACCAGAACGGGTCTCGGCCGATGAAACCCATCAGTCTGGCCTGGGTATCCGCACCGCCCGGCACCTCGACCCGGGTGCCGAACTGGCCGGAGGAGCGGAGAACCTGCTCCATCTGCTCCATCTGACCGAGGAGTTGAGCGCAGAAGTCGGGGTCCAGGCGGTCGTCCTGGCCGGTAGCCCTGGCGAGATCCCAGGTGTGCATGAACACGTCAGCGGTGTAGAACTGGTCGATCGCGGTCTCCAGCGGCATGCTGCCGGTGTGTGGGTTGGTGAGCTGCCGGTGCGCCGTCTCCGGATCGTCCAGCACCGCCTGCACCCCGTCGCAGTGAACCTGCCACGCGGCGACCGGGTTCTCGTCCACGGACGGTCCACGGGGCAGTTCGATGCCGGCCCCGGAGGCAAGAAAACCGGAGCACCATTCGGTCAGGTGACGTACGACATCGCGGGCGGCCCAGCCGGCGACCGGGGATGGCGCGTCCCAGGACCGGGTACCGCGGACCCGGTCGGTGAACAGCCCGGCAACCTGCCGGTGCCGTTCGGCTGGGCGGTCAGACAGCGCCATTGATGAGCATCCTCTCCAGCTTCGCGTAACCCTCGTTGATACCGACCTCCATGCCGCTGCGCAGCCACGCATCGCGGCCTTCGAAGCTGTCTACGAGCGACTGCGTCCGCAGCCGCGTACGGCCGTCGCCCAGGTCCTCGAACCACAACGTCTCCAGCGCGACTCCGTCGGGATCGCCCGCGAACGTGAAGGTCTGCACGATCCGGCCCGGCCGCACCTCGTGGAAGCTGCCGTGGAACCGGTACTCCGTGCCGTCGCGTACCGAGACGTACCGCCAACTGCCGCCGGTACACGCGTCCCAGTGCTCGATCCGGGTGGTCATGGTGTTGGGACCGACCCACTGGGCGAACAATGCAGGATCGGTGTGGGCGCGGAACAGTTGCTCGGGCGTTGCCGCGAAGTCACGAGCCGTCCGGATGACCGGCAGCATCGGGTCGGCTTCGATGAATGTCTCCGTGATCCTGTTCATGCTTGTCTCTCTCCATCCCCGCGAGAACGGCGTCAAGGCGGCGGTAACGCTGCTCGACACGGCTCCGGTGGCGCTCGATCCAGGTGTCCAGCAGGTCGAAAGCCTGGACCTCCAGGCGCACCGCCCTGGGCTGCGGCCCTCGCGGTCGGCTGACGAGCCCGGCGTCCTCCAGCACCCGCAAGTGCTTGTATACCGCCTGCAACGTCATCCGGTACGGCTCGGCCAACTGGCTTACGGTCGCGTCGCCCTTGGAGAGTCGGGCGACCATGTCGCGCCGGGTCGGATCAGCGAGGGCGGCGAAGGCTCGGGACAGCGCGTCCGTGGTCATCCCCCTCGGTTTAAACCCAATGGTTGAAAGGACCGTAGGCGGTGGGTCATCCATCCGTCAACCCTGTGGTTCAAGGCACTCCTTCATGCGGTTTGATCGGCAAGCTGGCCCGGTGGATGCGCCTGGGAAGCTGCGTGCCGCGCGATAAGGGCGCGGCATGAGCCAGCAGAGTCCCGGTCTGGGTCGCCATCGCATGTGTCGCCGGAGAACGTTGGTGGTAGGCTTGCTGAGCTGCCTCGGGGGCGTGGCGGAGAAACGGCAAACGGACGGGGCCCGGCCGATCGGCCGGGCCCCGTCCGCGTCGTCGCGGGTTACTCGGCCCGGCGCTGCTGCGCCGCCTTGACCGCCTTCTTCACATCGGCTGCGGTACGCAGTTGCGGCGCCGTCTGACCGGCGGTCCGCTGAGTCGAGGCGGCTGGGGGCTGGCCCACGTCGGTCGTGTTCTGGAGGGCGACGTAACCAGTCGGCCCGCTGAGGAAGGTGCCCAGGCCGCGGAGCTGGACATCGTTGACCACTGCGGCCGAGCCGAAGACCAGGCCGGTGTGCAGAGAGCCGCTGAACTCGGTGGCCAGTTCCTCGACCTCTGGGCCGAGGAGGTCCGCGGTGCCGGGGGCCAGGATCAGCGGACCGTCGAGCGAGGCCATCAGGGCACCGCCGGCCAGGGCGTCCGGCCAGTTCATGCCGGTGGCAAGGCCGACGTGCGTCTCGCCGCCGAAGAAGGCCCAGGCGGTGTACAGCGCCGTCTCGAACCGGTTGTCGCCGTAGAGCGGGACGGCGCCGTACGGGGCGGTGGCGGTGTGGCCCTGGAGGCCGACACCGACGACGGCCGAGGCGGCGGGCAGTCCGTCGAGGTAGGTCTTGGTGGCCACGGGCAGCTTGTCGTCGTTGGTGAGGACGACGACGGCGGAGGTGCCCTTGCCCGGCAGGTTCTGCGCTCCGGCGGCGGCACCGGCCGCGAGGGCGTCGGGGAAGTTCATCCCGGTCGCCGCGAGCACCACGTCCGGTGTGGGATCGATCGCATTGGCGATCGCCACCGAGGTGGCGAAGCGGTCGGAACCGGCGATCCGGACCGTCTTGAAGCCCAGTGCCTTGACCTTGTTCTCCACGTCGGTGGAGAGGGCACCGGGGCTGCCCAGCAGGTAGACGGTCCCGCCGGGCGCGAGCACCCGGCGCATCTCCGTCGAGATCGCCGGCTGGAGCGCGTTCGGCGGGGTCATCAGCAGCGGACCCTGCTTCGCGGCTGCGAGCGCGGAGCCGCCGAGTGCGTCGGCGAAGGTGTCCGAACGCGAGAGCACCACCGCTTGGGCACGGGGGCGCTTGTCGGTGGTGTTGCCGGCGGTGGCCCAGTGCGACGTGGAGATGGCGGTGGTGGTGCCGAAGCGGTCGCTGCCGGAGAGCCGGACCACCCGGTCCTGCTTCTGCGACTGCCACTCCGGCACGCCGGTCAGCCCGGAGGCGATCACCGGCGGGCCGATGTAGCTGCCGTCGGCCTGCGTCGTCCCCACCTGGCTGCCCTGGCGGTATGCGATGGCCTGGCCGGTCGGCGACCAGGTCGGGTCGTCGAACGGCCCGCCGGTGTGGGTGACCTGCACCGGGTTGCCGCCGGAGAGGTCGGTGGACCAGATCTGGCCGCCGCGGACGAAGGCGACCCGCTTGCCGTCCGGGGCCAGCGTCGGGTTGGCCGCGTCGGTGGTGATCCGGGTGAAGGTGCTGCCGTCCAGGAAGCCGATCTCCGGCGTCCCGGTCGGGTTGCCGGCGCCGTCGTCGGCCTGCCGCTGCACCACGATCCGCTGCCCGTCACCGGCGTCCGGATCCGAGTAGTGGTAGCCGTCGTTCGGCGAGCGCTGGGTGACGTCCGAGCCGTATGCGCTGACGCTCTGCTCGATGCGCCACGGCGTCCCGGTGGACTTCGCGGCCCAGACCACCCTGCCGCCGTCGCCGACCCACTTCGGATCGACGCGCTCGGAGTCGGGATCGGGGTTGGCGATCGGGTAGACGCTCGAGCTGTCGCGCCACCGGACCGTCGCGATGCTGCCGTCATCGGTGACGAAGATCGCCCGGCTGCCGTCCGGCGACCATGCGGCATCGGTGATCCGGTATCCGTCCGCGCTCAAGCGCCTACCGTCGGCCGTGGTGAGGTACGTGGTGCCGTCGCTCGCGGTGAGCAGTTGCTTGGGAGCGCTGTGGCTGGCATGCGCCGTGCCTGCACCGCCGAAAAGGGTGGTCGCGCCGACGGCGAGCACCGTGGCGCAGACGGCGGAACGGCGACGGAGGTTCATTGCGGTCAAGGAGGCTCCTTGGGAGATGCGCGCCGCGATCGCCACGAGCTGGGGCGGCCGGTCCGGCCGAGGGCGGCGCGGTCATCACTGTAGAGCAGCCCCGCGACCTGCGGTGACCAATGTGGGTGCGGCAGGGTTGGCGGCCCGCCGGGTCTGGTCGAGCCGATCGTGCCGAGCGCGACCCGGGAACGCATGGGTGGACGATCAAGCGGCATCGTACGATCGCGAGGGCAACTCATGTCCTGTCGCTGCCTCAGCTTTTCGGTCAGGTCCTGCTGCAAACGGGGGATCCGGGCGAGCGTGACACCAAAAGGTCTCTTAAGGTTTCCCACATCGTGCCGCCCCACGCCGGATCAGCCGGCGCACGGGTGGAGTTGTGCGGCACGTTCTTCTGCAGGGAGTCCCCTTGCCAAAATCTTCCATTCGCAGGTCCGCTGCGCTCGCCTCGGCTCTGGCCGTGGGCTCGACCGCTCTGATCGCCGGCACGCCGGCCGCCGCCAGCCTCCCCGGCTCGGGTGAGGTGCTGACGGTCAGCAACAACAGCGCGTCGCTGAAGTTCATCAACGACAGCACCCGAACCACCCTCGTGAATCCGCTTGCTGCCGAGAACGAAAAGATGCGGGACGCCTCCTGGTCGCCGGACGGCAGCCGTGCCGTCTACGTCGACCAGGACAACGGCCTGTCCTCCATGCGGTGGAACGGGGCCGCCGGCGGGGTGTACTACGTGGTCGTTCCCCCGGAGGTGGGCGTCCAGCGCAGCAGCCCCTCCTACCGTGGCGTGGGCAGCAGCGTCGTCTGGGCGGAGAAGCCCCAGGGCGGCAAGTGGTCGGTCCAGATCGCGTCCAGCACCTGCTGCTTCGGCGGCGGCCCGATCTCGCCGGTGGATGGCAACCACTACCTGAACCCGGACAGCGGTCCGGGCTTCAAGGTCGTCTTCCAGCGGCAGGCGGACAACGGTGCCGGCCAGCCCACCGGCACGCCGGCGGTCGTCCTCTACGACTACTCGCAGGCGGGGGGCGAGCGAGTAACCGTCATCGACGACAACGGGTCCAACCCGGCCCTGTCGCCGAAGGGCGACAAGGTCGCCTTCGTCCGCGGCGGCCAGATCATCGTCTCCGACCTGACCGGGGAGAACGAGGTCACCGTCACCAGCAACGCCGCTACCCACGACAACCCGGTCTGGTCGCCCGACGGCACCAAGATCGCGTTCTCCCAGGGCACCGGCATCGCCGTCGCGCCGGCGAACGGCTCCGGGGCGGCCAGCCCGACCGTGGTCTCCACGGCTGCCGGCGTCCCCGCGTACCAGCCGCGGAACAAGGACCGCTCGGTCCGGCTCTCCGGCCAGTCCCGGTTCACCACCGCCGCCGCCGTCTCCCAGTCGCACTGGAAGACGGCCAGCAACGCGGCCGACCCGCGGGAGCAGGCCGGATCCGTGGTGCTGTCCCGCTCGGACACCTTCGCCGACGCCCTCAGCGGCTCGGCGCTGGCGGCGGCCAAGCGCGGCCCGCTGCTGCTGACCCCGCCGACGAGCCTTGAGGCGTCCGCGCAGGCGGAACTGCAGCGCGTGCTGCCCGCCGGCGGCACCGTCTACCTGCTGGGCAGCCCGGGTGCCATCTCCACGGACGTGGAGAACAAGGTCAAGGCGCTCGGCTTCAAGACGATCCGGCTCGCCGGCGCCGACCGGTTCGGCACCTCGGTGGAGATCGCCAAGGCGATCAACCCGAACCCGGATCTGGTGCTGCTGGCCACCGGCATGAACTACCCGGACGCGCTGGCGGCCGGCGCGGCGGCGGGTTCGTACAACTACCCGGGCAGCGGCACCAGCGCCGTGGTGCTGCTCACCAACGAGGCCAAGATGCCGGCGTCGACCAAGAGCTTCCTGGACACGCTGCCGGCGGATTCTCGGGAGATCTTCGGCATCGGCCGGTTCGCCTACCAGGCGGCCGCAGCCTACGACCCGAACGCGTGGGACGTCTGGGGCGAGAACCGCTACGAGACCGCGCTGTACACGGCGTACGTGTTCTTCGGCGGGTCGTCCCACGTCGGTCTCGCCACCGGCACCAACTGGCCGGACGCGCTGTCCGGTGGTGCCCTGATGGGTCTGGTCAACGGCCCGCTCATGCTCACCCCGGGCACCAACAGCTCGCTGGGGCTGGAGGCGCAGTGGCTGCTCGACGAGCTCAGCGGCTCCGCCAAGACCGCGCTGATCTTCGGCTCCAGCGCCGTGGTGTCGAACGCTCAGCAGACCCAGGCCGGCACCTGGATCGGTGGCCCGCTGGGCTCCACCACGGTCAGCAACCCGACTGACATCGGGCTGCTTACCGGCCCGACGCTGCGCACTGCCGGTGCGACCGCTGGCACGGACGTCGTCCGGACCCGCGAGCAGCTGCGGGACGCGTACAAGTCGCTCGACGAGCGGCGCAAGTGAGCGATACCGTTCCGGCCGGTCACCGGTCGTGAAAGGAAGAGGGCCCGGTCGAGTCGACCGGGCCCTCTCTCGTCGATTCTGGTTCCTCCACACGGGGAGTTCCCTCTTGTCTTCAGCACATCTGCGGCGGTCCGGGGTGGGTGCCGCCGCTCTCATGATCGTGTCAGGCGCCCTGATTGTCGGTGCCCCACCTGCCGCGGCGAGCCTCCCAGGGTCCGGCAACGTCCTGACGATCAGCAACGGCACCAGCACAGTGCGGATCATCGGCGATCCCGCCCGCAGCACCCTGATCAGCCCCATCGGTGAGGCGATGCGGGACGTCTCCTGGTCGCCGGACGGCAGCCGGATGATCTACCTGGCTCCCGACCGGAGCATCCGGTCGGTCCGGTGGACCGGTGCGAACACGGTCCGCGAGGTCGTCTGGGAGCCGTACGGTGACCTCGAACGGGCGGGTACCTCGTGGCTCGGCGATGGTAGTGCCGTGGTCTGGGCCCAGCGGTGGGACAGCTCGTCCACCTGGTCCATCCGGGTGGGCTCCAGCACCTGGGACGCCCCCGGCTTCGAGACGATCTCGCCGCCCACCTTCGGTAAGCACTACCGAAATCCGGATGGTGGTCCTGGCGGCCTGGTCGTCTTCCAGCGTGAGGACGACGACGGCACCGGGCGGCCGACCGGGCAGCCGGCGGTCATGCTCTACGACCCGAGGCGGACCCAGGGCAGCCGGGTGACGGTGGTCGACGACCACGGCTCGAACCCGGCACTGTCGCCTGACGGCACCCGGGTGGCCTTCGTCCGGGACGGACAGATCGTTGTCTCCAACCTTGCCGGGGGTGACGAAATCGTCGTGGCGGGAAACACCCCGGCCCACGACCACCCCGCCTGGTCGCCTGATGGCCAGACGATCGCCTTCAGCCAAGGAAACACGGTGGCCACCGCGCGCGCCGACGGTTTGAGCCTCCCGGCGGTCGTTTCCACCACCGCCGGAGTGCCGGCCTACCAGCCGCGGCACACCGACCGGGTGGCCCGGCTCGCCGGGAAGAGCCGGTTCACCACCGCGACGGCCATCTCCCGGTCGCACTGGGCGAGCGTCAACGCCCCGACCGACCCACGAGAGCGGGCCCGTGTGGTGGTGCTGTCCCGCTCGGACACCTACGCCGACGCGCTGGCCGGCTCCGCCCTGGCCGCGTCCCGGCATGGGCCGTTGCTGCTGACGCCGCCCCAGGTGCTCGAGCCGGAAGCCATGAGCGAGCTCACCCGGGTGCTCGCCCCGGGCGGGACGGTCTATCTGCTGGGCAGCCCCGGCGCCCTCTCCACCACCGTCGAGGAGCAGGTTCGCGGGCTGGGCTACCAGGTCCGGCGGCTGGCCGGCCAGGACCGGTTCGCCACGGCGGTGGCGATCGCCAGGGAGATGCGACCGGATGCCGGGATGATCTTCGTAGCCACCGGGATGGACTTCCCGGACGCGCTCGCGGCCGGGGCGGCGGCGCGGAACTACGACTTCGCCGACATCCCGCGGGCCGTGGTCGTGCTAACCAACAACGGGGTCATGCCGCAGGTCACCCGGGACTACCTCGACTCGCTGGGCACGGGCCTGACCATCTTCGGTATCGGCCGGTCCGGTGCGCAGGCCGCCAAGGCCTACGACGACGAGGCCTACGAGATCGTGGGCAAGGACCGGTACGACACTGCCTCGCAGGTGGCGCAGATCTTCTTCGCCGGCCAGGGGTACACGGGCGTTGCCACCGGCTCCGACTGGCCGGACGCGCTCGCCGGCGGGGCGCTGATGGGCACGCTGGATGGTCCGCTGCTGCTCACCCCGGGCACGGCCACCGACCTCGGCGCGGCGGCCCGGGGCACCCTCGACGAAACGAGCGGCGCTGTCCACACCGGCCTGGTCTTCGGCTCCGCGGCGGTGGTCACCGACCGGCAGCTGTCCCAGATCGGCACCTGGCTGGGCGGGCCGGCCGGCGCGACGACGGTGGTGAACCCGACCAACCTCACCTCGGCCCGAGTCGCCGTGACCCTGGGCGGCGCCGCCGACCGGGCGGCGCGCGCGGCGGAGGAGGCGGAGGAGAAGGCCGCCGCAACGCTCGCCGCGCAGCGGGCCGGCTGACCCCGACCGACCACCGAGAGGCCCGGCCGCATCGTGGTCGGGCCTCTCGTCATGCCGGCCTCCGCCAACCGCGTCCAGCCGGCTCACGCTGTCGCCCACTCCGCGTGCGGAGCCCCCGGCCGGGAGGTCAGCCCGAGCCGGGGACTTCGCCGTTCACGGCCGTCAGCTCCCGCATGTGCCGGAGGCCGGGCTGGCCACCGAGCAGCACGTCGCCGGCCGGGACGAAGCCGGTGCGCCGGAGCACCGCGAGCGACGCCGGGTTCGCCAGCGCGGCGGAGGCGACCAGCCGGCGCAGCCCGTACTCGTCGCGGGCCAGCTCGCAGACCTGGCGGACGCCGTCCTGCGCCACGCCCCGGCCGGTCGCCCGTTCGGCCACCCGGTAGCCCAGCTCGGCGCTGCCGTCCGCGACGTCCACCAGGTTGAACCGCCCCAGCACGGTGCCGTCGTCGTCGACCAGGACGTGGAACTGGCACCGGCCGGTGGCCTGCTCCGCGAGCAGCGCCGCGTGCCGGGCGGTGAACTCCCTGAAGTAGTCGTCGCCCCGGTCCGGCACGGTCCGCGCGAAGTATGCCCGGTTCTCCCGTTCGAAACGGAGCAGCGCGGGAGCATGGTGGACGTCGAGTCGCTGGAGTTGAGGCATCGCGCCACGCTAACGGACAGCCGCCCGCCGGCCCCGACTGCTACTGCGGGTAGCAGCGCAGCTCGACGGTGTTGCCGTCCGGATCGCTTACGTAGATCGAGGTGCCGGTGCCCCGGGCGCCGAAGCGCGGCACCGGCCCGGTCAGCACGGTGAACGCGCCGGAGTCGAGCACCGCCGACCAGTCGACGGGTTCCACCACCAGGCAGATGTGGTCGATGTTCGACCCGGTCGGCTCGCCGCGTACCAGGTCGATGATCGTCTCGGGGCCGACGCGTACCGAGGGGAAGGGCACCTCGCCGGCCCGCCAGCGGTCGACCCGTACCGGCGCCAGGCCGAGGGTGCCGCAGTAGAAGTCGAGCGAGCGTTCCACGTCCGCGACCGTGAGGACCAGGTGGTCGAAGGCCGTCACCCGCACCGGGCTCACTGCGCCTCCGCCAGGGCGTACGCCTGCCGGAGCCAGCCGGCGAACAGGTCCGGGTCGATCTCGTCGATGGTCCGGAGCTTGACCGAGGCCATCCGCCGCGCGCCCGGAGCGAGCCGGCCGGAGGCGTCCGCCACGTCCTGCCCCCGCCACAGCCCGAAGGTGACGTACGACGGGTACGCCTTGACCAGGCAGACCGGCGTCTTCCCCGGCCGGTCGCCGAGGCCCCAGACCGGGTGGCCGTGCCACATCGCGCCGCTGGCCTCGGGCAGCGCGGCGTCGATGACGGCACGGAGCTTCTCGGCGGTCTCGCGCAGCGGGGCGTCGAGGCCAGCCAGGTAGTCGGTGACGGGGTCCATCAGGTTCCTTTCCTCGAAGGGGTCGCCCTCCACCCTCGTCCGGACGCCACCGCCGACCAAGCCGCGATCGGGCTACGATCGTTGACCCGGATTCAACGATGGGGGTGGGCGTGCTGGAGCGGTACGAGATCGAGACGTTCCTGACCCTGGCCGAGGAGCTGCACTTCGGGCGTACCGCCGAGCGGCTGCGGGTGACCACGGGACGGATCAGTCACGTGATCCGGAAGCTGGAACGTCGGATCGGCGCGCCACTCTTCGAGCGCACCAGCCGGGTCGTCCGGCTCACCCCGATCGGCGCCCGCCTCGCCGAGGAACTGCGCCCGCTGGTGGCCGGCATGGAGGACGCCGTCCGGCGGGCCGTCGAGGCCGGGCGTGGCCTCTCCGGCGAGCTGCGGGTGGCCTTCGTCGGCGAGTCGACCGCGCCGGTGCTGCTGCGTGCCGTCAGCCTCTTCACCGAGCGTCACCCGGAGTGCGTGGTGCACGTCCACGAGGCGCTGCTGGCCACCACCCGGTCGAGCCTGCGGGACGGCACGGTCGACGTGCTCATCGCGTCGTACCCCTTCGACGGCATGGCGAACGGCCCGGCGCTGCTCCGCGAGCAGCGGGTGTTGGCGGTGGCCGCGGACCATCCGCTGGCCGGCGAGGAGTCGGTGTCGCTGGAGGTGCTGGCCGAGCATCCGGTGGTGCAGTATCCGGCGGTGACCTCCGCCGAGTTCAAGCGGGACCGCACCCCGGAGCGCACCCCGTCCGGCCGGCCGGTGCCGAAGGGGCCGGTGGGCGACACCTTCTCCGAGATGCTGTCCCTGGTCGCGATGGGCCGGGGGGTGCTGCCGGTGGGTGCGGAGACCCGCCGCTACTATCCCCGGCCGGATCTGGCGTACGTGCCGATCCGCGACGCGCCGCCGATCCGCCGCGGTCCGGTGTGGCGGGAGAGCAACACCACGGCCCGGGTACGCGAGTTCGTCCGCGCCGCGGTCGACGCCAACCCCGCGTCCGGCGACTGACGCTGTCGGACCCGGCTGGCCGCACGCCCGGTGTGCGGCATGAGATCCGGGCGCTGGTCGAGGCGCTGACGCCGGGCGACGAGCTGGCCGAACTCACCCCTTGACCTTGCCCTTGCGGCAAGCCCGAGTGTGGTCCGTGCCGGTCGCCGGGACCGGCACGAGGAGGATGCGACCGTGGAGCTGCTGACCATCGGGGCGTTCGCCCGCGCGGCGCGGCTGACGCCGAAGGCGTTGCGGCTCTACGACGAACTGGGGCTGCTGCCGCCCGCCGCCGTCGACCCGCACTCGGGCTACCGGTACTACGCGCCGGGCCAGCTCGACCGGGCCCGGCTGATCGCTGCGCTGCGCCGGGCCGGGATGCCGCTCGCGGACATCCGGGCCGTCTGCGGCCTGCCACCCGACGCGGCGGCCGGGGCGGTCGACGCCTGGTGGCGCCGGGTCAGCGCCGACACCGCGGCCCGCGGACGCGTCGTCGCGCTCCTCGTCGACCAGCTCTCCGAGAGGGGCACCACCATGTCCGAACCCACCCTCCGGTACGCCGTCCGCTGCGAAACGGGCGCGGTCCGGGACTCCAACGAGGACACCGCGTACGCCAGTCCGACCCTGCTCGCCGTGGCGGACGGCATGCGCGGCCGGGGCGGGGCCGCCGCCAGCGCCGCCGCCGTGGACGCGCTCCGGCCGCTGGAACTCTCCGCCGCGCCGGCCGCCGAACTGCTCGCCACGCTGGCCGACGCGGTGGCTGCGGCCGACCGCACGGTACGTGCCTCCGCCACCGACGGGCACCAGCCGGGCACCACGCTCACCGCGATCCTGCGGCGCGGCTCGCAGCTCGCCCTGGTGCACGTCGGGGACACCCGGGCGTACCTGCTGCGCGGGGGCGAGCTGGTCCGGCTGACCCAGGACCACACGTACGTGCAGTCGCTGGTCGACCAGGGCCGGCTCAGCCCGGTCGAGGTCGCCGCACACCCGCAGCGGGCCCTGCTGGTGCGGGCACTGGGGACGGGTGCGCAGGTCGAGGCCGACCTGGCGTTGCGGACCGCGATTGCCGGTGACCGGTACCTGCTCTGCTCCGACGGGCTCTCGGCGGTGGTCGCCCCGGAGGCGCTGCACGCCGCGCTCGCCGGGGCGGACGGTCCGGAGACCGCCGTCGGGCGCCTGGTCGACCTCGCGTACGCAGCGGGCGCGCCGGACAATGTCGCCTGCGTGGTCGCCGACGTGGTGACGGCGTAGTACGGGCCGGGTCGGCCGGTCCGCTCGGTCCGGCCGGCCAGGCCGTACCCTGGCGATCATGCGGATTGGCATCGTGATCCTGCCGGACCAGCGCTGGTCGGAGTCCCAGCGGCGCTGGCGGCAGGCGGACGAGTGGGGCTTCGACCACGCCTGGACGTACGACCACCTGGGCTGGCGGGATCTGGTCGACGGTCCCTGGTTCGACTCGATGACCACGCTGACCGCCGCCGCGACGGTGACCTCCCGGATCCGCCTGGGCACGCTGGTCGCCTCGCCGAACTTCCGGCACCCGGCGGCGTTCGCCCGGCAGGTGACCACCGTGGACGACGTCTCCGGCGGCCGGCTGCTGCTCGGCATCGGCGCGGGCGGCATCGGGTTCGACGCCACCGTGCTCGGCGGGGAGACCCTGCCGCCCCGGCAGCGGGTCGACCGGTTCGCCGAGTTCACCGAGCTGCTGGACCTGATCCTGCGGGAGGACGGCACCAGTTGGCGGGGCGAGTGGTTCGCCGCCGTGGACGCGCGGAACCATCCCGGCTGCGTCCAGCAGCCCCGGGTGCCGTTCGTGGTCGCCGCGAACGGGCCCCGGTCGATGCGCCTGGTGGCCCGGTTCGGGCAGGGGTGGGTGACCACCGGGCTCGGCGGTGACGACCTGGAGAGCTGGTGGTCGTCGGTCGCGGACCTCGCCGGCCGGATGGACGAGGCCCTGGAGCGGGCCGGCCGGGACCTGGCCACCCTGGACCGCTACCTGTCGCTGGACTCGGCGCCGGTCTTCTCGCTCCGCAGCGCGGACTTCTTCGCCGAGCAGGTCGCGCGGGCCGGCCGATTGGGCTTCACCGACGTGGTGACGCACTGGCCCCGAGCCAGCAGTTGGTACGCCGGCGACGAGGCGGTGCTGGTGGAGGCGGCCGGCCTGCTGCCCGAACTGCGCCGGGTCTGATCCCCCCGCGGGGTCAGGTGCCCAGGTCGCCGGTGCTGATGCCGCCGTCTCCGGCGGACACCAGCCGGAACCGGATGCAGACCACCTGGGAGTCGTCGTCGACCGCGAAGCCCTCCCGGGCCCAGTAGCGGCGGTGCCCCTCCCGCCACTCCTCGATCGACCGATCACCCTCCCCTTCGGAGCGGGCGAAATCCCAGGAAACGTCGGCGAAGCGGACCACCTCCACGCCGGTGACCTCGACGAGGCCGACCAGCGCGTCGTGGTCGTCGACCAGGACCAGCCGTTCACCGACGTGCTCCAGCTCCTCGTTCTCGTCGGCGTACTCGCTGGTCAGCAGGCCGGCGGTGGCGGTCTTCACGCCGGCCAGCACGAGGGTGTTGAGGTTGGCGCGCATCTCGCCGGGCGTGCCGAGGGCGAGCGTGCGAAGTCCACCGATGCGGGGCCACATCCTGCCGAGGCTACTGGCGGCACGGCGGCCCGTCGCGGGATTTCGTCCGCCCACGCCTCGACTTCAAACTGGGGCAGGGCGGCCCTGCACGGTCGTCGCGGGCTTCGTCAGATGAGCTGACCGGCGTAGCCGGCTGCCGCGAGGACCCGGGCGTCGCCGGTCGCCGCGTGCGCGTCCAGTACCGCGTCGGCCAGCTTCACCACGTGTGCGTCGCCGTGCCGGGCCGCCCGGGCGAACACCTCCGCCGGCCCTACCGGCGTGACCGCCGGTGGGGCGGTCGGCGCCGGTGGGGCGTACACCGAGGTCACGGCGGCCGCGGCCGACCAGGCCGCGGCGACGCTCGGCGCCCAGAGCGCCGGATCCAGAGCCGGCAGGGTACGCAGCACCGCGGTCGGCGCGGTCACCGCGTGCACCAGCATCACCGGGTTGCCGTGCCCGAACCGGAGGTAGTCCAGGCCCGCCCGGTGCACCAGCTCGGTGAGGGTCCGCTCGGCCTCTGCCGGGCCGTCCGGCGGGCGCAGCGCCGCCAGCGCCCCGGGCCAGTCCGGCACCTCGGGCAGTCGGCCCAGCCGTTCCCGGATGCCGCCGCTCTGCTCGGGGATCCGGGGCACCCCGGCCAGCGCCGCCGCCACGCCGGACCGGCCGGTGAGCGGGCCGGTCCCGGGCACCGGCTGCCAGCGTGCGGCCCAGTAGCCGAGCGCCTGACCCAGCTCGGCGAGCCTTTCCCGGTTCACCCCGTCGGCGCGCAGCACCCGCACCGCGTGCCCGACCCGGATCACGCCGTGGGTGGCGCCCGCCGCGATGCCCGGCAGCAGCCGCGGCCACCAGGTGCCCAGCACCTCCCGCCAGGGGCGTTCACGCACCTCCCGGTCGAAGTGGGCGAGCCAGTCGCCGGCCCGCTTCGGGTCGCCGAGCGCGGCCCGCCAGTCGTCGATCGGCCGCAGTCCGCGGGGCCGCTCGTCCAGCTGGCGCAGGTAGTCGTCCAGCCAGCGGTGCACCCGCGCGCCGTGCCCGTGCCGGACCATCGCCTCGACCGCCATCGGGCCGTGGTTGGAGAGCCAGCCCTCGAACTCCGGGCCGGTGCGGTGCAGCCGTTGGTACGCCTCGTCCAGGATGCCGTCGTCCATGTGGCGATCCTCGATGTTCAACCGTGCTTGAGGTCAATACCGCCGTCGCTCAGGGTAGCTGGTCCGGGCTGAGCAGCGTACGCAGCCGGAGCCGCTCGATCACCTGCGGCGGGCAGGTCGCCACGACCGCGGCGACGCCGACCGGCTCCGCCCCGCTGTCCCGGACCACCCGCTGGAGCGCGTCGAGCTGGGCGCCGGTGGCCACCCAGTCGTCGACGAGCAGCACCCGGTCGCCGGGGCCGAGCCGGCGCGCGTCCACGCCGATCCGCAGTCGCCGGCCCCGGTAGTCCGGTGGCGTCTCGGCCCAGCGCATCGGGCCGACCCGCCGCCGCCCACCGTCCTGCTTGTACGCCGGCAGGAAGCCGGCGCCGGCGGCCACCGCCACCAGCGGGCCGAGCAGCAGCCCGGTCACCTCGGGGGCGATCACGACGGTGGGCCGGGCGTCCGGGAACAGGCCGGCCAGGGCCGGTCCGATGCCGGCCAGCACCACCGGATCCCGCCACCAGCCGGAGATGTCGCTGACCAGGTGACTGCTGTCCGGACCGGGGTCGACCCAGCGGAACAGCTCGACGAGGCGGTGGCTCAGCACGCCTCCTATCCTCGGGCACCGACGCCAGCCGATGCGGCATCGGCCCCGGCCAGCGGCCCTTCCTCCGTTCGGATGAGGAATGTTCACACGAGTGGATAGACGTATCGGGGTAAATCCGGGCATAGCACCATGATCACGTTGACTTCGGAAGTACTTCTCTCGTTACGGTCCGAGCCGGTTTGCTCCGCTGACGAAAGGACCGCGCGGTGGCTGGTAGGCACCTCCGTACCCGCAAGTTCTCCTCGCCCGCCGGCATCGCCGCCACCGCGGCCGTCGGCGTGCTGCTCGCCGTCGGCGGCACCGTCGGCGCGGTGCGGCTCACCTCGGGCGAACCCGCGGCCGGGCCCGCCGTCGCCGAGGCCCTGCCCACCGTCGTCCCCACCTCGGCGGCCTCGTCCGCCTCGCCGAGTGCCTCCGTGTCGCCGAGCCTCAGCCCGTCGCCGAAGGCCACCCCCAGCCCGAAGGCGACCCGTACCAAGGCGGCCTCCCGGAGCCTGACCCGGACCGCGAGCCCGAAGCCCACCGCGAAGCAGACCACCCCCGCGCCGAAGGTGGTCGACAGCGGCTCCTGCGGAGCGTCCTTCTACGACGAGGGCCAGATGACCGCGAACGGGGAGACGTTCAACCCGAACGCCATGACCGCCGCGCACAAGACCCTGCCGTTCGACACCAAGGTGCGGGTGACCAACCCGGCCAACGGCAAGTCCGTGGTCGTCCGGATCAACGACCGCGGCCCGTTCATCGCCGGCCGGTGCCTGGACCTGTCCCGCGCGGCCTTCGCGGCCATCGCCTCGACCGACCTCGGCGAGGTGACCGTCCGGTACGAGGTCCTCGGCTGACCGGTGACCGACGGCGATCGTGCCGCCGGAGCGGTCCGGCCGGGCAGAATACCGTCGGACGACGGGTCAGGTTCATTCACCCGTTCACCTCCATCAGGCATGCTGTCCGATGTACGCACGCAACCCTTCCAGTCGGGCCCCCGCCCGCTGAGCCCCGGATCCCGCGCCGGCCTCGGCGCGGCCCTCGGGCTGCTCGCAATCGTCTCCGCCGTCGAACTGGCGGACGGCCGGACTGCGCACTTCCTCGCGCTGATGGCCGCCGCCCCGTTCCTCGCCGCCGCGCTGGCTTCCTGGCGGGTGGTGCTCGGTGCGGGTGTCCTCGGCACGGCGATCGGGGGGTCCTTCGCCCTCGCCGATCCGGCCATGTCCCTGGTCACGGCGGTCAACGTCGCGGGCATCGCGCTGGCCACCGCGATCGCCACCGCCGTGGCGGCGGCCCGCCAGCGCCAGTCGGAGCGGATCGCCGAGCTGTCCCGGCTCGCCTCGGTCGCGCAGCAGGCGGTGCTCCGGCCGCTCGGTCCGCAGGTGGGCACCCTCGCGGTCGCCGCCCGGTACATCTCCTCCACGGCCACCGCGGTGATCGGTGGCGACCTGTACGAGGTGATGGACACCCCGTACGGCGTCCGCATGATCATCGGCGACGTACGTGGCAAGGGGCTGGACGCGGTCCGGCTGGCCAGCATCGTCCTCGGCTCCTACCGGCACGTGGCGTACGAGCGGGCGGACCTGCGCGCCGTGGTGACCGATCTGGACCGGGCGGTGGCCCGCAACGTGGGCGACGAGGACTTCGTCACCGCCGCGCTGGTCGAGGAGCGGGGCGGCACGCTCACCATCGTCAACTGTGGACATCCGCCACCGCTGCTGCTGCGCGGAGGTGCGGTGATCCCGCTCGAACCCCCCGCGCCCGCGCCCCCGCTCGGCTTCATGCCGGTGGTCCGGCCCCGGGTGGAACGGCTCGAACCGGGCGACCGGCTGCTGCTCTTCACCGACGGGCTGGGCGAGGCCCGCCGGGACGGCGAATTCTTCCCGACCGCCGACCGGGCGTGGCGGCTGCTCGGCCACGGCACGGTGGCCGACGGCCTGGCCTCGCTGGAGACCGCCCTGGTCGAGTGGGTGCACGGCCGGCTCGACGACGACATCGCGCTGGTCCTGATGGAATACGCCGGCCCGGCCACCGGCGCGAAGGCGCCCGTGCCGAGCTGGGAGGTCGGCGCGGCGGAGAGCTGACGGTCCAGCGAGCGCGTCCTTCGCTGGCCGACGGGCTGCTCGTGCTGGTCGCGGCCGCACTGCTGCGCGAGTGGCCGCAGGCTGAACCGGGCGTGTGTAATCGCCGTCACTTCGGTGATCGGCTTGTCGCTGGCTACCGGTGAGTAATAGAGTCTCAGTTACTGATCGGTAATATCTGTCCGGAAGCGGGGCCAGCGAGCATGACCCACTACAAGAGCAACCTTCGGGACCTCGAGTTCAACCTGTTCGAGGTCTTCGGGGCGGACCGGACGTTCGGCCAGGAGCCGTACACGGACCTGGACGTCGACACCGCCCGCAGCTTCCTCTCCGAGGTCGACCGCCTGGCCCGCGAGGACCTGGCTGCCAGCTACACGGACAGTGACCGCAAGCCGCCGGTCTTCGACCCCGCGACGCACACCGCGGCGCTGCCGGAGTCGTTCAAGAAGTCGTACCAGGCGTTCATGGACTCGGAGTTCTGGCGCCTGGACCTCCCCGAGGCCCTCGGCGGCACCAACGCCCCGCGCGCGCTCTGGTGGTCGCTCGCCGAGCTGGTGCTCGGCGCCAACGCCCCGATCTGGATGTACGCCTCCGGCCCGTCCTTCGCGCACGTGCTGCACGTCGAGGGCACCGAGCGGCAGCGGAAGTGGGCCAGGCTCTTCATCGAGAAGCAGTGGGGCTCGACCATGGTGCTCACCGAGCCGGACGCCGGCTCGGACGTGGGGGCGGGTCGCACCCGGGCCATCCCGCAGCCGGACGGCTCGTGGCACATCGAGGGCGTCAAGCGCTTCATCACCTCGGGTGAGCACGACCTCTCCGACAACATCGTCCACTACGTGCTGGCCCGCCCGGTCGGCGTGGCGGGCGTCGGCGGCCCCGGCACCAAGGGCCTCTCGCTCTTCGTCGTGCCGAAGTACCACTTCGACGAGGAGACCGGCGAGCTGGGCGAGCGCAACGGCGTCTTCGCCACCAACGTCGAGCACAAGATGGGCCTGAAGGTCTCCAACACCTGCGAGATGACCTTCGGCGAGCACGGCGTTCCGGCCAAGGGCTGGCTGCTGGGCGACAAGCACGACGGCATCCGGCAGATGTTCATGATCATCGAGTACGCGCGGATGATGGTCGGCACCAAGGCGATCGCCACCCTCTCCACCGGCTACCTGAACGCGCTGGAGTACGCCAAGAACCGGGTGCAGGGCGCCGACCTGACCCGGTCGACCGACAAGACCGCCCCGCGGGTGACCATCACCCAGCACCCGGACGTGCGTCGCTCGCTGCTGCTGCAGAAGTCGTACGCCGAGGGCCTGCGGGCGCTGGTCTGCTACACGGCCGGCTGGCAGGACAAGGTCGCGATCGCCGAGGCGGCCGGCGACGAGCAGGCCACCAAGCTGGCCAAGCGGGTCAACGACCTGCTCCTGCCGCTGGTCAAGGGCGTCGGCTCGGAGCGGGCGTACGAGCTGCTCGGGCACGAGTCGCTGCAGACCTTCGGTGGCTCGGGCTTCCTCCAGGACTACCCACTGGAGCAGTACGTCCGGGACGCCAAGATCGACACCCTCTACGAGGGCACCACGGCGATCCAGAGCCTCGACCTGATCTTCCGGAAGATCGTCCGGGACAACGGCAAGGCCCTGCTGGCGGTCGCCGGTGAGATCCAGGAGTTCATCACCTCCGAGGCCGGCAACGGCCAGCTCAAGGAGGAGCGGCAGGCGCTCGGCAAGGCGCTCGCCGAGATCCAGAACATCCTCGGCGTGCTGACCGGCTGGCTGGGCGAGGCCCAGGGCGGCGACGCGCGGGCCCTCTACAAGGTCGGCCTGAGCAGCCGTCGGTTCCTGCTGGCGATCGGCGACCTGGTGGTCGGCTGGCTGCTGCAGAAGCAGGCCGACGTGGCCTTGAAGGCGCTCGGTGGCGAGGTCTCCGCCGCCGACAAGGCGTTCTACACCGGCAAGGTGGCCGCCGCCCGGTTCTTCGCCCGCGAGGTGCTGCCCCGCATCGGCGCCGACCGGCGGATCATCGAGGGCGCCGACCTGGAGATCATGGACCTCCCGGAGGAGGCGTTCTGATCCCTCGTGGGGTGATCCGACCGGTTCGACGACGGCGGCCGGTGAGCGGACAGCTCGCCGGCCGCCGCCGTTTGTTTCGCCGCCCGGCCGGTAGGCCGGCCGCCTGACGGGTAACCATCGCGGACCACGACAGGACACGCCCAAGAGCCATCGCACGGGGGAGTGCAGCGCACATGGGCATTGGAAGCGGAATCTTTCTCATCGCCGTCGGCGCGATCCTGACCTTCGCCATCCGGGCCAACGTCTGGTGGATCGACCTGCGTGCGGTCGGTTGGGTGCTGATCCTGGCCGGGCTGGCCGTCCTGCTCACCACGCTCTGGTTCTGGCAGGACCGGCGCAAGCGGGCCCGCACGCTGATCGTGGAGGAGAACCGGCTCTCCCACCCGACCGCGATGATGCCCCCGCCACCCGATCCGCCGCCGCCCACGGCGCCACCGTCCTGACCTTGGGCCTGCGGAACCAGTGCGGAGAGGGGCCCCTTCTTCATCCGAGGCGTGAAGAAGGGGTCCTTCGCTGCGCCTCAACCGCGGGCGGTGTGGCGGGTGGTGATAGGTGCGCCGCCCGGTCCCAGGTTCGTCCAGCTGGTGGTCGGGCGGTGCGCCACCAGGTCGGTGGTACGCAGCCCGTCCGGATCCGCCCGCTCCGGGTCGAGGAGTGCCGACAGCAGCGAGATGCCCGGGTTGTGGGCGATCAGCATGACTGTGCCGGTCTCCGGCGGGACCGCCCGGACCAGGGTCAGCAGATCCTCCGGCTGCCCCTCGTACGCGGTCGCCGCGTAGCGCACCACCGGCGACGGGCCGGCCGGTCCGCCCTCCGGCGGGGAGCCCGTCATGCCCAGCGCCACCCCGTGCCAGGTCTGGCGGGTACGCCGGGCCGTGGAGCAGATCACCACGTCGGGAAGGAGGGCGTGCCGGGCCAGCCAGGCTCCGGCCGCCGCGGCGTCGGCGTGCCCCCGCGCGGTCAGCGGGCGCTCCGCGTCCGGGACGTCCTGGGACTGTTCGGCCTTGGCGTGCCGGAGCAGCACCAACGTGCGCTCCTGGTTCCTGCCCTCCGTCATGCGCTCAGCTTGCCTGATTCGCGATCGGACCGCCTGGGTAAGTCGATGGGTGCCGCTACCTCAGCCATGGCCGCGGCGGTAGGAAACGCCAGCAGAACGCCAAGGAGGCGACGTCATGGGCATCGGTGCCAGCATCTTCCTCATCGCGCTGGGCGCGATCTTCGCGTTCGCCATCGACGCCAACCTGGGATGGCTCAACCTGAACGTCGTGGGCTGGGTGCTCATGCTCGCCGGTGTCGTCGGGCTGCTCATCACGCTCTACTTCTGGAACAACCGCCGCCGTACGGTGGTCGCCCGGCCGGTGCGCGAGCGGGTTGTCGCCGAGCCCGTCGTGCCGGTGCAGGACGACCGGGTCGTGCGGGAGGAGTACCGCGAGGTGCGCCGCCCGGGCTACCCGGCCTGAGCCGTTCCGAGACCGTCGAGGGCTCCGCGCCGCGCCGGTGCGGGGCCCTCGCACGTTTCCGGGGTCGCCCGGAGCGGCCTGTGCTGGTGTCGGATCCGCCGGCGGCCGGGCCACCGCGCTCAGGCGAACAGGGCAAAGTAGATCGCGATGTGGTGGCAGATCGCGGCGACCAGGGTGCAGGCGTGGAAGAACTCGTGGTGGCCGAAGACGGTCGGCCACGGGTTCGGCCGGCGCAGGGCGTAGAAGACCGCGCCGACGCTGTAGATGGCGCCGCCGACGATCAGCAGCACCAGGGCGGTGATCCCGCCGGCGTGCAGAATCTGCGGCAGCATCACCACCGCGACCCAACCGAGCGCGAGGTAGAGCGGCGCGGAGACCCAGCGCGGGGCGTGCGGCCAGATCATCTTGACCGCCACCCCGAACAGCGCTCCGCCCCACACCAGGGCGAGCATGATCTCGGCCGGACGTCGGTCGAGCAACAGCGCGCAGAACGGGGTGTACGTGCCGGCGATGAACACGAAGATCATCGAGTGGTCCATCC
Source organism: Micromonospora sp. NPDC007230 (assembly GCF_042869115.1). Classification (NCBI taxonomy): domain Bacteria; kingdom Bacillati; phylum Actinomycetota; class Actinomycetes; order Micromonosporales; family Micromonosporaceae; genus Micromonospora; species Micromonospora sp. NPDC007230. The sequence goes on along the minus strand of NZ_JBIAFE010000047.1, from coordinate 6,519 downwards.
GGCGCATGATCTGGTAGCCGCGCTCGGACCACACTCGCCGGTGGTAGAGGGCGCTGGTGCCGAAGAGGCCGCACACCGTCAGGCTGTAGACAAGGCAGCTCACCAGGGGTGCCCAGCCGGGACGGGCGGCCGCGATGGAGCAGAGCACGATGCCGCAGACGAGCGCGACGAAGAACGCGTAGGTGTGCAGCCAGCCGCGCATCCGGGGTTTACCGATGTCGACCGGCTTGAGCCGAAGCGGTGCGGAGGTGGTCACGCCAAATAGGTTACGGCACCGTAGGTTACCTGCAAGTAGTGCGTACCGTCCCGCCTCCTGAACGGCCGGCGGGACCCGGGTGGACGGATGATCCGCGAGGATGGCGGGATGCGGATCAGACCCGTCGGCGCACACGCGCTGCTGCTCGACTGCGACGACCCCGACCAGGTCCAGGCGTGGCGGGCCGAGCTGTGGCGCCGGCGGGCGGCAGGTCAACTCAGCGCCGTCGAGATCGTCCCCGCGGCGGCCACGGTGCTGCTCGACGGCGTACCGGACCCGCAGGCGGCCGCCGCGCGGATCGCCGGGTGGACCCCTCGGGCCGACGCCGTCCCGGCCGCCGCCGCCGAGGTCGAGGTCCCCACGGTGTACGACGGGGCCGACCTGCCCACCGTCGCCGGGCACTGGGGCGTCGACGTGCCCGCCGTGGTGGACCGGCTACGGCGTACCGACTTCCGGGTGGCGTTCTGCGGGTTCGTGCCCGGGTTCGCGTACCTGACCGGGCTGCCGGCGGAACTGGCCGTGCCCCGGCTGGCCACCCCGCGTACCCGGGTGCCGGCCGGGTCGATCGCGCTGGCCGGCCCGTACGCCGGGATCTACCCGACCGCCTCGCCCGGCGGCTGGCTGCTGGTCGGGCGGACCGACCTGGTGCTCTTCGACGTGCACGCCGACCCGCCGGCCCGGCTCACCCCCGGCACCCGGGTCCGGCTCGCATGATCGAGGTGCTTCGGGCCGGTGCCCTCACCACCGTGCAGGACCAGGGCCGGCCCGGGTACGCCCACCTCGGCGTCCCGCGCTCCGGCGCGCTCGACCCGGCCGCGCTGCGCCTGGCCAACCGGCTCGTCGGCAACCCGGAGAACGCCGCCGGACTGGAGATCACCCTGACCGGCTGCGCGCTCCGCGTCACCCGGGCCGTCACCGTGGCGCTCACCGGCGCCGAGGTGGGCGTCCACGCCGACCGGAGGGCGGGCGACCTGGGCCGACCGCTGTCCCTGCCCGCCGGGGCGGTGCTGCGGATCGGTCCCGCCCGCGCCGGGCTGCGTACCTGGCTGGCCGTGTCCGGCGGGATCGACGTGCCGCCGGTGCTGGGTAGCCGCGCCACCGACACGCTCTCCGGCCTCGGCCCGCCCCCGGTACGCGACGGCGACCGGCTGCCCCTCGGCCGGCCCGCCGGCCACCCCGCCCCGGTGGACGTCATCGCCGGCCCGCCCCTCCCCGACGAGGTGCGGCTGGCCGTCCGCCCCGGCCCGCGGCACGACTGGTTCACCCCGGCCGCCCTCGACCTGCTGTTCACCACCCCGTACGCGATCAGCCCGGCGAGCAACCGGGTCGGCGCGCGACTGATCGGCGCGGCGCTGCCCCGCGCGGTGCCCGGCGAGCTGCCCAGCGAGGGCCTCGTCCTCGGCGCGGTGCAGGTGCCGCCCGACGGCCAACCCCTGATCTTCCTGGCCGACCACCCGACCACCGGCGGCTACCCGGTGATCGGGGTGGTGGACGACGTGACGCCGCTCGCACAGGCCCGACCAGGGACTACGGTGACGTTCCATGGACCTCAACGCTGACCTCGGCGAGGGATTCGGCATCTGGCGGCTCGGTGACGACGAGGCGCTGCTGGACCTGGTCACCTCCGCCAACGTCGCCTGCGGCTTCCACGGCGGCGACCCGTCCACGATGCACCGGGTCTGCGCCGGCGCCGCCGACCGCGGGGTCGCGGTCGGCGCCCAGGTCGGCTACCGGGACCTCGCCGGCTTCGGCCGACGGCACATCGCGTACGACTTCGCCGAGCTGCACGACGAGACGATCTACCAGCTCGGCGCGCTGGACGCCTTCTGCAAGCTGTTCCGCACCCGGGTGCGCTACCTCAAGCCGCACGGCGCGCTCTATCACGCGGCGGCCTGTGACGAGGCGCAGGCGGCCGCGCTGGTCGCCGCCGTCAGCCGGTACGACCACGAGCTGCCGCTGCTCTGCCCGCCCGGTTCGGTGCTCGCCCAGCTCGCCGTCGGCGCGGGCCTGCGCGTGGTGGCCGAGGGTTTCGCCGACCGCAACTACCTGCCCAACGGCTCACTGGTGCCCCGGACCGCCGGCAACGCGCTGGTCAGCGACCCGGAGCAGGTGGCCGCCCGGGCGGTCCGGATGGCCACCGAGCGGACCGTGGTCGCGGTCGACGGCAGCGTCGTCCCGTGTGTGGTCGAGTCGATCTGCCTGCACGGGGACACCCCGGGCGCGGTGCGCTGCGCCGAGCTGGTCCGGGCCGCCCTCATCGACGCCGGGGTGCCCCTCCGCCCGTTCGCCTGACCCCGTCGCCGGTCACCCGCGTCAAGATTCGCGCAACTCAAGGGAGAGGGTCCCCTCAGCGCGCGAGGAGGCAACCCAGTTTCCGGGAAGCTGCGCGGATCTTGAGCGCGGTCAGGCCTCGTCGAGGCCGCGGAGGATCAGCGGGAGGCGGGTGGTGCCGCCGTCGACCACCCGCACCGGTACGCCCCAGTCCTGCCGGGTCAGGTGGCAGGCCGCGTGCTCGACGTCCGCGTCGCAGGTGGCCGCCTGGGCGGTCACCTGGAGCACGCCCTGTGCGACGGCACCGTTCAGCACCAGCCGGCGGGACAGGTCGCTGGTCGTCCCGGCCCCCTCGACCAGCAGCTCCGGCGGGGAGGCCGACACCACCAGCCGGGTCGACGGGCCGTACGTCTCGTCCAGCTTCTGCCCCGGCGCGGGCGTGAAGATCACGTCGAGGGTCAGCTCGCCGGCCGCCACGTCGGTGGGCTTGCGCTCCAGCTTGTGCCGGGGGCCGTCCACGGTGTTCGCGCCGGCCGCGGTGAGCGCCCCCGGGGCCAACCGGGTCAGCCGGTGCGCGGCCGACTCGACCACCAGCACCTCGCCCTCGGCGGTGAGCACCACGTCGCTCGGCTCGGCCAGCCCGTCCGCCACCGTGGCGACCTGCTCGGTCTCCGGGTCGAAGCGGCGCAGCGCGCCGTTGTACGTGTCGGCGATCAGCACCGAACCGTCGGGCAGCGCGCACACCCCCAGTGGATGCTGGAGCAGCGCCCGCTCGGCCGGGCCGTCGACGTGGCCGAAGTCGAAGAGTCCCTGCCCGACAGAGGTGTGCATCACCCCGTTCTCGACGTAGCGGACGGCGCTGGTCTCGCTGTCGGCGATCCACAGCCGGGTGCCGTCCGCCGAGATCGAGAGGCCGGAGGGCTGGGCCATCCAGACGTCCGGCAGCGGACCGTCGCGCAGCGCCTCGACGGTGGTCCCGGCGTACACGCCGGCGGTTCGCTTGATCGGGTCGAACCACCAGAGCTGGTGGATGCCGGCCATGGCGATGACGACCTTGTCGTCGAACCAGGCGACGTCCCAGGGCGAGGAGAGGTCGACCGAGAGTGCGTCGTGGGCGTGGTCGTCGACTGTCGAGCGCCACTGCCGCCCGGTGCCGGCGACCGTGACCACCTCTCCGGTGGCCAGCTTCACGCCGCGCAGCAGGTGGTTGACGGTGTCCGCGACGACCAGGTCATATCCGGCCACCTCGGCCACGTGCCCGGGAAGCAGGCAGAGCCCCTGCGGCTCGGAGAAGGTGGCACTCTCCGCCGGGCCGTCGTCGGCTCCCCGCGGACCCGAACCGATCCGGCGGAGCACCTTCTCGCCGTCCGGGGCCAGCTCGACCAGGGAGTGCCGGGCCGAGTCGGAGACCAGCAGGTTGCCGCCGTCGAGCACGACGGCCTTGCCGGGGAAGCGCAGTGTCGTCTCCGGCTCGGCCGGCGGCACGTACGGGCCCTCGCCCCGGTGCAGGGTGCCCTTGGCCTCGTGGGTGGCGATCAGCTCGTCGATCAGCCGGGCCAGCCCCTTGGCGTGCCCCTCGCCGGCCATGGTGGCCACCACGTACCCCTCGGGGTCGACCACCGAGAGCGTCGGCCAGGCCTTGGCCGCGTACTGCTGCCACATGTCCAGCTCGGGGTCGTCGAGCACCGGGTGGTGCACGCCGTACCGCTCGACGGCCGCCGCGAGCGCCGCCGGGTCCTTCTCGTGCTCGAACTTCGGCGAGTGCACGCCGATCACGACCAGGATGTCGCCGTACTTCTCCTCGAGCGGGCGCAGCTCGTCGAGCACGTGCAGGCAGTTGATGCAGCAGAAGGTCCAGAAATCTAGGACGGTTATACGACCTCGAAGGTCAGCCAAACGGAGGACCTTCCCGCCCGTGTTCAGCCAAGCCCGACCCCGCAACTCGGGGGCGCGTACGCGTGCGCTCATGACCCCATCGTGCCGCACTATCGGTCCCCAACCCGCCCGACGGGGCGGCGGGAGAGGCGTACGCGACACCGCCTCGCCGAAGGCCAATACGGCGGACGCCGTCCGATAGCGGCCGTCTCGCAGGCGGTAGACCTCCGGAGGCCCGACAGGGCGCGACAGGTCGCCGACCGCGACTAGCGCCGTGTGGTCGCGATTGCGGCGCGGCTCGTCGTGCTCAACGCGGCGGACGGTTACGGCCGTGAGGCTGGCCCGGACCACGACCGCCGGATAGGCGTCGTCGCCGACGACGATCGTCGCGGGTGAGCCAACGGCAGGGCCAAGGCTCTGGGGCGCGGGGATCTGGACGGCGAGGGGCATACGCGACAACGTAGCCGTGGGCGGCGACAGATGTGGGCCAGCGCCTCGCCGAGATGGCGGCCGAGGCTCTAGTCCGAACTCTCCTCAGCGAGGTCCGGGCGGTGCTCCCTGATCCATCGCTCGACGTCGCTCCGCCGCCATATCTGGCCCATCTTCAGGACTTGGTATGGCGGCGGGAAGTCGCGCCGAGAGGCGATCACGCCGGCACGCGCCCGCGACACGCCGCCGAGCATGTCACGGATTTCGGCGATGCCGACGAACTCGACCATAGGACCGACGGTAGGTAACGGCGGTCGTCCGACAACCGCGAACGTCGATCGTGGTTGACGGTCGCTAACGGCGAGCGCACGATGAGGGAATGCGCCTACGCCGAGCTACGAACCCGATACCGTCTGACTTGGTTCATCGCCGCCGACGCTGGTCCCGGCGCTGCGTCTGCGGGCTGCGCTGGCGGACCTGTCCGCACCGCCACTACACGCCGCAGCCAGCCGAGCCAGCGCCGCGCCCGGCCTGGGCGGACGCGCCGACGGACGTCTACCCGCAGCCCGGCCGCGCGGGGTGGCTGACGCCCGCCCAGGCGTACCGGGCCAACGCGGGGCGGCACTGGTGAGCGCCCACCGGCCGCAGCGCCCGGCGTGGGACTGCGCGGCGTGTAAAACAGCCCTACCCATGCCCGCCAGCGCGGGCGACACTCGCGGCCGGGGACCCGTGGGCGACCCAGGTCTACCTAGCGGGACTGTTCGTGGCCGCCGTGAACGACCTCCCGGCGGTGCCGGTGGTCGACCTGTACGCGCGGTTCCTGCTCGCAGTGCCCGTGCGCCGGTCGAGAGGCGATCGCGGACGGGCCCGGGCATAGGGCCCGGGGCCGACGGCCATGCGGCGGCGTCCGTTTGCGTCCCATCGATACAGTGCTTTGCGGGGTAGGAACCACCTCCCGCCGTGACCCCAGGCGGCGGAACGGCAGCTAGCGCCGGACCGGGTTCGTCAATTCCCTGATGGGAGGCGGCGGCCAAGGAGGATCCGAAATGCGCTCTGCGCGCAAACCGACGGTGCGGCGACGGGAAAGGGCAGGGGAAGGTCAGGTTCTTACGAGAGTCAGCGGGGTCGGACGAGTCATTGAGACTGCGCTGCGGATCGCGTACCTGATTCTGCTCATCGCCGGTCACTGGCACTGAGGTTCGGTCGAGGACACAGGTCGGTCCTCTACCCGTGACGGGGGCTCCAATGTCCGACGGGAGCCCCCGTCACCTAAACGACGAAAGCCCCCGCAGCCGGGCGCGATCCGGTGGCGGGGGCTTCGTTTGCGCGGGCGCGGGTCAGGCGCGGCGACGCCGGCCCGGGAACGGCCGACAGGCCGTGCGGCGGACGGGCGCGGGGTGCGGCTCGCCCAGTTCGTCGGCGACGAAGGCCGCCAGGGCGTTAATCAGGTCGGCGGGCCAACGGGGCGGGTCGTCTCCTTTGTGGGCGCTCATGCGCCGGAGGATACGGCCGTACGCCCCGCCCCGGGCGCGGACCGAGGCGGGGCGTTCTACTTGAACAGGGCGATGATCGCGGCGACGGCGGCGACGAACGCTAGCCTCGGCCTTTCACGGCGATCGTGATCTTGGATGGGTGGTGAGTCGGTAGATATGGCGAAGTGCCTGCCACGTAAGGAAAACTGCCCGGTG